>CAIYSZ010000026.1 GCA_903928965.1 uncultured Pseudomonadota bacterium
AGAGTCTATTGCGCGAGCATATGGACATCTTGCACAACATGGCGCACGCCTTATTGGATTGGGAGACCATAGACAAATTCCAAATCGACGCCTTGATGCGCGGCGAAGTGTTGCCGCCGCCGGAACCGGACGCCGAACCACAGCCACCGGAAACCGAAACCTCAGACCCTGCTCAGGACTTGGGGGCCGAATTTCCTGAAAACGCCGCGGCCTAGACTACACAAGCGGCTAACAAAAAAACCATGTTAAAAGTCCTGCGAAATTGAGAATTATGACTAACGGCTTAACGGGTAAAAAGGCTTAACGGGTAAAAAAAAGGGCGGAAAAAACTTCCGCCCTAAAATACGTCCATGTGGTTTGAGGAGGCGGGTTATCCTATCGGCGATTCCGGGCCGTCATCCCGAATAGCGGTCCGCTCAACCCAAAAAGAGCATACGCCAGTCGCCGAAAGGCAAAAGTTAACAACATGAAACTATCTCATTACCAAAGAGCCGCGGTGATACAAAAATAGGATGCACTATGATCATCAATCTGATATCCCGCGAAGGTTCGCGAGCGATGCCCTTCATTGCATTCAGCTCATCCCATGTAAGTAACATGACCACGTCTCTATAAGACCGCTTAACTGCATAAAGTTCCGCCGGTATGCATCATTTAGGCGGCAACCTGATCAATGGCAACCTGATTAAATAGCTAACCGTTAAATCGCGTCCGGCACTTCACAATATCGCGTATGGTGGATTTGCCGCATTCAAATTTGCGCGCCAACTCCGCATAAGTGGTCACACCGCCATCTCCGTATAATTCGCGAATCAACTCGCAATCGGCATCGGATAAAAACACGCGCGGATGCCTTTCCCCGCGCGCATGCCCCGGCCTTAATTGCTTGCCCTGCACCCAACTGGGCCGGTTCAATACCGACCAAGCCACTATGGGCAGCTCCCGCGACGCCCGGCCCAAAACCACTTCGCCGGAAGCCAGCAACATCAAACAATCGTAATGCGCCGGCGCCGGATTCGTCTTTGCCCGCAACCATTCAATCATATTCGCCACCTTGCCTATTCATCTTGGCCTATTCCTCTCTTTGCATATTCACCACCTGGCAAAAGGATCGTGTCCCAATCCCGCGTCTCCGCCGCCGCGGCCCGCGTTGACTTGCCCCGCGGATTTCGCCCGCACCGGAAAGGCAAACGACAACGCCAAGGCGTCCGCTTTATTCGGCGACGGCAAGCGCCGCCGCTTCATATCCTGCTTACTCTCGATCTGGATCTTGCCGTCCAGGCGCGGCACGGTCTCCGGCCCCAATAGTTCGGCGTACAATTCTTGGTCGACGGGAATGCATCCGCCTTGCTTCAGCCAATCGCGCATCAGCTTCCACATCTCCGCGCGTTTGTTCACACAACCCGGATCAGCCGCCTGCGCGGCAAACCACACCAACCGCCAATCGCGCCCCATGCTTTCTCCCGCCGAAACAATCCCGGTGCCGTAGCCGGCGTCCACAAATACCGCGTCCGCCGCATGCTCGTCCTCAAAACGGGCCAATATATTTGCTATATGAATGTCATTATCATTTTTCGGCAGCGACAACAATAACTTGAACAACAAACCCTGACGCAGCCCTATCACCAGCATGTCATCCCCCTCCCAAGCCGGGTCGCAAGTCAAAATTTTGGGCGCGAAGGAGAACTGCTCCTGACGTAACTCACGGCCAAACGCGGCGTCCACGTCGGCCGCGCCTATGAATTGCCGCACCGAAAGATTCGGAAACATGCCGCGCACCCGCACCTTGACAAAATCCGAGTCTTCGCCGTAGTCTTCTATCCACTGCTCTATCAATTGTTTATTGGTGATGGCCACGCTACGGCTATCGATCTGCCGCCGCAGCCAACGATGACGCAAGCCGTGAAAACAGCGATGGAAATCGCCGCTATTGCGGGTAGGATTGCCGAATTTGAAGAACATCGGTTCGCCGTCGGTCAGACCGCCCTCCGCCACCTCGGCAATGGCGTCCGGTATCGCCGACGCCTCGTCGAAAATATAAAACGGGGTCGAATTCGCCGCGTGTAAACCGGCGAACGACTCGGCGTTCTCCTCGCGGCAGGTTTGGGCGGACACCATCCAACTCTCTGGATGCTCGACATGACGCATGCACATCATCGCCTTGCCGGCGCTGATTTTCCACCAATGCGCGGTAATCGAACGCTTGGTCCATTTATTGATCTCCGCCCAGGTCTTGCTAGCCAACTGCTCCGCGGTATTCGCGGTAACAATGCCCTTGGCGAACGGTCGGGTCGACATGATCCAGTTCACCAACCAAGCGGTAATCGCGCTCTTGCCGATGCCATGACCCGAAGCCACCGCCACCCGAATAGCTTCCACCGCGTGCACGCCGTCGAAATTGCGTTGCCGCACCAATCCGCCAATCTCGTCCAATAACTGACACGCCCACAAGTCCGGACCGAAGCGGCTGGAAAATCGCTCCCGATAAACCTCGTGCAAGGGCACGATTTGCAGCGCCTTGTCCTGATTCCACGGATAAGCGTACATGACAAAACCTAGCGGATCGGCGTAAAAACCCGCCAAATCCTCGGTCAAACGTTGGTCGATCAAGCGCCGGTCAGTCTGTCGGTCAATCTGTCGGTCAGTCATGCGTCGGTTTGCGCACACGTTCCCGCGCCTCCTGTAATAATTGCGTAATCGGCGAACTGACTTCCACCTTATCCTGCAGCATGCCCAAATGCCGCGCCGCCAGGGCCAATTGCTTGCCTTTATCCCAGAACTTAATTTCCTGCGTCTCGCCTATGACCTCACCGTCCGGCCCTTTTACCAGTAACACTTTCACCGAGGCCACCGCCGCCGCCAATTCTGGAGGCCAGGCATGCACCGGCAATAAACGCCCATCTTCGGTAAAGGCCCGCCGCGGATCATTAAACGCAACCCGCGCTATTTCCAATAACACCCGGTCTTGATCCAGGGCCAGACGCTCGGCGCGCGCCCGGATTCTCCGCGCAATCGCCGCTTGCACCTCCGGCTGCAAACACAAAGCATAAGCCTTGCCTTGCGCCGTGGACTTGGCGTAACCGGCGCGCACCGCCGCTTGCACCATATTGAAATCCAACAAATATTCATCCACAAATGCCGATTGCCTAGGCGTCAACGCCATACCGCCTCCCGCAGTCAACGCATGTCTGGTTTATTTAAACCAAATTATAAAAAAACATATGGTTTATATCAACCACTCCTCATAGGCCCTATAAAATAACTTCTAAGGTGAGTCGCCTAGGACTTAAGATAGCCGCCGGCCCGTAGGCTGGAATCACCGGCTTTTTTAGCAGACATAACCCAGTCAATCGCGCCAACCAGTCCAGGACTTGGCGGCCGGCATGTTACCGACGGCTTAGCGCGATTGTCTCGGATTAAGCAAAAAATTCGACAAGCTCCAACCCAAAAACCCTGTTAGCCGGCGCGCGCGATTAGCTTAACCATTCAAGCGAAGAAATTAATACGGACTAATCGGCCCCATGCCTTGACCTTTCTCTTCCTCAAATTTCAACACGTCTTCCTCGGGTACGTTGCCGTCATTGACCAAATAATTACGCCGCTCAAAATAAGCATTTTTGAAAAAATCATAACGGTCAAGCGCGGCTTCGGAAGCCACTTTCTCCAAACCCAAATAATTGGAACGCGTATCCACCGCCTTCAACACGCCCAAACCGCCGGATACGGCGTAAGATACATAATTGTTGGAGCCGAAATAAATACCGGTATAGCTGATCGGATTCAAGGCCAAATCCGTCAACAAGCCCAAAAATCCACGGGCGGAACTAGGACCGAACAAGGGCAACACCAAATACGGACCGGTTCCCACGCCCCATTGACCCAGGGTTTGGTCGAAGTCTTCATTATGCTTGGGTAAATCCATCTCGGAACCCCAGTCGATGAAACCGCCCAAACCGGCCGTGGTGTTGACCAACAACCGCGCGCCGTCTTGCCACGATTGATCCAACTTGCCTTGCAGCGCATCGTTGGCGGTTACCCCAATATCGTCCAAATTGCTAAAAAAATTGGTTACCGCGTGATGCGCGAAATCGGGCATTATCCAGTTATAGCCTTGAGCCAGCGGCTTCATCACGTAATCATCCAAATTGTCGTTAAACGCTTGCGTGTGCCGGTTCATACCTTCCCAAGGGTCCTGCGGGTCTGCCGTCGCCGAACGCGGAGCCGTGACGGAGCAAGCAGACAGCGCGGCGGCCAAGCTCAGGCCTAAGCATGCAACTGACAATTTATTTTTCTTAAAATACATGATCATTTACCTTTAAAGTTCCGAATAGCGTTTGAACCAGGGGAAAACTAGCGTAACATAGCACACAATAACGCGTAAAAAAACCAACTTCAACATGGAATTCGCCATCCAACCACTAGCCCAAAGATTCAGAGGCTATTTGCCGGTTATCGTCGACATAGAAACAGCGGGCTTTAACGCCAAAAAAAATCCGCTATTGGAAATCGCCGCCATCATTGTCGAAATCGACACCGAAGGTTGGCTCCGTATTACAGAGAAGCATCACTGCAACATTATACCTTTTAAAAATGCCGAACTGGACGCCGCGGCGCTGAAATTTAACGGCATAGACCCATACCACCCGTTCCGCATGGCGATAGAGGAAAAGGACGCGCTGAACAAACTCTTCGCGCCGATAAAAGCGGCGGTCAAACGTAACGAATGCAAACGCGCCATTCTGGTTGGACATAATCCGGCTTTCGACATAGGTTTTCTCAACGCCGCCATCGAACGCGCCAATCATAAGCGCAGCCCGTTTCATCCGTTCAGCAGTTTCGACACCGCTACCCTGGGCGCCTTGGTCTACGGCCAAACCGTATTAGCCAAGATCGCCGAGGCGGCCGGCCTGGAATGGGATAACGCCCGCGCTCACTCGGCATTATATGACGCCGAGCAAACCGCCGAATTATTTTGCCGTATCGTCAATCGCTGGCGGCGGCTGACCGATTTGGAAAATGCGGTCAACGCCCGCCCCTGCGCCCAAAAAGCCTAAGTCAATGAACGAATTAATGCTCGGCGGCTATGCCCAACAAGCTTTGTAATTCACCTTTATTATATAAATCCAGCACGATATCGCAACCGCCGATCAACTCGCCGTTAACATACAGTTGCGGAAAGGTCGGCCAGTTCGAGTAGCTTTTAAGCCCCTCGCGCAACTCGTTATCTTCCAATATATTCACGGCGGTGTATTCCGCGCCGCACAATTGCAGCACTTGCACCACACGGCTGGAGAAGCCGCATTGCGGGAAATCCGGAACCCCTTTCATGAACAACACCACGGGACTTAAGTTCAACGTTTGTTCAATTTTTTCAACCACGCTCATGACATACACCTATTTAAATAATTACCCAGTAATTTTATCAACTTTAACCCAAGACGGCAAAGAAAGCCGCCAATAACGCGCCAAGCGCGGTTTGAAGCTACCGATCAGTATTCATCAATCATTTAAAAAACCTGAAAAAACACTATCCGGCACTTCGAAAAACCTCATTTTTGAAAAACGCACCCCAATAATAACAAGTGCTTAAGTTCGCCAAAATGGTAAAAATGTTAGTTTTTCAAGGAGCCCTATCAATACCCGTCGCCCACCCAAATGCGGCCTTCGCCAACGCGCACCGGATAAACCTGAATCCCTTCATACGCCGGCGCGCACAAAGCCGCGCCGGTTCTCAAGCAAAAACGCGCGCCGTGCCGGGGACACTCGATTTGGCCATCGGCGACCAAACCGCCGGCGATTTCACCGCCGTCATGGCTGCATACATTGGCCACGGCAAGATATTCGCCGTTCAGCTTATAAACCAATGCCTCGCCGCCGCTCAGATCGGCCGTCAAATATTCGCCTTCAACCAATTCGTCCGGCCCCGCGTCCACCCAATTCATGTCATCGCTCCAACGTTATTAAATTTCCGCCCGCGCCGCTCGCATAACCCGTTTCATATCGCGCACCGCCAAATCCAAACCGGAAAATAAGGCCTGCGTGATAATCGAATGCCCGATATTCAACTCGGTAATTTGCGGAATGCGGCAGATTTCCTCCACATTATGTAAATGCAAGCCGTGACCGGCGTTCACTTGCAATCCGGCCTGCTTGGCATGCGCCGCCGCGGCGCGGAGGCGCTCCAGTTCAAGAAATTGCTCGGCCCTGTCCGCCTCGGCATAACGGCCGGTATGCAGTTCAACCACCGGCGCGCCAGCGGCGACAGCCGCATCGATTTGCCTTGGGTCGGGGTCGATAAACAAAGACACTTCCACGCCGGCTTCACTCAAGCGCGTGCATGCGGCCTTAACCCGCTCGAAACCGCCTAAAACGTCCAAGCCGCCTTCCGTAGTCAATTCCGCGCGCCGCTCAGGCACTAAACAACAGGCATGCGGACGCACTCGCTCGGCAATGTCCAGCATTTCGCCGGTCACCGCCATTTCTAAATTCAACCGGGTTTGCAACATTTCCTTTAACAAATAGATATCCCGGTCTTGGATATGCCGCCGATCCTCGCGCAAATGCGCGGTAATCCCGTTAGCCCCCGCTTGTTCCGCCACTAAGGCCGCTTGCAAGGGATCGGGGTAACGCGTACCCCGCGCCTGGCGCAAGGTGGCGATATGGTCTATGTTCACGCCTAATAAAATTCTTTCTTTTTCCATTATTTTCAGATAACTAGCGCTACAAAAATATTCCGCCCATTCCCGGCCCGCCAGCGGCGGAAAGCGATGTTAACAGTATGATGTTAGTACATTATTGTATTACAAAAAAATTAATTGCAAAAAATGTATTGCAAAAAAACGCAACCCCTTTCAGCCGGGACCTATCGCCATGGCTACGTAAAAGCGTGTAAGGGCCAATCCGGCCTTGCCTGATGGCGGTGTTCAGCCCCTAGCGCTTGCTACGCCGAAAGGCCCGGCGGATGCAACGCTCTTCCTGGCCCTCCAGGTTCCCCCGGCTAGCAACATCGGCTATACTTGCCGCATGCTGCTGTCAAGCCTTTGATGTATACACGGCGTCCTTAGACAAATACCCTCGGCTTGCCAGACCATAGGCTACCCCTATGACTATACGCAGAGACTTAAGTACTTGCACATAACTTTTCCGGTATTTGTATCATTACAAATCAAAGGCTTACCATGCTGTAACGCCTGATTTATCATGCATAGGCACTTATTGTTAACAGTTTACGAACGGAAATATATTATGTTGATCAATAGTTGGGACCATTTCATCCGCCAATCAAAAAATAGAACGGTGGAAGGGATATCCATATTAATCTTCGCGATTTTTTTCGTCATTTCACTTTTACAAGTCAATAGCTTTCACCTGGATGAAACCCTATTTCATTATCCCAATGCATTGAATTTTTATGAAAATGGCTTCAATGCCTTGTTTAACGAACTCTATTCATCAGCCAATACGCCATTGCCGTATATCATGGTGGCTATTGCCGCCAAACTGACCGGTTTATCCCTGATTCTGGCCAGAATCATTACCGGCTTAGTGTCCCTCTGTGCGTTCTTGATTGGCATCCACCTATTAAAGAAACATGGAGCCGATCAATATTGCTATTTCGTTTTGCTCTTCTATCCCTATTTTTTTACGCATTCCTTTGTATTCTACGCCATCAATTTCGGATTATTTTTTGCCCTCTTAGGCTTATTCATATTGGATGATAAGGAAAATAGTCTATGGGCGAACTTTCTGGCCGGCGCCTGCTTTTCGCTGGCCGTGCTGTGCCAACAATTTTATTTAATGCTGCCGGCGGCTATCGCGCTCACCTATTTGATCACCGCGCTTCGCGCCCAAGATGGCAAGGATGGCAAGCTTGGCGGCCGTTTGCTTAAGACCTTATATCTTAGCGCAATATTGTTTTTGCCGCTGCTGGCCCCGGCATGGCTGTTTCTGCAATGGCAAGGACTAACCCATCCCAATTTTAATATGCATTCCCTAGCCCTCACACCCTATAATGTGACGGCTATATTCGCCTTACTGGGTTTTTACTTTTTCGCCCCCTACCAATGGCAATTAAGGTATAAAATCAGCTTGCCGCAATGGATAATCTGCGCCGCGGCGGCCATTTTGCTGGTGATGTTCTATCAGCCTGAATTTACCGATTTAGTGCAAGCCCCCGGCAAATTTACCGGTATCACATTCCGCATTATTTCTCTTCCCGCCAAAATCAGCCCCTGGCTGACGTCTATTGGCATGTTTATTTTAACAAGCTGCGGGCTATTGTTTTATACCACGGTTTGGCGAAATGTGTCTTCACTCTGGGATTTAAGACTTTTCACCATTTGTACTTTTCTCATCATCGCCTACTCGTTTAATACCCAAATCGGCGAGAGACACTTACTGGCGCTAATCATCTTTCTATTTCTGCTGGCGCTGCCTAAAATCCGCAAACCCGTTTCCATCGTTTACGCGGGAATCATGGCCATATTAGGCGTAGGCTATTTTATCTATTGGACATATTTCAAATATGGCGGCGCTTGAGCTGCCGGCAAATCACCGCACGATAGTCAGCCATGCACATCAACCTAAACCAAACCGACATGCCATTCATACCTGAACTCGTTTCCGCCTACGGCGTCAAAATGCCGGCCATCCTTTACGGCACGGCCTGGAAGAAAAACGCAACCTCCCCGCTGGTTGAACAGGCCATTAAACTAGGATTCCGCGGCGTGGATACGGCCTGTCAACCCAAGCATTATCATGAAGCCGGCGTCGGACTGGGTGTTGCCCGCTGCATTCAAGAAAACATCGTTAGCAGGGAGCAATTGTATCTGCAAACCAAGTTCACGCCGTTAAACGGACACGATCCGCTGCAAATCCCCTATGACGCCGACGCACCCTTGGCCGAACAAGTCCAACAATCATTCCAGGCCTCTTTAAACAATTTACAAACGACGTATCTGGATGGCTGGGTACTGCATTCGCCGCTGTCCGACCGGCGGCAACTGATGGAAGTCTGGCGAGCCATGGAACGGATTCAAGCCACGCAAGCTTGCCGGCAACTGGGCGTCAGCAATTGTTACGACTTGGAAACCTTGAAATTTCTTTATCAAAACGCCGAAATCAAGCCGGCTATCGTGCAAAACCGGTTCCATGCCCAAACCGCATATGATCAAGACATTCGCGCCTTTTGCCTGCGTAGCCATATTATTTACCAAAGTTTTTGGACCTTGACCGCCAATCCGGCCATTCTGGATCATGCCCTGGTTCACGCATTGGCGACGCGCTATCAAAAAACCGCCGCGCAGCTTTTTTTCCGCTTCGTGACCCAGCTCGGCATCCAACCCTTGACCGGAACCGCCTCGGCAACGCATATGCAAGAAGATTTGGCAATTTTCGACTTTGAACTGACGGACAGCGAATGCCAATCGCTAAGCCAAGTATTGATTGACAACGCCGCCTAAGGATTTTCCTAACGTCATACAAACTTTAGCGATACCAAGCAATAGCATGCGCCGATGCCATCCACGTTCATGCCTTGGCTAAAAGCGGCAAGCTATCACCAAGGCCTGGCCTAGCGCGATACCGCCGTCATTCACCGGGTAGCGCTCCGGTATCAGCACGGTTTTGCCGTTGCCGGTCAAATGCCGGTAGAAACTTTCCAGCAAAAGCTTATTTTGAAACACGCCGCCGCTGAGTACGACCTGCTCGGCGCCCCGCGTCCGGCTAAGCTCCAGCAATAATGCCACGCAACCGGCCGCCAGCGTTTGCAGCAGCCGGGCGGCGATGACGCTTTTGTCTCTATCGGCTTGCAAATCGTCCAGCACCGCCAGCCACAAGGCTTGCCAGCTGAGCGCCAAGCTATCGTCGCGGCTTTCGATGCGCCAAGCGCCCGGATAAGGCGCTTGCGCGGCGAAAACCGGCGCGGCCAACGCCTCCAGCGCGATAGCCGCTTGGCCTTCGTAGTCTATTTGCCGATAATGCAATCCCAGCGCGGCGGCGAAAGCATCCAGCCACCGGCCGCAAGAGCTGGATAGCGGGCTATTCAGGCCTTGCCGCCGCATGGCGTCAAGCGTAGCCAAGGGTTGTCGCCGTAAATGCTCTATGATCTCCAGGTCCGCATAACGTTGTTCAAGCGCGGCCCAATCGAAGTAATGCGTCAATTGCGCATAACAGCAACGCCAAGGTTGGCGGATCGCCTGCTCGCCTCCGGGCAGCGCGACCGGTTGCAAAAAGCCCAAGCGGCTAAATTGGCGGTAATCGCCGAGTAAAAACTCACCTCCCCATAAGCTGCCATCCACGCCTAGGCCGGTGCCGTCGAAAATCGCCGCCAACACCGGCGGCCCGTGCATTGGGTAACCCAGTTCGCCCAGGCAGGCGGCCAGATGAGCATGGTGGTGCTGCACCGGCAAGCAGGGAATCTGCAGCCGCTCCGCCAAAATGTGTCCGTACCGGCTGGATAAATAACCCGGATGCAAATCCACGGCGATGGCCCGCGGCCGATGCCGGTAAACGCGGGTATACCAGTCCAAACTGCTCCGGTAAGCGGCTTGCACCGCCGGCTGTTGTAAATCGCCGATATGTTGCGACACGAGCGCCTGACCGTTTTGGAGCATGCAAAAACTGTTTTTCAAATCGGCGCCCAGCGCCAGCAACGGCGGCAGGGATTTAAATTCCGCCGGCAATTGCAAGGGCTCCGGGCTTAAGCCCCTGCCGCGGCGCAAGACCCGGATTTTGCCGGCCATCAATCTCGCCACGGTATCGTCCAGGCGATTGCTGATGCCGCGATCGTGCCATAGCCAAAAATCGGCGACTCCTTGCAATTCTTGCCAAGCTTGCCGGTTGTCCGTGCATTGCGGTTCGTCGCTGATGTTCGCGGAAGTGAACACCAACGGCGCGTCGAAATCCTGCAACAGCAAGCTGTGCAACCCCGTGTACGGCAGCATGAAGCCCAGTTGCCGCAGACCGGGGGCGATAGCCGGCGGCAGCGGCGCGCCGTCGGCGGACAGAATCACAATCGGCGCGCTTGTATCCCGCAAGGCCTTGGATTCGATGTCGCTTAGATTGGCATAGCGGCTAATGCAGTCCACATCCCGCGCCATCAGCGCGAACGGTTTGGCGCGACGTTGTTTCCGGCGGCGCAATAAGGCCACGGTATCGGCATTCGCGGCATCGCAAACCAGATTAAAACCGCCCAGGCCTTTGACCGCGATGATGCGGCCCTGGCGCAATAACGTGATGCCCTGCCTTAGCGCCGCTTCGCCGCCGGCCAGCGTCCGCCCTTGGCTGTCCATCAATTCCAGGCGCGGGCCGCAGTCCGGACAATTGACGGCTTGAGCGTGGAAACGGCGGCTAGCCGGATCGGCATATTCCGCTGCGCAGGCCGCGCACAGCGGGAACGCCGCCATCGTGGTGCGCGACCTGTCGTAGGGCAGGTCTTGCACGATGGACAGCCGCGGCCCGCAATGCGTGCAATTTGTGAACGGATAGCGGTAGCGGCGGTCGCCGGGGTCGTGGATTTCCGCCAGACACTCCGGACAAGTGGCGGCGTCGGCGCTCATCGCGGCCCCGTCGCCCGCGGGCTGGCTGTCCGCAATCAAGAAACCGGTAGGCGCGGCTGAACCGGATAACGGCAAAGTCTCCAGACTGTCTAGCCGCGCCAACGGCGGCAGTTGCCGCGGAATCAATTCCAGCAGCCGGTCTATCGCTTGCCGCGGGCCGTAAACATGCAGCATCACGCCATGACCGTCGTTCCACACCCGGCCTTTTAGATGCAACTCGGTGGCCAGCCGCCAGAGATAGGGCCGGAAACCCACCCCTTGCACGACACCGCGCAACCGAACCGCCAGCGCCGCCATCAGCAGATGCGCGGCAATTGATCTCCGCTGAGCCAATCCACGATCCGGCGTCCGCCGAATACGGTCTGCATTTCCACAAAGCCATGCGGGTCGGCGCTGACTTGGCCGATGATCGCCGCCTCCCGGCCTAGCGGATGCCGGCGCATGGCAGCCAATAAGGTTTCGGCGGCTTCCGCGTCACAGATGCAGATCAGCTTGCCTTCGTTGGCCACGTGCAGCGGGTCCAGCCCCAAAATTTCGCAAGCGGCGCGCACCGCCGGTTTCACCGGGATCAGGCTTTCGACTATCCGCATCCCGGTTTTGGACTGCCGCGCCAATTCGTTTAGCGCGCTGGCCAGTCCGCCGCGGGTCGGATCGCGCAAGCAACGAATGGCCGGGCCGGCCGCTTGCAACATGGCCTCCACCAGGGTATGCAATGCCGCGCTGTCGGATTGTATTTGGCTGCGGAACGGCAAATCGGCGCGTTCGGCCATGATGGCCATGCCGTGATCGCCGATGCTGCCGCTGAGCAAAATGGCGCAGCCCGGCGCGGCGCGTTCGGCGGAAATATTGACCCCGGCGGCGGCCACGCCGATGCCGGTGGTGGTGATAAACACCCCGTCGCCTTTACCGCGCTCCACTACCTTGGTGTCGCCGGTGATGATGGGCGCGCCGGCCAAGCCGGCCGCTTGGGCCATGCTGGCGACGATCCGCTCCAGCACCGCCAGTTCCAAACCTTCTTCCAGAATAAAGCCGGCGGTCAAATAGAGCGGTCTGGCCCCAGCCATGGCCACGTCGTTGACCGTGCCGTGCACCGCCAAGCCGCCGATATCGCCGCCAGGGAAAAACAGCGGCGACACCACATGGCCATCGGTACTGATCACCAGCCGCCCGGGCGGGGGACTGAAAATCGCTTGGTCGTTTTGCAACCGCAGTTGCGGATGGTCGAAATAACGCAAAAACAGCTGATCAATCAGCCGCGCCGAGGACCGGCCGCCGCCGCCATGGCGCAACTCCACCTTACCGTTTTTAAAATCGATACGCGCGGGAGACACGGCTTACACCGCGACCGCCGCGCGTTGGCGGCCGTAATTCCACCAAGCGGCGCAAGCGCCTTCCGAGGACACCATGCAAGAGCCCAGCGGCGTTTCAGGGGTGCAGGCCACGCCCAGCAGCTTGCAGTCTTGCGGTTTTTTTTGGCCGCGCAATATGGCGGGGCATTCACAATGGCGGTGTTCATGCGACACGAAATCCGGAATCTCAAATCGTTGTTCGCTATCTTGAGTCGCGTATTCCTGGGTCAAGCATAAACCGCTGCCGGGAATCTCCCCCAAACCGCGCCAGCCGAAACTGGCGCGCGTGGTGAACACCTCGGCCATCAGCTCTTTAGCTTTTGCATTGCCGCCGGGGCTGACCGCCCGGCTGTATTCGTTTTCCACCCGGCATAGGCCGGCATTAATCTGTCTAATCAGTTGCAGCACCGATTGCAATATGTCTAGCGGCTCAAAGCCGGCGATCACCACCGGTTTTTGATAATCATCGGCAAATGGCTGATAAGGCTCTACCCCAATAATAGCGCTGACATGCGACGGACCCAGAAAACCATCTAACTGCGCCGGTTCCTCGGCGTCCAGTATGGCCCGCATCGCGACCGGAGTTTGCACATGGTTGCAGAACACGGAAAAATTGCGCAAACCCTGGGCCTTGGCAAGTTTCACGGCCATCGCGGTGGCCGGAGTAGTGGTTTCAAAACCAATGGCAAAGAACACCACCTCCCGTTCAGGTTCCCGGCGGGCAATCTCTAACGCATCCAAGGTGGAGTAAACGCTACGGATATCCAAGCCTTCGGCCTTGAGGCCCGCCAGGGTTTGGCGCTTGTTGGCCGGCACGCGCAACATGTCGGCGTAGGTACACAAAATCACACCCTGACGGGCCAAATGCATGGCCGCTTCCAGCCGGTTGGTCGGCAACACGCACACCGGGCAGCCGGGGCCGTGAATAAACTCCACATGGTCTTGCATCAGGTCAGGCAACCCATAGCGGTAAATGGCGTGCGTATGGCCGCCGCAGAACTCCATGATCCGATAGCGGCGGCCGGGGCGGACCGCGTCGCTTATAGCCGCCGCCAATTGCCGGGCAAGCCGCGGCTGGCGGAATTCGTCTAGGTATTTCATGCCGGATGGCCGAAGCCGGCTTGCTCGAATAGCGCCAAGGTCGCCAGGGCTTCTTGCTCGTCCAGTTTACAGAGCGCGAAGCCGGCATGCACCAGCACATAATCGCCTACGTCGGCGGCGTCGAGCAAAGCCAGCGATATTTCAACCTTGACCTCATCCAGGCAGGCGGTGGCGTTGCCGGTCGCGGCGTCAAGACTCAGAATTTTGGCGGGGATAGCCAGACACATAGTTTCCTCAGCGGTAGGTGATTTGCAACAATTGCTGTTCCGCCAGCAGCCATTGCAACCAGTTGTCCATGCCTTCGCCGGTGGCGGCCGATAAAGCCAATACCCTGAGCTTGGGGTTGACTTGTTTCGCGTAAGCGATGCAGCGATCTAAATCGAAGCTAAGATAAGGTAACAAATCGATTTTATTCAATAGCATCAGATCGGCGGCGTGAAACATATCCGGATATTTTAACGGTTTGTCCTCGCCTTCGGTAACCGACAAAATCACCACTTTATGCGCCTCGCCCAGATCGAAGGCCGCGGGGCAAACCAGATTACCGACGTTTTCAATAAACAACAGACTCTGATCTTGCAAATTTAAGTTTTCCAGCGCATGGCCAACCCGATGCGCGTCCAAATGACAGCCCTTGCCGGTATTGATTTGCACCGCCGGAACGCCGGTGGCGCGGATGCGTTCCGCGTCCAACGAGGTTTGCTGATCGCCCTCGATCACCGCCAACGGCAGCCGCTGTTTCAAGCGCTCCAAGGTTTGGGTCAGCAAGGCGGTTTTGCCGGAGCCGGGACTAGATACCAGATTGAGCGCCAAAATCCGCCGCCGGTTGAAATATTCCCGGTTTTGCGTGGCGTACCGGTTGTTCTTGGCCAAAATATCCTGCTCAATTTGCACCAATCTGCCCGGCGACAAATGGGCATGATCTTGTGTCTGCGTATGTCCGTGTTGATGGTCATGATCATGGTCGTGTTCGTGGCCATGCGCGTGACCGTGCGCAGGCACTGGGGAAAGTTTAGCCAGCGGATGATGTTCACCGCCACAGCCGCAGACGCCGCACATTATTCAACCTCCAATTCTTTAATTCGTAATTGCTCGCCGTCATTCACCCGCAACTGAAAACCGCCGCATCGCGGACAGGCGTCAAAGCGCTGTTGCATCGGCACATGGATTGAGCATTGCGTACACCAAGCTTGACCGGGAACTTCCAGGATCACCAGCTTCGCTTGTTCCGCCAGCGTGCCGCGGGTTACCGCGTCAAAACAAAAACGTAACGCTTCGGCTTCGACGCCCGACAAAGCGCCGATCTCCAGCCACACGGTTTTGACCAACCGGTAATGCTGGGCCAAAGCTTGTTGTTCAAGGGTTTCGACTATGCTTTCACAAAGCGATAATTCATGCATGAGATCAAGTTCCGCTTTTATACGATCCTACACCTTGCCCGCTTGGAATGCCAGTTCCAGCCGCAAGTTTTATTCTAGGCAAGACTGTCATGGAATGAACAGGGTTCAAACCGACTCACGCCAAGGCTTGAAAAATATAGGCATACAAACTGAAACCATAAATGTTATGCTAAGCACTAAGCTTATCGCGCCAAAATCGCCATCAACGCCTTCCGAGTGCCTTTTCGGCCTGCCTGATTTCTTCTCAAAAGATTTTTAGCATGTACGATCAGAACTAACCCTGATCCCTAACGCTAGCCAAAATCCATGAAAAACCGCGCATGCCAGGTTATAAAGTTAAATTCGAGACCGTGACAGTCGGCGGAGCCGACTACCTAATCCGCTCCCTATTTGATTTGCAGCAATACGCCGACCCCGCGGGCGAGGCCGATTTAATCGGCGTCCCACCTGCCAATTGGTCGCTATTTGGACATATCTGGCCATCGGCGCGCGTATTGGCGCTCGCCATGCATGATTTTGAATTGGCCGGTAAACGCATTCTTGAAATCGGCGCCGGCCTAGCGCTAGCCAGTCTGGTGATCCATAAAAGAAACGGCAATGTCACCGTCAGCGACTGGCATCCCTTAAGCGAGCCTTTTCTAAAAGAAAACTTACTGTTAAACAACTTAAGCGTACTCAAATACCAAACCGGAAACTGGGAAACAGGCAATCCGGCTTTGGGCCGTTTTGATTTGATTATCGGCAGCGACATACTTTACGAACGCCAACAACCGCTACAACTGGCCAGATTTATCGACCGGCATGCGGCGGCGGCGGCGGAAATCGTGATCGTCGATCCGGACCGCGGCAATCGTTCGGCATTTTGCCGGGAAATGACTAGCCTGGGTTTTGAAGCGACCACCCGCCGCGCCGCGCCTTTTTTGGAGAATGGCGATGCCTATAAAGGCTGCTTCATGGGTTTTAGCAAACAACGCAAGCGCATGGCCGGCCTTGATTAAGCGGCAGTATGCAAGACTAACTAGCCGGGCTTTCCAGGCGTTTGACGTGTTCGGCCAGTAATTTCCTTAACGTTTCAAAATCGACGGGTTTGACCAGATGCGCATCGAATCCGGCGGCGCGTGATTTTTCCTTATCCTCGGCCTGTCCATAGCCCGTCAGGGCTATGAGCAAAGTTTTATCCAGCTCCCGGCGGCGGCGAAACGCTTGCGCGACCTCATAGCCGTCCATTCCCGGCAGTCCAATGTCTAATATGATGATGTCCATATACTCCGTTCTCGCCATTTCAAGCGCGGCGGAGCCATCGTTGGCCGTTTTCACTTGATGACCATCGATTTCGAGCAACAAGGCTAGACTTTCGGCGGCATCACGATTATCGTCCACGACCATGATACTAAGCTGGCCGGGGTTACGCGCCGGAAGGGGGAAACAGCCGGCGGCTACGGGGCTAGGCAATATAAGCCGCGGCAACCGGATCTCAAATTCGCTGCCTTGGCCCAGCCCGGCGCTGATCGCCCGCACCCTGCCGCCATGTTCCGCCACCAAGCTTTGGACCAGGGACAAGCCGATGCCCAAGCCGCCTTGCGAGCGGTCAAGGTCATGAGCAACCTGATAGAACAAATTGAACAAGCTCGGTAAATCAACCGGATCGATACCGCGCCCATTATCGGTGATGCGGATGCAGACCTCTTCTCCGGCTAATTCGGCTGTCAGTTCGATCAGGCCGCCTTCATCGGTATATTTTGCGGCATTGTTGATCAGATTCGATATGACCTGCGCCAACCGAATCCGGTCGCCTTCGACCCATAATGGCTCGGCCGGAAGCGACAGGGTCAATTGATGCCGGCGGGCTTCGATTAAGGGCTGACTGGTTTCCAGCGCGGGTTGAATGAAGTCGCGTATTTCCAAAGGTTCTTTTTTGAGTTCGATCAAACCACGGCTGATGCGGGAGATATCCAGCAAATCATCCACCAGCCGCATCAGCTGTTCGACTTGGCGTTTAATGACCTCATTGCACCAGGCCAGACGGGACGGGTCCGCGTTTGCTCGCTTTTGGATTTCCAGTGTATTGCGAATCGGGGCCAGCGGGTTTCTGAGTTCATGGGCGAGCATCGCCAGAAATTCGTCCTTGCGCCTATCGGCGTCCCTCAGCGCTTGTTCAGCCAATTTGCGCTCGGTGACGTCCAGATTCGTTCCCACCAGCTTTTCCACCTGTCCCTGGGCATTAACGCGGACAGTCTCCACCGTGTGAATGTGGCGACATTCCCCGGTATCGGCCCGCCGAATGCGAAATTGACGGCTGCCGCCATTGCGCTGGCGAATCGCTTTTTGCGTTTGCTGTTCTAGGTTGGGTAAATCCTCCGGAAAAACCGCATTGCTAAAGGTGCCGTACTCCACTAAGCCATCCGCGGTGGGCGCGATGCCATAAATCCGAAACATCTGCGCATCCCAATGCACCTGATTAGTCATGACATTCCATTCCCAAATACCGACACCGGTGGCCTCGGTAGCCAGTCGCATGCGCTGCTCGTTTTCACGCAACGTGCGCTCGATTTCCATGTTCGCCGCCCGTAATCGCAGCGTAGTGATGCCGAAAGCCAAATCATCGGCCAGTTCGGTCAGCAATTGCACCACGTCGTCGCTAAATCCTCCCGGCTGACGCGAGTATATAGTTAGCGCGCCAAGAGCGTGGTCGTCGTCAATCGATAAGGGAAACGCCGCCGAAGAGGCGTACCCGCGTTTACTGGCCTCCGCGCGCCATGGCGCGTACAGCGGATCGGATTGTATATCTCGGCACTGAGAGACCTGTTTGGAGCGAATCGCCTTGCCCGTGGGGCCTTGTCCTAGCTCACTGTCGGCCCAGGTAATGCGCTTCGTGTCCAGATATCCCTCCTCGAACCCGGCCCAAGCGACCGGGCGAACCGACTTGATCGCGTCATTCTCGGCGAATCCTACCCAGACCATGGTGTGGCCGCAATCCTCAACGATGATCCGGCAAATTTCCCGCAGGTAGGTCGCCTCGTCAGCGGCATGGCTTAGCGCCCGTCCGCTTTTGCCCAGCGCCTGAAGCGTATGGTTAAGCCGGCGCAGACTCTCCTCGGTTTTCTTCCGTTCGGTAATATCGCTGACGAATGCGTAATAAAAGTTTGCCTTGCCTTCCAAGTCAGACTTTAGATGAACCAACAACTCGACCGGAACCCGCGAGCCATTCTTTCTGATGTATTCTTTTTCATAACGAATGGATTGACCAGGCTGTTGAAGTTCCCAAAGTTTTTTGCGCTCGATTGCCAGATATTCCGGCGGCGTCAGCATCGTCGCCCAATTGATGCCGGTTAGTTCTTCGGCGGAATAACCGGTTAAGGTCTCAAAAGCCGTGTTGACCAGTCCCAGCCGGCCGTCAGGGTAGCCGACGGCCATGGGTTGCTCCGAAGTGCGTATCAATTCGGCCAGGAAAGTATTCTCTCTTTGGCTTTCTTGCAGCCTTTCCATCGCTCTCTTGCGTTCTGAAATGTCTCTAAGAATGGCGGTAAAGAATTTCTCTCCACTCGTTTCGGCCAGGGAAATCGATATTTCGACCGGAAACTCCTCGCCATTGGCGCGTAAACCGGAGACAGAACATATGCCCCCCATCCAGGGGTTGGCGGCGGATTTACAGCCGAAAGCGCAAATAGGGTTATTGTTGGAATCTTGCAGCCCGCCGGGGATAAAACGCTCAATAGAACTCCCGATGGCGTCATCCGCCGTGCAGCCGAATATTCTTTCCGCCGTGGCGTTGAACAACAAAATTCGGCGATTGGCATCAATGGTAATGATCGCATCCATTGCCGATTCAACAACGTCGGCATAACGGCGTTGACTTTCAAGCAGCAGAGATTCGTTACTTTTGCGCTCCGTGATGTCCACCAGGATATTGAGATTGCCGATAACCTTTCCCGCCTTGTCATACAGGCGTTGAGGATAGGCAATCACCCATGAACGCCTGCCGTCCGGCCGCTCTAAAATAGCCTCCACGCCACGCTCCTCCGGCGGCGCGGCGCCTATCGTAACTTGATCATGCGCCAACGATGCGCCGTCGGGCCGGTAGAGTTTCCAACCCGCGCTCCACTTGCCGCTCCCAATTTCCGGCGCGCCGCCAATTAACTGACTCGTCGCCGGGTTGAAGTGCATGAGATGGCCGTTCGTGTCGCTGGTGTAAACCGCTATCGGCAGGCTTTCGATGATTTGATGAAAATACGCCTCGCTCTCGCGCAAAGCCTTATCCCGGTCATAGGCCGCGGCCTTGTCCCGATTGCCGCGGTAGAGTTCGGCTACCACGCTCATAAACAATCCCATGCCGAGGAAAAGCGCCAACCCCACGCGGTCTATGCTCGCGGCGATGGTCCATTCTCCAATCGCCGGCAGAATCCAGATAGCGACGACCGCGCCCGACGCCGCCGTGGCAACCACGCCAGGCCAAAAACCCGCGAACAGAGCCGCCAACATGACCATGGGATAAAAAGTAATGTAGTCAGGCAAGCCGGGTCCGAACCCTGCCGTAATCAGGAGCCGCAAACCCATCCCCGCCGCTACCGCGACCAACGCAAGGCCATAACGCATAATAGCTTCATAAAACGGCAACCAAACTAAGGATTTACCACGGTTAGTTGACCGGACAGCGGGTTCCTGCACGGTTGACTCTCTCATGCGCGTATTTTTCCTGCTACGTAAAGTCGCAAATTTTAAGTTCGTAACTAAAACATAGAACTTAAATGTATCATGGTATCTTAAGCCTCTGTACACGACAAAACACAAAATTTAAGAACTCAGGAAAATTTTACCGGATTTGATCTGACTACAATCCACGCTATCGGGTGGACACCAAAAAAGTATCCAGAATAAAAGTATCTCATTAGCCGACTTGGCGGTTTTC
>CAIYSZ010000027.1 GCA_903928965.1 uncultured Pseudomonadota bacterium
GAAAACCGCCAAGTCGGCTAATGAGATACTTTTATTCTGGATACTTTTTTGGTGTCCACCCGATAGCGTGGATTGTAGTCAGATCAAATCCGGTAAAATTTTCCTGAGTTCTTAAATTTTGTGTTTTGTCGTGTACAGAGATAATTTTCATGAAAAATTGATTTAATCAGAGGTTCCCTAGAGATGTATGAGCCTGGCTTTCGCACCGCCTGGCCAACCAAATTACTTTAAGGCCACCCCGGCGGCAATAGCCTCCACGGTTTCAGCCGGCGCTTCGCCCAACACCGTCACCTGATAATCGTCAATAACCCGGCTAAAGGAGTTCACCGCGCCCAAACCATGCAAACCCTCTATACCGTCATCGTTTTTCACCTCCAAATACACCGACAACGTGGTAAAACCATCGCTTAATAGCAAATGGTCCACCGGCTTGCTCGGTTGCAGGGAATTGCGGATGAAAAATACCGTCTTGAATCCGCGCGGCCAATTCTGCAAGGTGAACGGAGCTTTCTCAAACGGCTCGGCCTGCGCCGCGTGAATATGCTTGACATTCAAACCTTGCGTATCCAAAGGTTCCTGCGCACCGCCGGATTGATTCGGCTCGGCGTTAAACTCGGTGAACATCACCTGATCTATGGCGCCGCCGTCAAAATTATACACCTCCACTTTCAAAGGCAAATAAGTGACGGTGTCTATCCAAATCCGACGCCGAAAGCGTAACTGATCCAAAGGCAGCACATCCAAAATCTGAGTATCGTGCATTGCCACCGATTCGCGACCGCCAACGCTCAAGGCATAAATATTTTGCAAACTGTCCGCGTTAACCGGCAAGTTAACAATAAAAGAACTGTCCACCGGGTGGTGATCTATGATTTTCTGACTGGTATCCTTATAAATACAACTCACTTCATTGGTTTTGCGCGTCACTTCCCGCAACGGAGAATTCAATGACACCAAAAACTCCTGCTCTCCGCCTTGCGCCGCCCGATGCCGATACTTCATGGTGTCAACCTGGTTGTTCTTCATAAACACCACGGTGCCCTGATAATTCAAGCTTTTCATCGCCTGTATCATCTTGTCCAGCCAAACCGCCGCCGCTTGTTGCGGTATCGCCGTGGCATCGGCCGCCGCCGTGGCGGACAACAAGCATTGCAATAAAATCAAACCCCGAAAAAACACGCTTATTCCTGACGATAATGCACGGTGCGACCATAAGACGCCGCCGGTTGCGGCGGACGGTTAAAAACAAAACTATCGTGGGCCAGCAGATATTCATTCAATCTGGGATTCACGCCCGCCGGCAAACTTCCCTGGGAAGAAAGGTTATACACCAAGGTCGGCGTGGCCTGACGCGGATTATTATTCTGGCTGTTCAACCACATCGCCGCCAACAAACCGGAAGCAACCAACGCCAAACCGGCTTTTTGCCAATTCACGCTCGCCGCGGGTCTGGGCTGGGGACGGCTAACAATAAAAGGTTCTTGCGCCAATCGTTGACTGACTTTTCTAGAGAAATCCGCCGCTGGCGGCGCGAAAGCGCCGTGTTTAATCGCCGCGCTAGCCGTTTGATAACGCCATAATTGCGCCTGCAAGGCAGGGTCGTCCGCAATTCGCTCCAACATGGCAATAGCTTCGCGGCTATCCAGTTGATCGTCAAGCAGCAATGAAATTTTTTGGTTAGTTGGTTCTTGCATCAAAACACCTATTCATTAAGCAATGGCTTCAATTTTTCATCAATCGCTTCACGCGCCCGGAAGATCCGTGAACGCACCGTACCAATCGGACAGTCCATGGCTGTCGCGATTTCCTCGTAACTTAAGCCCTCATATTCTCGCAGCATAATGGCTACGCGCATTTCATCCGGCAAACTTTCAATCGTATCTTGCACCGCGGCATAAATTTCCTCGCTCAACAAATGACCGTCCGGGGTGTCGTAATCCTTTAATTGCGGAGCATTCTCCACCTGTTCGGCATCCTGCACCTCGACTTCAAGATCATAATTGCGTCTGGCGCGGGTCAACAGATAATTCTTGGCGGTATTGATTGCGATGCGGTACAACCAGGTATAAAAAGCGCTTTCACCTCTAAAATCCGCCAACGCCCGGTAGGCCTTTATAAAAGTATCTTGCGCGACATCTTCGGCCTCTGCGGCATCCTTGATATAACGATTCACCAAATGGATAATTTTATGCTGATATTTCAGCACCAACAAATCAAAAGCGCGCTTATCGCCGCGCTGCACGCGCTGCACCAGCTCTTGATCCACATCCCCGGTAACTTCAGTCTGTTCGTTCACTTAAGTATTATTCTTTAATAGTATTGACAGCATGCCCACGCATAAGTTCGACCGCGCGATAAAATACCGGCCTCCCGGCTCCATGCCAGACCGTTAAGCGTAATGCGATCCAACCAGGATGTATACACAACCCTCCAGACCATCGCGCCCGACCGCCGAGGCGGGCAAACCAACAGCCCTACCCGCCTAGGATGCGGGCTCCTAAGTCTACTCGGACGCATTCACGCCCCCCCCCCTTTCAATCGCTCCCTGGAAAAAGGCTTCCAACCAACAGCCCTTAGCCTGATTCAGTGCGATTGTCCCGGCTTAAACTGGCGGCCCTAAACTAGCCCCCGCCACGGGCTCATCGGCGTAGCGGTTTCAAAACATGGCCTCCGCGTTACGCAATGGACCGACAGTGCATTCATCCTATTATATACAACCGCAAACCACAACCGCAAACAGGACCGCAAAGCTAATGCCGCGATTATTCAACTGATTATTTCCTCCCCACAAATCGGCTGGCAACAGGTATACTAACATCCCCCCATATTTAACACCGCGCGACCTTTGAATAAAACCGCCAACTCCGAACCACGCTACCACGACATCTTAATCGCCGGTGGCGGCTGCGCCGGCCTAAGCCTGGCGCTCCGTCTGGCCGACGCATACAAAGTCGCCGTGCTCGCCAAATTTTCCCTCACCGAATGCAGCACCTATTACGCCCAAGGCGGCATATCGGCGGTATTCGACGAAAAACACGACTCCATAGAATCCCATATTGAAGACACCCTAATCGCCGGCGCCGGCCTATGCGACCCTAAAATCGTGCACCTCACCGTCTCCCGCGGCCGGGAAAACATCGAATGGCTGCGGAGCCAAGGCGTCAACTTTACCGAACGCGTCTCCGCCAGCGGCAAAAAACAACTGCATTTAAATCAGGAAGGCGGACATTCGCACCGCCGCATCGTGCACACCGATGACGCCACCGGCAAAGCCGTCTCCCTATCCCTGATCGAAAAAGCCAAGTCCCATCCCAACATTACCCTGCTGGAATACCACCACATGGTGGAACTGATTACCGCCACCAAACTCGGGGAAAGCCCGCAACGCATACTGGGCGCCTACGTACTGGACAGCATGCTTGGCAGAGTGTACGCCATCGCCGCAAAAATAGTGGTGCTGGCCACCGGCGGCGCAAATAAAGTGTATCTCTACTCGACCAACCCGCACACCGCCTCCGGCGACGGCATCGCCCTAGCCTGGCGCGCCGGCTGCCGCGTCGCCAACATGGAATTCATGCAATTCCATCCCACCTGCCTCTACCATCCCAATGCGCACTCATTTCTAATCAGCGAAGCAATACGCGGCGAAGGCGGCCGCCTGATACTGCCCAACGGCGAACGCTTTATGCGCCGCTACGACGCCCGCATGGAACTGGCCCCGCGCGACATCGTTGCCCGCGCCATAGACAGCGAAATCAAAAAACACGGCATAGATTGCGTCTATCTCGACATCAGCCACCAACCGCGTGATTTCATAAAAAAACACTTCCCCACCATCTACATGCAATGCCTGGAACTAGACCTGGACATCGGCCAGCAGCCGATTCCGGTGGTGCCGGCCGCGCATTACACGTGCGGCGGCGTAATCACCGACATCAACGCCCGCACCGACATTCCAGGGCTCTACGCCATCGGCGAAACCGCCTGCACCGGCCTGCACGGGGCCAACCGCATGGCCAGCAACTCGCTGCTGGAATGCCTGGTGTTCTCCGCGCAAGCGGAAAACGACATCCGAAACCGCATCGCCGACATCCCGCGGCCGGGCAAACTGCCGGAATGGGACGAATCCCAAGTCACCAATTCCGACGAAGAAGTCTTAATCAACCACAACTGGGACGAACTGCGCCGCTCCATGTGGGACTACGTCGGCATCGTACGCACCAACAAACGCCTGGAGCGCGCCATGAACCGGGTCGTCATGCTGAAAGCCGAAATCGCCGAATATTACGGCCAATTCCGCATCAGCCCCGACCTCCTGGAATTGCGCAACCTAGTCACCGTCGCCGAACTCATCATCCGCTGCGCGCAACTGCGCAAAGAAAGCCGCGGCCTCCACTACACCCAAGACTACCCCCTCCCGGACAACAGCCGCCCCCCCAGCAACAGCATCCTGCTGCCGGAACGGTTTGGCAGAGGATAACGCCAAGCCCAGCCCCCAGGCTATCAGCGTGCGTTTAGTTTAGCCTTTTGCAACGGATAAAAAAAATTACACAGTATAAGTATGCAGCCGAAAATCCGTTTGCATGACCTGGGTAACACAAGCCATTGACTCGCAATGCGCCGATTACAAACGAACTTACTGCGAAGAACTTAGTATGGTTGACTTAAGGAACCTCTGATAAAATCAGTTTTTCAAGCAAACCTTGGTCTCAAGCTGTTGATTTCAATAACGCTGAATTTTGAAGCAACGAATTAATCAGAGGTTCCTTAAACAAATTGCCGCCAAAATTGTCATCTTTTTTGTAAACTACTATAGTAAACACAGGCAAACCGAAAAGAAGCAACCATGATAAAGCATCATACAAGGAACCCCAATGAACAAAACCGAGCTCGGCATTTGGCGTAATCCCCCGCTGGCCTATGTGGCGGCGGAAATCGTGATATCACCATACTATACTTGACAAGGCAATCCCCGGCTTACAGGATGCGTTACGCGGCCCTTATCCGCGCACGATAGAAACCAATCACTAGTCATTGAAACTAAAAAACCGGCTCCCCATTCTGTCTTACAATTAACCTCAGTGGATTAAGCAGGAGGCGTTCAATGACGGCTATTTCCAGGTTTTTTTGTTTTCTCGTTTCGCCCTCGCCCAGGCCGCGCCGCCGGTTTAGCGCCTGGCCTCTGATTCCGCCCCGCCTCGCCACGCGCCTGCGCCTTTCGCTGCCCTCCGGCGGGCTTTGCCGCGGCCGGTTTTTTCACCGCCTCGGACAAATCCACCCGTTCATAACCGGTATCCTTAACGCGCGGAATAGTCTTACCCAATAATTTTTCAATCGCCGCCAGCAAATACGCCTCTTCCGCGTCAACCAGCGAAATCGCCTGCCCCTCCGCCCCGGCGCGTCCGGTGCGGCCAATGCGGTGCACATAATCCTCGGCCACTTGCGGCAAATCATAATTCACCACAAACGGCAATAGATCAATATCCAAACCGCGCGCCGCCACGTCGGTCGCCACCAACGCCGTCACCTCGCCGTCCTTGAACATCTGTAACGCCCGCAGCCGCGCGCCTTGCGACTTATCCCCGTGCAAGGCCGCGCAACGCACGCCGTCGCGCAGCAACTGCTGGCACAAGCGGTCCGCCCCGTGCTTGGTGCGCACGAACACCAAAACTTGCCGCCAGCGCTGGCTGCCGATCAAATACGACAACAGCTCACGCTTATTCTCCCGCTTAATCGGATACACTCTCTGCTCCACCGTTTCGGCGGCGGAGTTGCGCGCCGCCACGGCAATCTCCAGCGGATTGTGCAACAACTGCCCGGCCAAGGCCGATATCTCCGCCGAATAAGTAGCCGAGAACAACAAATTCTGCCGCTTGGGCGGTAAAAAGCCTAAAATCTTGCGTATATCCCGGATAAAGCCCAAATCCAGCATCCTATCCGCTTCGTCCAACACCAAATACTCCACTCGGCTCAAATCGACGCAATCCTGCGCGCGCAAATCCAACAACCGGCCTGGAGTGGCAATGACGATGTCCGTGCCGCGCGACAGCTTTTGTATTTGCGGCCTGATACTGACGCCGCCGTAAATCGCCTCGGCGAAAAACGGCAAATAACGGCCATAGCCCAGCACGCTTTCATACACCTGCTGCGTCAACTCGCGCGTCGGCGTCAAAATCAACACCCGAGGCGGCTTCGGTTTCGGCAAAATAGGCTGCCCAGCCAACAAATGCAATAAGGGCAACGTGAAACCGGCGGTTTTGCCGGTGCCCGTGCGCGCTCCGGCCAATACGTCCCGTCCCGCCAAAATAGCCGGAATCGCTTGCTGTTGAATCGGGGTAGGCGTTGTATAGCCCGCCTCCGCCACGGCCCGCAATAAGGGCTCGGCCAAGCCCAATTCGTCAAACCTCATCCCGCTATTCACCGTCGGCGTGCATCACCGCCACCGAATCCAGGTTCAACAGTTTTTTAACCTTGGCCGCGTATGCGTTGGCCTCGGCCTGAGTCTTAAATCCGTCCACGCTCAAACGGTACCAAACGTCGCCCTTGACCGGCATTTTGCTAATCTTGGCGCGCACCCCCTTGCCGGCGTAATCGTCCGCCACCCGTTTCGCATACCAATCCTGCTTGAACGCGCACAAACTCACCGCCCAGCCGGCATCCGCCGTCTCCTCGGCCTTGGCCGCGACTGGCTTTGGCTGCGGCTGTTGTTGCGGCGGCGGCGCGCTAGCCCTGGCTTTGTCCAAAAGAACCAACCGGTTTTCCAAAGCTTCCACCGCAAGATCGGTTCGCTTGCTCTTTTCGGCCAACTCCGCCAGCTGCTTGTTCAAATTGACGTTTTGCTTGCCGGCGGCATCGGCTTTAAGGGATTTCTGCAAATCCGCCACTTGCGTGGATAAGGCCGCTTGCGCCGCCGCTAATTCGGCCAGCTTTTTATCAATATCCTTGCCGGCGCCCTCGGCTTGCTCGGATTGAATATCCGTTAACTGCTGCGCCAATTGCGCTAACTGTTCAGAATTGGCCGACGTCACTTCATTTTGCTGCCGCCAAAAATAACCGGCCGCGCCAGCCAGCAACAAAGCCGCCGCCGCTAGGCCGAGCGCCGCCAAAGTCCACACCGAATTTTCCGCGACGTCAGCCGCCTTGTTCCGTCTCTGCCGCGCCTGCTCGCTTTGCCATTGATTCCATTCGTCGCGCAAGGTCGACACCTCCGCCCAATCCGCCTTGGCGGCGAACGACTGACTAAACTCGGCTTGCCCCATTTCCAACTGCTTAAGTCTAGCAGCCAAACCGTCTCCAGCAGCGAAAGAAACAGACTCCGCCGCACCCTCCTCGGCAACCGGAGCGGTTACTGACGCTACCATTTCCGGCGGAATGCTAGGCTCGCCGCCGCTAGCCTCGATAAACAACGGATCGAACGCCTCGTCCGGCTCCGCCAGCAAATTCAAATCCACGGGTTCAATGTCTATTGCTTGTATATCCACCGGCTCAAAATCCCTTGAATCCATATGCACCGCCCTCTCCGCTGCTTCCTTCGCCGGTTCGGCGAACAAGCCGATTTCCGCCAAATCCAATTTACTGGCGTCGTCCGGCAGCCACGGCAACTCCTCCGCGCTCATTAAACGATCTATCGCATCCGGTTTTTCCGCAGTCGAGCCTACGCGCAAGGCTCCAATGTCAGAGTCCGGTTTATCACGTTCATCCGCCATATTCGGCTCTTCTCGGGAAGTATGTTTCATAGGTCGATCACTCCACGGGTCTTAAAGCGGTGAACAAGGCATTGACGCCCTGCCGATGACAGCAAGCGATTTGCGTAAACCCGGCTGCCGCCATTTGCGCTCTGGCGACTGCTTCGCGCATGATGTGGTGTTCCGATTCGTCATTAAACAAATGAATGATCCAGTGCTCCAGTAAATCCAAACGCTGCAATTCGGTCAACACCCGAAAATAATTCGCGATTTCATGTTGCGTATTGCGCGTGTGCGCAACCACGTCATCCAAAGCGTAACGGTCGCCGTTGATGAAATAGCCGCCCGGCCGCAAAACCCGGAAAATTTCAAGTAGCGCCAGCCGCCGGTACTCGCCCGGAAAATTATGCAGGGTATAAGCCGACGCCATGGCATCCACGCTCGCGTCCGGCAAGGCGCGCAAGGCGGTAAGCGCATCGTCGCCACTAAAACTCAACCGGCCGCGCCCGACCCAATCCGCCAAATTCCGCTTGGCCTGATTCTGCATTTCGGGCTCTGAATCCACGCTCAACACCTTAATATTATCAGCCGCGCTCAGCAAGCTCAACGTGGTGATGCCGGTGCCGCCGCCCAACTCCAACACATTAAAATCACCGGCCTGACCGGCGGCCCAAGCGCCGGTGCGCTCGCCGACCAGCCGGCTCATATCCACCGCCGCCGGACAAATCAACTTCAGTAAATCATAATCCCGGCCGATAACGCCGGAAAACATGGCGTCATAAGTCCCGTCATGTGATTCGACAAAAATTACGTCACGTTGCATGTTCATGCCTGGGCCTGGTCTTTTTTCAATTGTTGCCTTGCTTCGTATGCCGCCAACTGCTCCGGCGTGGCCTCTTTTTGAAAATGCCGCTTCCACTCGGCATAGGGCATGCCATAGACTATTTCCCGCGCTTGTTCGTAATCCACAGCCGCTCCGCGCTCGCCGGCCGCCTCCGCATACCATTTAGCCAGACAATTCCGGCAAAAATCCCCGTGTATCATCAGCTCGATATTTTGCACCTCCGGATGCTCGCGTAAATGCCGCAGCAAGCGACGAAACGCCGCCGCTTCAAGTTCTGTTGATAAATCCATGGTCATAAGACGCCTCTAGGAATAACAAATTCAATTTAAACGTCATTTTATAACAATTCTCCGCGCCGCGGCGGCTCCGCCGCCGTTAAAAAGCGCCGCCGGGGCTTTTTGTTGTATACAAAACCCCTATTTGCAGCATAAAATAAAAACCGCCCGCGCGGATAATTTGCAAGTCGCATGCGGCGCTTAAAATTTCTAGTATAATCCGGTAAATGTCGCGGCATCCAGCCGAGCCGGACTAACGCGCCCGAACAAGCAACCGTTTGATTTAGGAAATAATTTTTAAAACTGATGACTACTCGCACGCCAGCTCCATGAAACCGATTCTAGAATTTTTTCCTATTGCACTGTTTTTCATCGCCTACAAGCTTTCCGACATTTACACCGCCACCGGGGTCGCCATCGCCTCAACCTTGGTTCAGGTCATCATTTACAAAATAGTCTATCGCAAGGTCGAAACCATGCAATGGGTAACGCTTGCCCTGATGGTTATTTTAGGCGGCGCGACTATCTACCTACAAAACGAACAATTCATAAAATGGAAGCTGTCGGTCATGGAATGGTTGTTCGGCTTGGTGTTTCTGGGCAGCCAATTCGTGGGCAACAAAACCATAGTCGAACGCCTAATGGGCGCCAATCTGGAATTACCCAAACCGTATTGGAAACGCCTTAACCTCAGCTGGTCCTTGTTTTTCCTCAGCATAGGCTTCATCAACCTTTACGTCATGCAAAACTACAGCACCGACGATTGGGTAACCTTCAAAACCTTTGTCGTTCCCGGACTCATGCTGGGCTTCATCGCCGTGCAAATGGGCTTTTTGTACAAATTCGCCCCGAATCCAGGGGACGAAAAATAATGCTTTACGCCATTATCGCCGCCGACCGCCCAGGCAGCCTTGACAAACGAATGGCCGCCCGCCCGGCGCATCTACAGCGGCTGGAACAACTAGCTGGCCTGGGCCGGCTGATCCTGGCCGGGCCGCATCCGGCGGTGGATTCGGAAAATCCCGGCGACGCCGGTTTTTCGGGCAGCCTGATCGTCGCTGAATTCACCGATCTGGCCGCCGCGCAAAGCTGGGCGGACGCAGATCCCTATCAGGCGGCCGGCGTATACGCCAGCGTCGTCGTCAAACCCTTTAAACAAGTATTCCCGCAATGACCACCACCAACTTAATCCGACAAAAACTCACCGACGCCCTCCAACCGAAAGTTCTGGAAATCATAGACCAAAGCGCGGCGCATGCCGGACACGCCGGCGCCCGCCAGGGCGGAGGACATTACTATGTCACAATTGTGTCCGATCATTTTGATCAGCTCAGCCTGCTGAAACGGCATCAACTGGTCTACCAAACCCTCGGCGAACTCATGCAACACGAAATACACGCACTAAGCATTAATGCATTAACACCATCTGAAAACTCAACAGGAAATTGATAATGAAACTTAAACTTATACCATTAATCTTGGCTAGCGCCGTCGTATTGCCCGGCTGCGTGGACGAAAAGGGCAAACAAAGCGATCAGCCTGCGGCGCCGGCGGTTACCAAGGAAAACGCCGCCGCCTCGGTTAATGGCGTATACATCAGCAAAACCACTTTGGAAACGCTGCAAAAAGACCTGGCCCAACGCGGTCAAGGCCAATCCCTGCCTAGGGAACAGTTACTGGAAGAGTTAATTCAACGCGAAGTGTTGATTCAACAAGCCAAGCAAAAAAAATTGGACGCCGCTCCTGAATTGGTCGAACGCTTGGAAAATTTGAAAAACGCCCTGCTGTCCCAAGCGGCGGTGCAAGACTACATCAAAACCAACCCGATCACTGACGAAGATCTGAAACGTGAGTACGACTCCAAGGTTTCCGGACAAGGCGACGAATACAAAGCCCGCCACATCCTGGTCAAAACCGAAGATGAAGCGAAAAAAATCATCGCCGATTTGGACAAAGGCGCCAAATTCACCGAACTGGCCAAAAAATTCTCCACCGACCCAATGGGCGCGGAAGGCGGCGATTTAGGCTGGTTCACCGCCGACCGCATGGTCGCTCCATTCTCCGAAGCAGTCAAAACTTTGGAAAACGGCAAATACACCAAACAACCGGTGCAAACTCAATTCGGCTGGCACGTCATCTTGCGCGAAGATTCGCGCCCAATCACCCCGCCGCCGTTTGACTCCGTAAAAGAACAAATCCGCTCCATGATGCAACGCGAAAGAGTGCAAAACTGGATCGAAGGCCTGACCAAAACCGCGAAAGTCGAAATCCTGCTGCCGGCGGATAAACCTGCCGAACCAGCCGCGGCCGCTCCAGCGCCTGCTCCAGCCGCCGAGCCAGCCGGCCAGACCGCTCCGACGCCGGCGGAACAAAAACCGGCCCAATAACCCGGTCCCGCTTTTTGCAGTTTGCGCCCCGGCGACGGGGCGCGCTCTTGGCTGTTAGTGTTAGTCCGCGAATTCAAGCGCCAAGTCATTAAAATCCGCTTGCGGCGAAAACGGCAACCGCGCCAGCAACGGCGGCGGCAAAGCCGCCCGCAAATAAACCAGCGTCTGGTCCGCCTCCGGCCATGCCGGCGACAACTCCACCGCCACCCATCCGGCGCAATCCAAGCCTGATTGCCAAACCGCCGCCAGGGTCAAGCGCGCGTGGTTAATGCACCCCAAATACAAACCCACTACCACGATCACCGGCAAACCCAAAGCCGCGGCCAAACCCGCGTTATCCAAATCCGGCCCCAACGGTGAAAACCAGCCGCCGGCGCCCTCCACCAATACCCATTCCGCCTGCCTCCGCACGGCCGCGTAATCTTGCAGAATCAGCGGCGCCTCAACTTTCTCCTCGCCGCAAGCGATATGCGGCGACACGGCCCGTGCAAACGCATACCGGTTCAACCGCCGATAGCTTAACCCCGGCATTGAGTGCGCCAACAACAACTCGGCATCGGCGTTTCGCCACTCCCCGCCGCGCCATTCGCAACCTGAAGCCACCGGCTTCATCCCCGCCGCCTTGATCCCCCGCGCCCGGGCGTGACCTAGCATGGCGGCGCTGGTCCAAGTCTTGCCGACTCCGGTGCCTATGCCGGTAATAAAACAACCGCCCTTGGCAACGTCAAGCGGCGACGGCATAAATAATCTCGTAACTGGCAATCAGCGGCCCGCCGGCCAGCAACTCCCGGTAGGCATCCGTCATGCGCCGCAACTGCCCGCGGCTGGTTGTTTGCCGCCGCCGCCCTACATGCGCGTTATGAGCTCCTATTTGCTTCAACTCCCGCATCAAGGCCAGCACGTCGGCATAGACCGGTTGCTCTAGCCGGCTTTCGGCATGCAATAGGCTAAAACCGGCCACATTCAAAAAATCAGCCACTTGCGGCAAGGCATAAAACTCATTGACGTGCGGCTCAGCGTCCACCGCCGCCCACGCCTGTTTCAACTCAATCAAGGTCTTAGGGCCAAAGGTGGCGAACGCCAGCCGCCCTCCGGGACGCAGCACCCGCCGGCACTCGGCGAGCGCCGCCGGCAAATCCTGGCACCATTGCAACACCAGATTAGCGTAAACGTGCGCAAAACTGTTGGCCGCGAACGGCAAGCGCTCGGCATCGGCGCACACATAGCCGCGCAAGTCCGGCAGTTTATCCCGGCACGCGGCCAACATGGGCGCGGCCAAATCCGCCGCCCAAATTTCCGCGCCGGGCCGCCGATTCCGCAATAAACCGGCGATATACCCGGTGCCGCAACCCAGATCAAGCAGCGGCGCGGCCATGGGCGGCGCCAAATCCAGCAAATAGCCCCCCGCTTGCCGCTGCAAGCCGGCGGCGGCGTCATAGCCCGCCGCCGCCGCCGCGAACGAAGCCCGCACCCGCCGCTTATCCAAAACCTGATTCACGCCGCCGCCTCTAATATCGCCGCCGCCGCCTCTTCAGGCCGCGACAAAAACAACGCATGCCCGGCCTCGGCAAACTCATATACCCTAGCTTTCGGCAGCACATTCGCCAACGCGCCCGCCAAATCCGGCGGCGTCAACGCATCCCGGCCGCCCAGCAATACCGAGACCGGACAGGCCGCGGCCGCCAAGGTCCGACGCCAATCCGCCGCCCGCAATAAGTCCAATCCGGCCGCCAACACCCTCGCCTCCGGCACGGGCGCGGCCCTCAGTTCCGCTCGCAAGCGCGCCAACACTGGCTTGCCGCGCGCGTCGCCTTGCGCCAGCAACGCGGCGAAACGCATTAATAACTGCTCCGGCCGCAACTGTTCAGACCCAGATTGCAAATCAGACCCAGGTCGCAAACTCGACGCAAACGCATCCAACACCTCGCCGGCCACCCCCGGCCAGCTATTATCCGCGACAAATTTAGGATTGCTGGCGATCAAACACAAAGACTTAACCCGCTCCGGAGACGCCGCCGCCATAGCCGCCGCCGCCGCGCCGCCTAAGGACCACCCGGCTAAATCCACGGCCTCCGTTTCCAAACCCGCCCACAACGCCGCCGCCAAGCCCGGCAAATCATAAGGGCTGACCGCCGCCTGCCCGTCAAAACCCGGCAACGCCCGCACCGTCACCCGCCGCCGCGCGGCCAACAGGCCGGCCAATTCCGCAAACACCCCGCCCGGCATGCCCCAACCGGCGATCAACACCAACTCCCGCGCGCCGCTCACGCCAACACCTCATGCAAAGCCTGCAACAATGCATCTACCTGAGATTCTTCGTGCGCCGCCGACAAGCTTATCCGCAAGCGCGCTGTTCCCGCGGGCACCGTCGGCGGCCGAATCGCCCCCACCCAAAAACCCCGCTCGCGCAAACCCTGACCGGCCTGTAACACGCGCCCGCTATCCCCCAGCAACAAAGGCTGAATCGGCGTCGATGACTGCGAAATAGCCAACCCCAACCGCTCGGCTCCGGCGCGAAAACGCGTGATCAACCCGGCCAATTTCTCCCGCCGCCAAGCTTCATGCCGCACAATGCGTAGCGCCGCCCGGTTAGCCTCCGCCACCGCCGGCGGCATCGCCGTAGTGTAAATATAGGTTCTGGCGCTCTGCACCAGCCACTCAATCAACTCGGCGGAACCGGCGACAAAGGCTCCGAAACCGCCGCAAGCCTTGCCCAAAGTCGCCATCAATAGCGGCGCTTGCGCCTGACTCAGGCCGAAATGCTCGACCGCGCCGCCGCCGTGCGCGCCCAGCACCCCAAAACCGTGGGCGTCGTCCAGCAACAAACCCGCGCCGTGACGCGCCGCCAACGCCGCCAATCCGGGCGCGTCCGCGATATCCCCATCCATGCTGAACACCGCATCGCTGACGATCAAACACCGCCCTTCATGCGCCTGGAGCCGCGCCTCAAGATCAGCCAAATCGGCATGCCGGAAACGCGACAATCGCGCCCGCGCCAACAGCGCGCCGTCCAGCAAGGAAGCATGATTCAAGCGGTCTTGCAAAACCACGTCGCCGGGCCCAACCAAGGCCGAAATCACCCCCAGATTGGCCATGTAACCGGTGGAGAACAACAACGCTTTTTCACGCCCGGTGAAGGCCGCCAATTCCTCTTCCAACAAACGATGCGGCCGGGCATGGCCGGACAACAAATGCGCCGCGCCGCCCCCGACGCCGTAAGCCGCCGCGCCGGCGGCCAAGGCCGCCGCCAAATCCGGATGCGCCGCTAGCCCCAGATAATCGTTGCTGCAAAAATTGACCAAACGCCGGCCGTCCACTTCCAACAACGGCCCTTGCGGCCCGTCGTGACTGACCACGCGGCGCAGCAAATTATCCCGCCGCAATTGCTCCAAACGCGCGCCGAAATCGTAGAAACCCGCCATCAATTATAGCGGGAGCCGCCCAAATGCAAACCCAGACGCTGAAACAATTGCTTGTCGCGCTGAGTCATCGGATTTTCCGTGGTCAGCAATTTCTCGCCGTAGAAAATTGAATTCGCCCCGGCCAAAAAACATAAAGCCTGCATCTCGTCGCTCATGTCATTGCGGCCGGCGGACAAACGCACCCGCGATTGCGGCATCATTACCCGCGCCGCCGCCACCGTGCGCACAAACGCCAGCGGGTCCAGCGCCTCCACGCCGTGCAATGGCGTACCCTCCACTTGCACCAGCATATTAATCGGCACGCTCTCCGGATGCTTGGGCAGATTAGCTAATTGCAACATCAACTTGGCGCGGTCGCTCACCGACTCGCCCATGCCGACGATGCCGCCGCAGCAAACATTGATCCCAGCATCGCGCACCCGCTCCAAGGTATCCAACCGGTCTTGATAAGTACGGGTGGTAATAATCTCGGCATAAAAATCCTCCGAGGTATCCAAATTATGATTGTAATAATCCAAGCCGGCCTGCTTCAAGGCCACGGTCTGATCATCCGTCAACATGCCCAAAGTAGCGCAGGTCTCCATCCCCATGGCCTTCACCTCGCGCACCATCTCCGCCACCCGCTCGATATCCTTATCCCGCGGACTGCGCCATGCCGCCCCCATGCAAAAACGGGTAGCGCCTTCCTGTTTCGCCGCCGCCGCCGCCGCCAACACCTCCGCCAGCGGCAACAAGGCCTCGGAACGCAAATTCGCCTCATAGCGCGCGCTTTGCGGGCAATAAGCGCAATCCTCGCCGCAAGAACCGGTTTTAATACTCAACAAACTGCTGACCTGAATCTCGTTGGCGTCAAAAAACAGCCTGTGCACACTCTGCGCCCGAAACAACAAATCATTAAACGGCAAGGCGAACAAAGCCTCAACCTCATCCAAGCGCCAATCGTGACGCAACACAGCCACATCAATTCCGGACCGCACCTGACTTAACGACATACCACCCCCAAACGTAACCGGCCAAGGCATAAAGCCTAGCGCCTATTTTTATAATATTCAGCGAACAACTGATCAATCATTATACAAACAAAACACCCCGCAATGCCATTGTACATAAACAAGAAAAATCACCAACGCCCCCGCGGCAAATCATTGCCAGGCTAAGCAATTGATAGTAAACTGAATACATCAACACACCCGCTAACCGGACTAAAGCCATGTCTACCTACGAAACCGATGTCATCGCCTGGGCCAACGAACAAGCCGCCCACATTCGCGCCGGTCGTTTCGATCAGCTAGACCTGCAACACATTGCCGACGATATAGAAGACGTGGTTCAACTTTGAATAGCCTGGGTCACGCGCTGCTTGTTTCTGACAACCAGACGCACAAAAAGCTCGCACCATGGCGCGAATAATTCATCGTTAAATATCCCAATCATTGCGTTGCAAGTTTAGAGTATAAATTCCGAACATTCTAACATCGAAACCCGGCATAGCCATCCGTTTGCGGATACCGCTGAATAGCCCTTTCCACCCATCAATCCCCCACGGAACCACTCAGGCCTTGACCAGCCCTAACCGCATGTAACCCATAGAATTTGCTATAATAAATACTCATCCTCGGCCCATCCGACGCCATGCCCCGCTACCTCGACTCGAAAAACGATCTGGTCTTTAAAAAAATCTTCGGCGAGCACCCCTTGCTGTTGCAGGATTTTCTCAACGCCCTGCTGCCCCTGCCCGAGGACAGCCAAATCGTAAAGCTCGAATATCTACAACCCGAACAAATTACCTCAAAGCCGTTTTACTTCCGGCGCGGCATTATTAATGTCAAATGCTGGAACGCACAAGGCCATGCCTTTATCGTGGAAACACACATTTTTTGGACTACGATCTTTTGCCAGCGCATAGCCTTCAACGCCAGCCAAGCCTATGTGCAACAAGTCGCGCCCGGCAAAGATTACCGCTTACTCCAGCCGGTCTATGCCCTAGGCTTGATTAACGACATTTTCGACCCGGATCCCGCGTGGTATCACCATTACAAAATCGTCAACATCGACAATCCGCAACGGCAGATTGAAGGCCTGCAATTCGTGTTCATCGAACTGCCCAAATTCAAACCCGAAACCTCCCTAGATGAAAAAGTACGCCTTTTATGGCTGCGTTTCCTAAAGGAAATCGCCGGAGAACAGGAACCGCCCGCCGAAATGATCGAATACCCGCCGATTAGGGAAGCATTGACCATTAGCCAGGAAGCCGGTTTCAGCAACGCGGAACTGCTAGCCTACCAAGACGTACTCGACGCCATCCGCACCGAAACCTCCTATGTGGGCGAAAAAGTAGCCCTAGCCATGGAGCAAGGTCTCCAACAAGGCATCGAACAAGGCATTGAACAAGGAAAAACCCTCGAAAGACTAGCTATCGCCGCCAACCTGCTACAAACCCTGGACGACGCCGCCATCGCCAACATCACCGGCTTGCCGCTAGCGGAAGTGCAAAACCTGCGCGCCCAACGCCAAACCTAAATTTAACGATTCCACGCTTCATCCCTCCCGATCTTCGCCATCAGCTCCTCCATACAGCCGCCTAACGTTTCCGCAATCACCTCGGCCCCCGGCCAAACATAAGTGCGCTGCCTGGCCGTGCAAGCGTATTCCCTTTCAATGGCCGAGCCGCCCCGCAAAGGTATTTGCTTTACCTTCAAACCTATCTCCCCTTCAATGTCCCAATAAAGGCGACAACGCATCCTCGGCCGCAATACGCCCTGTCTGCTTGACGCTGACTAGCGCTACCTTGGCGCCCGGTCTAGGCAGCGCGTCCGAGGTTTGCAAGGCAGGACGCCTTGCCCCGGAACAAGGCAAACCAAACATAACAACATAACCCAGCCCAATGCCGCGATACGACGCATAAAACTATTCATATTTGGCTTGTTTCCTCCCCGCTTAAGCGGCCCAAGCCCCACCCCAACACCGCCAACAAGGGCAACGCAACGACAAACCAAGCCAACCATTGCAAACTCAATAAACTAGCGCTAGCATCCCAAATGGTCAACGAACTATTCAACGACCGGTTGGACGGCAACAAAAACGGAAATATCGACACCGCCGCGGTCAATACCGCAAACAACGCGGCCGCCGCGCCGCCCATCCGCGCCAGAAGGTATTTTTCCTTGAACAGGCAAAAAACGCTCGCCGCCGCACCAGACGCCGACAAGAAAGGAACCGCCGCCAAAGCCCAATAATGCTCGTAATTGTCCAGCCACAAGCCCTCGCCGCGCTTGACGAATTTATTCAACGGATTCGACGGGCCGCCGGTCATCAACTCAGAACTAATATGGTAACCCTCCAGATGCATAATCCAGAGCCCGCAAGCGATGAACAACAAGCCAAAAGCGCCGCCGGCGCGCCAACCCCACGCCCTGACCCGCTCCGCCGGCAAGGCCTCGGCCGCAAAACCGACGCCCTGCAACAAACCCGCCGCCACGGCGCAAGCCGCCGCCAATAAAGCGAACGGACTCAACAACCCCAAGCCATCGCCCAGAAAAATGTTACGCATATCGCTGTCCAGATGAAACGGCGCGCCCTTTAGCAAATTGCCGCCGATTAAACCCAGCACCGCCAAACTGCTAAACCCGGAATATTGCAACAGCTTAAGCGCTGCCGCGGTCAACGCTTGCGGCCAGCGCGGCCAAGCCAACAGCAAAAAAACTCTAATTCCCAACACCACAACATAAAACAACAAAAACCAAGGCAAGCTGCCGCCAAACACCGCGAACGCCACCGGCCAGGCCGCGGCGGCCAACACCAAACCAGCCGCCAAAAACCCCAGCTGCCAAACCGCGGGACCCAGCAAGCGCCGCCACAACACGCTATCCGCGCCCAAGGCCGGGGCCAAAGCCGCAACCCCGGCCGCAAAAAATTCCGCCGCCGTCAATCCGGCCACGCAAAACAGCAAACCGGCCAACGCCAATAGACGCAAGCTTTCATAATCCAAAGCCATCATGCCGTTTCCTCCAGCCAATCCAACCAAAACCGCCGCCACAGCCAACCGCCGCCGGCCAACACGCCCAGGTACAAAACCGCGGCCAAGCCGCTACCGAACGCCACATCCGGCAAGTTCAAACTAGACACGCTCAAAAAACTCGGCAGCAGCCCGGCCAACGCCCACGGCGACAACGCCGCCTCGCCGCCCATCCAGGCCGTCGCGCCGGCCAACAGCCACGCCAACAATGCAAACCCCGTCAACCGCAACGCCAAGACCGGCTCCGCCCGCCGCGCCGACCATAAGCCCGCGCAAAGCAAGCCGGCCACGCCAGCCAACGCGCAAGCCGCCGCGTGCAGTGGCTTACTCAAGGCAAAAGGCGGCATGGACGCCGTCGCTTTTTCAAGCAAAGCCTCGCTAGCCTGCTCCACATGCTCCGTCCAGCGTTTCAATAGCCAAGCGTACCCCAAATTCCCACGGCTATGCTCGAACGCCGCCACAACTTCCGGCGGCGGATTATCATCGCGCAACACCTGCAATTGCTGAAAAGCCGTCACCCCGGCGCGCAGCTTGTCTTGCAAACCCGCCTGATCGGCCACGGCCGGCCCGCCCGCCGTCCACAGCGCCGCCAACAACACGCCGCACAACGCACCCGCGCCTAAACCCGCATTCAAGCCAAACCGCGCGCCCATATCCCAAGGCCGCCGCGCCCAAAATCCGGCGCTAACCGCCGCCAACAACGCCCCCGCCGCGCCATAACACAACAAAAACCCCGCCAACGCCTGCAACCACGGCGCGCCGAACCAAGCATCGATATCGCTCAACTCCAAACGATAGGTTTGCGGATTAAAAACCACGCCCAAGGGATTAAACCGCCAAAAATAAAACTTCAACTGCCAAAACGCCGATAAATGCAGGACCAGGCAAAACGCCGCCGACAGCGCCGCGCGCGCCAAACCCGGCAAACGCTCCGCGGCCAGAAACGGCCTAAATAAAAACAAAGCCAGCCCGGCGCTGCTCAAAACATCCAAGGCCGCCGGCAAAAACCACGCCTCCCCGGCATAATGCGCCAAATAGTCGTGCCGGACGCCGACATCCACCAGCCACAACACACGCGCCAACCAGCCGAGAACAAAATTAACCGCGAACACGCGCAGCCAAAACCGCCGCGCACCATTCGGCCACCCCCGTAACACGCTCAACAACAAGGGCAGCGCTAAATTCAGCGGCAAAAAAAGCAAAGGGAAAACGGAAGACACCGCCAGCCGCCAGTGCGCCAAATCGGCCATCGCGTTGGAAATCATGATCATTCAATCAAAAGTCAAATACATAACAATGTATTATACCAAGCCGCAACCCGCCGCATTATCCTCTTCCGCCCAAATTCGGCGATAATCTTTATATCGCGTAAACTCGGCATAAAGCCAAACATCCCGCCATGAAGTCAGCACAACCAGACCCAGCGCCCGAAACAGGCCCAACCCCAAGCGGCCACACCCCCATGATGACGCAATACCTGCGCATCAAGGCCGCGCATCCGGAAACCCTGCTGTTTTACCGCATGGGCGATTTTTACGAATTGTTCTTTGAAGACGCCAAAAAAGCCGCGCAACTGCTAGACATCACCCTCACCGCGCGCGGCCAATCCGCCGGCGCGCCTATTCCCATGGCCGGCATACCCTACCACGCCGCCGAAAACTACATCGCTCGCCTGATCAAACTCGGAATATCCATCGCCATCTGCGAACAAATCGGAGACCCCGCCGCCAGCAAGGGGCCGGTGGAACGCAAAGTCGTGCGCATCGTCACCCCCCGGCACCGTCACCGACGAAGCCCTGCTTGAAGACCGCAAGGACAACCTGCTGGCCGCCTACGGCCAACACGGCGCGGAATGGGGGCTAGCCTATATGGACCTTGGCAGCGGCAAATTCATACTGCAACAATTCCCCGCCGCGCCGCCGCTGTACGCCGAAATCGAACGCCTGCAACCGGCGGAACTGTTATACAACGAAGACGCCAAACTTCCGGACAGCCTAAGAGACCAGCCCGGCCTTCGCCGCCGCCCGCCGTGGCATTTTGAACTCGCCAGCTGCCGCGATCTGCTGCTGAAACAATTCGGCTGCCAAGACCTCACCGGCTTCGGCTGCGAACACCTGCACGCGGCCGTCGCCGCCGCCGGCTGCCTGCTGCAATACCTGCGCGACACCCAACTCTGCGCGCTGCCGCACATCCAGGGTCTCAGCGTGGAAAGCGCGGCCGACATCATACACCTGGACGCCGCCAGCCGCCGCAATCTGGAACTAGACTACCACCCGAGCGGCCAACTCCAATTCACCCTGCTCGGCGTATTGGACAAAACCGCCACCGCCATGGGCGGCCGCTGCCTGCGCCGCTGGCTGTCGCGCCCGCTACGCGACAGCGCGCGCCTCAACCGCCGCTACGCCGCCATCGGCGAACTCCTGACCTCCCAAACCCACGCCCCGCTGCACGCCCTGCTGCGGCAAACCGCCGACATAGAACGCATCAGCGCCCGCATCGCCATCAAAACCGCGCGCCCGCGCGACCTAATCGGCCTGCGGCAAACCCTGGCCGCGCTGCCGGAACTAAGCCTAACCCTAGCCCAAACCGAAGACCCCATGCTGCACGGGCTAAACCAACACCTAAACCTGCCGCCGGAACTGCTGGATTTACTGCAACGCGCCATCATCGACACCCCGCCCATCCTCATCCGCGACGGCGGCGTCATCGCCCCCGGCTACCATCCGGAACTCGACGCCCTGCGCAATCTCAGCCAAAACGCCGACCAATTCCTGCTCGACCTGGAACAACAAGAACGGCAAGCCACCGGCATCGCCAACCTCAAGGTCAACTACAACCGCGTGCACGGCTACTATATTGAAATCTCCAACGCCCAAGCCGCCAAGGTCCCCGCCCGCTACCTGCGGCGGCAAACCCTCAAGGGCGCGGAACGCTACATCACCCCGGAACTCAAGGAATTCGAGGACAAAGTGCTCACCGCCCGCGACAAAGCCTTAAGCTTTGAAAAAACCCTCTACGACGACCTGCTGGAACGCCTAGGCGCGCGCATCGCCGAACTGCAAACCTGCGCCGCCGCCCTGGCCGAACTCGACGTACTAGTCAACTTCGCCGAACGCGCCGAACGCCTGAACTGGAGCCAACCGCGGCTGGAAACCGAACCCGGCCTGGAAATCACCGCCGGCCGCCACCCGGTGGTGGAACAACTCACCCAAACCCCGTTCGTCGCCAACGACGTCGAATTCTCCGCCAACCGGCGCATGCTGATGATCACCGGACCCAACATGGGCGGCAAATCCACCTACATGCGGCAAACCGCCCTCATCGTACTCATGGCCCACATCGGCAGCTACGTGCCGGCGCAACGCCTGCGCTGCGGCCCCATCGACAAAATCTTCACCCGCATCGGCGCATCCGACGATCTGGCCAGCGGCCGCTCCACCTTCATGGTGGAAATGTCCGAAACCGCCAACATCCTGCACAACGCCACCGCCCACAGCCTCATCCTAATGGACGAAATCGGCCGCGGCACCAGCACCTTCGACGGCCTGTCGCTCGCCTGGGCCTGCGCGGCGCATATCGCAACGCGGATACGTGCGTTCTCGCTGTTCGCGACGCACTACTTCGAGCTGACCAGCCTGAGCCTCGAGGCGCCGGCCGTCGCGAATGTCCATGTCGAGGCCGTCGAGCACGGCGAGAAGCTGGTGTTCCTGCAC
>CAIYSZ010000028.1 GCA_903928965.1 uncultured Pseudomonadota bacterium
CAAGCTGATCGATGCTGACACGCCGGAGAAGTTCACAGCGATCGTCGAACGTTGGGGCATCCGCCGCTCCAATCCCGACTTCTGGCCAATGGTTCACAGCGTCAGCGACTTCGTGCGACGAAAGAATCCCGCGAGCGCGGCCGTCTTCGACGTCAATCGCTTCAAGAACTTGTGATCCAGGGAGACATGACCAAGCCTCGCCGCCATTCAGAGCCGCGTTGCAAAGTTTTGTGGCGGCGAAGTGTTAAGGCGCTTTACTTGTTGTAATGACTGTGAGTAGAATGTACAATCCCGGCTACACTCGTGAAATATGCGGGTATGGTTGCCGGAAAACATGACCATTACCCAAGCCGTAAAGGAATTGCAAGTTTCGCGCGTCTCGCTCTCCAAGGTTTTGAACGGCAAGTCTGGGATAACTGCTGCGGGTATGGCCTTACGTCTTTTGGCTTGGTTAAATACTTCCGCGGAGGTTAGGCTTAATATGAAAATTCAATCGAATTTATGGCAGGCCGAGCCGCCGCCGCGGCCTAGGATAAAGCCGCTTGCCAAGGACGCGGCTTAGGTCTTTGGCTTCTCTCGGATATTATTTCCGCGCTGAAAGAAAATAACATCCATTTATTGCATGCTAGATTTCTGTCTGACGTGGGTCAATCAATTTCAGTCTTGGTTTGAAACGTGCAAAATCCCTGGTGTTGGCTGTAACAAGCGTGTCAAGGTCATGGCTGAATAAGGTAGCAACGATATTTGCGTCATGAACCTGTTTACCAGCAAATGATGTTGTGGCGTACAAATTTAACAAAGTATCCATTACTGCGGCATTATCATCTAGTATCTGACAGCGTTGACGCCATGCATTCAGCCATAAAATGAGTGTTTGTTTTGGAATGATGTCGAAATTAGGCTGAAACCGAGATAATACAGACAAATACTCGCGTAAAACTTGCCTGCTGATGAAGAGTGGCGTTTTTCTGCTGAGATGATTTTCAACAAAGCTTCGGACGGTTTGATACTCTGGCGCTTGTTTAATGCTGGCATAGATCAAAACATTGGTGTCTAGAAATAAAGGCTGTTTATCTGCCATCGTCGCCATACATGAATTCTCTTGATAGATTAATCCCAGGCCATTGGACTATGGAAATCGGCTCTGGCAGCGCAATGAAATTTTCATTGGTTTGCTCGCTAGCCAAGTCAATCAGCATGGCTAAAACTTCCGGCAGGGGTTTTTGCAGGCGTTGTTGCAATGCGATGAGTCTTTGAGCGTGATTTTCGTCTAGTTCTGCTTCGATGTGCATGGTTGAATATCCAATGAAAATTATTTTTTATTCTTGCAAGGTTTCAGACAGCCGAGTTTTGAGTGCCAAAAAGTTTTAACTTCTTTTTGCTTAGCTTTCAGATTAATCTCAATCTGCTTGATTAGATTAGAGCAGCCTGATTCCATAGTTAAAGCTGGAGCGAGCTTGATCATTACAAAATACGCCAGCTTATTAAACAGCTCTCACTTCACCTGCACATTTGATGTGGTTCGCTTTACTCACCAGCATCCTACCAGACCCTGGGCTTGGTTGAAGTTATGGCTTAGCTAGCGGAATTAAATTTCAGGTTCCGGCGTTTCCTGGTAATCGCGGTAGTTGATGGCGATTTTCAGTCCGGCGAAGCGGCCGGACATTTTGGTGAGTTCGCCGCTGCTTTTGTCGAAACTGAGCCTGACTTCGCTGACGGCGCGGTCTTCGTAGCCCGGTTCTATGCCTTGGGTGTCCAGCAGGAAGCGGTAGTAGTAAATTTCTTGTTTTTCTTCCTCGGTTATTTCCAGCGGCGGCCCTAGGTTTTGCACCACCTTGGCTTTTTTCGGCAATTGGGCCGAGATTTTTTCCATCAGTTCGGCTTTGGCTTTTAGTTGTTGTTTTTCTTCATTGATTTCTGCTCCGCTGAGCGAGCGGAACGAGGCTTCCAGAAATTCCGCCGGGGCGATTTGCAGGAACATGGGCGAAAAAGTCCAGGAGCTGATTTTATCCAGCTTATTGAATCTGAGGTCGAAAAAGAATTGTATTTCCGGGGTGATGCGGCGGTTTTCCATATCTACCTTGCGGAATACGTAATGCCACAGTTTGCCGTCGGCTTCGGGTTGTTCGTTGCTGGCGCGTAGTTTGGCGAGTAAGACGAAGTCTTCGCTGTAGAGTTTAGGGTGTTTAAAATGCAGGGTGAAGCCGTCTTGCGCGGTGATGGCGAAGTGGCGGTCGAATTCGTCCAGTTGCAGATAGGTTTGATAGGCCCGCACCCACTCCAGGCAGCCGGTGAGGTTGGCTAGGGCTAAAAAGACCAAGCCGACGCGAGTTATGCGCTGGTAAAGGCGGCGCATGGTTTAATTTAAGCTCTGCGAGGCTGGCGCGGGCGCTTCGGCGGCGCCAGCCAGCAGTTGGGCGATATCCACTTTGTCGAATCGGTATTGCGCGCCGCAAAATTGGCAATCCACTTCGATGTCGTCGCGTTCGGCCAGGATGGCATTGATTTCGTTCTCTCCCAATAGCAATAGAGTCGCGCCGATTTTGCCGCGCGAACAATGGCAATAGAACTCCACCGGTTCCGGAGCGAACAGGCGCAATTCCTCTTCATGGAATAAGCGGTGCAATAGGGTTTCGCAGTCCAGTTGCAACAGTTCTTCCCGCGTGATGGAACTGCCCAGGGCCAGCAGACGCCGCCAATCCTCGGCGGCTGATTCGTCTTCGGCGCGGGTTCCGGGCAGTTGTTGCAGGAATAGGCCGGCGGCTTGGTTTTGATCCGCGGCGAGCCAAAATCCGCTGGGTAGTTGTTCGGAACGTTGAAAATAGTCTTGCAGCACGGCCGCCAAATCCGGGGCGTTGACGGAGACGATGCCTTGGTAGGGCTCGCCTTGCTCAGGTTCTATGGTAATGACCAAGCGTGCGCCGGGGCCTAGCATGTGCGCCAAATGTTCGCCCGCGACTTGCGCTTCGCTGCGCACCAGGCCGCGGATGCGGCGTTGGTGGTCGCATTGCGCGACTAGGGCTTTCAGGTCGCCGCCGCCTTGTATTTGCATGATTAGCGCGCCTTTGAATTTGATGGTGGCGGATAACAGCGCCGAGGCGGCCAGAGCTTCGCCCAGTTGCGCCTCGACGGCGGGGCTCGGGAAATGCTGCCGGCTTTTGGCTTGTTGCAGGCTGTGCGTGAGTTGAACCCATTCGCCGCGCACGCCGCATTTTTCAAATAAAAACCGGCGTAGACTATCTTGCTCTTGCATGGATGGCTTGTATTTTAGCTTGGTTTGCAAGCGTCTATTATACGCGAGTTGCGGCGCCTGATTTTCAAAAACCGGCGCCGGGCCGGGAAACATGTAAAGGTTTATTCACGCGACGGTTGCAGGCCGTGCAGGCGTTCCAATTGGCAAATGGCGCGGTTCAACAGGCGGATCTGTTTGTCCTCGACGAAATGCATGCCCAGTGCGTAAAAAATCGGCATCCAGAACGGATTAATCAGCAGACCGCCGACTAGGCTGTTAAAGGTGCGTTTCAGGTTTAACAGCGGATTCAGACCTTGGGTCAGGGTGTGCTTAGGGTGTTCGGCGAACACATTAGAGAGCGGCAGCAGGCGGTTAGCCTGATGCGGTTGTAGCGCGGCCAAGCTGGTTCGCAGGCGCAGGCCTATGTTTTTAAAGCCGCCGCGGGCGCGGAAGACGGTGATTAAAAAGGCCAAGGCCATCATCGGCAGCAGTATGCGCGGCGGGGCCACGGGCGCGAACATCGGTGCGGCTAGGACGAGCATATAGCCCAGCATGATGGTGTCTTCGCAATGTTCGAGGTCTTGGTCAACGCCGGCGATGATGGCGATGACCGGGTCCTGATGGAACTGGGCGGGATAGGCTTGAGGATTTTTCATGGCGTCACCTGAAGTTAGGAATCTGCCGTTTCAGCATTACCGGGTTTTTACAATTTGTCAAGCGGATGCGGCGTCTTTTTTCGGCCCGTTTGCTTGCAATGCGCTCTTGCCGGAAGCGCTTACCAGAAACGCGCCCGGCCGGAGTCTATGTGCACGAAGTCGGAATCGGGGTAATAGCCCACGCCGCCCCGGTTCATGACCAGCGCGGCGTTGCGGATATGCCCGGTGTCGATGCCGGCGATGCGGATGTCGATAGCCTTGCCTTCCATGTGTAGGCTGTGGCTGGCGACGCCGCTGCTTTCACTTTGCAGCCAGTTGTTGGTGGCGGGCGAACGGTAGCCGGAGATGATGTGAAACGGTTTACCCTCGGTGTTCAGCATGAGTTTTAGATCGTGCAATTGGTCCAATAGGGCCAGGTCGATGGGGTATATGTCGCCGGTGCGGTAATCGCGCAATATGTAATTGATTTCATTTAGCGCGGATTTGAGGTAACGGCCGCTTTCAAAATAGGTTAGCTTTAATTTGTCGCCGGTATGGGTGTGTTCAAAAGCCAGGGTTTTATGGCTTTCGAGATGCGGCTTGTGCGGGTGGCGGTGCGCATCCCGCGCATGGCGCGGGTGAAGAACGTGATGGGCGTGATGCGCATGTCCCGCCAGCGCCGCCGGAGCGCTTAAAGTGAGTAATGCTCCGCCGGCTTGGCAAAGAAATTTACGGCGTCCGCTAGCAATGTTTTCCTCCGCCTCGCGGAGGTTGTTTGGATGTTGCAACATAGGGGCGTTCCTTAATGGTGATCAATGCTATGGGTTAAACAAAACCTCGTTTGGGGGCCCGGATTTGGCCAAAAAAGCTTGGTTTCGGCATTGTCATTATCAAGTTTGTCTTTTTGTTGTAGCATGATGCCTATTATAGCAATTCTTGGCCGGTTGTACGATAATTCGGCCGCCGCCGCGGCGGCTACAAATGGGTTGAATAGGGGGAAGGAATAATGGGGGAAGGATTGATGCGTTTTGCAAGTATTTTTTTGTTGGCGGCCGGTCTAATGGTTAGTCAGGGGCTTTGGGCGCAGGCCGCGCCGAGCCATTCAGGTCATGGCGGCGGCAGCGGTTCGTCGGAGGATGGCGCTTGCGTCAAGGCCAGGATTAGCCGTTTCAAGCCGGATCATTTGGAATCGGTTCCGCCGGGGGCGGAATTTCAATTCACGGTTTCCGGCAGTAACGGGCCAGGGCATATTCACGTCACCATTCGCCAGGAGCCGGTTCCGGTGACCGTGGAGGATAAGGAAACATTTTATGTGGTTAAGGCCAAGTTGCCGCCGGAGATTAAAAATCAGGCGGTGCGGATTTCGATCAAGGCCAAGGCGAAAAACAGTAAATGCGACGCCGATGCCGGTATTTTGCTAAAAGTGACCGAGTAGCCGTGATCCGGATAAGTCCGGCCGGGACGCTCTTTTAAACTTCCGGCGCGGCGGGTTGGTCTATAAACACGGCTAGCCAGATTGTGTTTTGCATAGGGTCGGTCCAGTCTACCCGATGCCGGCTATGGGCGGGGATAAAAACGTGATCGCCGGGCTGGAGTTCGATATCGGCTTGGCCGGCCACGCTCAACCGAGCTTGGCCTTGCAGCAGCAGCACCCATTCGTGTTGCGGTTGATCTTGCCAATCATCGCCGGGGTCGGCGTGGCCATGCGAGACGATGCGCTCGATACGTACGCCGGGCTTGGCGCATAGGGTTTCAAACCATTCCGCCGCCTCTGGCTCCGGTATGTTTTTAAATAACGATAATTTATTCAGGCTTAATGGATTATTCATGCCGAAAGGGGGGAACGATGGGTAATACTATTTTAGCAATTTTAGAACAGGTTTGGCCGCGGCTGAAAGCGGAAGCGCCGGGAGCGGCGGCTTGGACGCGCAAGGCTTGCGCCAGGGCAAGAACGGCCGAGTTCATGGCGCCGCTATTGCTGCGCTGGTATTTGGCGCCGGTGTTTTGGATGGCCGGCGTGCAAAAATTTAGCCATTTTTCAGAAACCGCGGTTTGGTTTGGCGACGCGGAGTCGGGATTGGGCCTGCCCGCGCCTTATATCTGGGTGTTTTTAGTGGCTTTGTTCGAGACTTTGGGCGCGGTGTTTTTATTCCTGGGTTTCGCCACCCGCGTTATCAGTCTGCCGTTGATGGTGATTATGGCGGTGGCCGCGCTAGAGGTGCATTGGCCGAACGGCTGGCTGGCTATTGCCGCCGGTCAGGGTCTGTTCGCCACCGGCCGCACCATGGCGGCGGTGGAGCGTTTGCAGCAGGCCAAGGAGATTCTGCAATCTCAAACGGATTATAACTGGCTGACTGAGCACGGCAATTTGGTGATGTTGAATAACGGCGTCGAATTCGCCGTCACTTATTTTGTCATGCTATTGACTTTGTTTTTCATCGGCGGCGGCCGTTATGTCAGCGCGGATTATTGGTTGAAGCGGCATTGGCATTGGCAGGATTGAAGCCGTATACACGCTATGCATGGTGTCCGGCGTTGGTTTTATTTTCATTTCGTCGTATTATAATTTATTGTTTGTGGTTGGGTTGTAGGTGGAATTATGTCTTTGTTGAGTTCTTTGAAAAAACGTTCGGCCTTGGATGCGGCGGTCAAGCTGGTGGCAAAGGCGCGCAAGAACCAGGGCGAGAATAGCGAGCAACTTTATCGAGAGGCTTATCTGGGTTTCGCTTCGGTGGTGGCGGATAATCTGTTGATTGCCGAAGCCTTGTACCATTGGGGCTTCGCCTTATTACACGAAGCCAAGGCTCAGGACCCGGAAACGGCGGCCTCTACCCTGCTGGACGCTATCGACAAGTTTACTTTTTGTTTGTTGGCCAGACCGGAGTATTTAGGCGCCGCGATCGACGGCGGCGTGGCTTACATGGAGTTGGCGCGCTTGCACCCGGACGCGGATAAGCCGGGTTTATATGCGGCGGCCCGTGACTTTTTCGAGAAGGCCGGGGCGATTCAAAAAGGCAGCTCCGCGTATAATCTGGCTTGCATTCATGCCTTAAACGGTGACGAGGAGGCTTGCTTGGCGGCCTTGCGTTTGGCCGGCCAAAGCGGTTGCTTGCCGGACGAATCCATGATTTTGCAGGACGCGGATTTGGCTTCGGTGGTGGATAAGGATTGGTTTACCGAGTTTCTGGCCGAAACGCGGGAGAATCTTTTGCAGGCCGCCGCCGAGAAAAAGGCTAAAACCAATGTGGAATATGAGCCTATGGTTAAATTGAAAAAAACCGAGGATTTTGATTATTACGCCAAGTGATTCTGGTGTATCAGATCGAGCGGCAGGCTGACAAGAGGACGAGGATATGTATAAGCAGCCAAAGGCGGTGTCCATCATTCGCATCGAAAACCAGGCCGGTTTGTCGCGTTCGCAAAAGCAGTTTAATACCTTAAACAAGAAAATCGAGCAGGCGAAAAATACGCTGTCGGTGTGGCAGAATGCGGTACTGGAGTATAACCATCTGGTGATTACGGAGTATGAGCCGGTAAGGCAACGATACAATGATTCCAGGGTGGAATTGTTGCAGCTTTTCGACCGGGCTTGGGGGCTTAAATCGCACCCGAAAAACGAAAAAAAAAAATTGAGTCATCTTATTTGCGATTTGGCGTATGAATTGATTGATGCGTTTGATCGGGCGGATTTGAAATCCCTGTACGACAAGCACAGTCAGATTTCCTTTGATGAGTTGCGTGAGCGGGAAGATGCGTTGCATCATGAAATGATGCGGCGAGTAGGCGAGGATTTATTTGGTCTTGACCCGGCGGAGAATGTGGACTTTTCTTCCCCGGAGGCGGTCGCGGCGGCCATGGAGGACGTATTGCGCCGGGAAGCCGAGGCGGAACAGCAGCGCCGCGCCAAACGCAAGAAAAGCGCCAAGCAATTGCAGGCCGAGGCGCGCAAGCTGCAAGAGGAGCAGGATATCAGTTTGACGATTAGGGAAATCTTCAGAAAATTGACTTCGGCGGTGCATCCGGACCGCGAGCCTGACGAGGATGAGCGGTTGCGGAAAACGGAATTGATGCAACGGGTTAACGCGGCTTATCAAAAAAAGGATTTATTGGCTTTGTTGGGTTTGCAGTTGGAGATAGAGCAAATCGACGCTTCGCATATTAATACCATGGCCGAAGAGAAATTGAAATATGTGAACAAGGTGTTGCGGGAGCAGCTGTCCAGTTTGGAGCAGGAAATCGAGTCGATTACCGAGCCGTTTAGAATCCGTTTGGGGTGGCCGCATTATGCGGCTTTCAGCCCGGCCAGTTTGTTTGTGCGCTTGCGCGCGGAAATTGGCGAATTGCGCGGCGCGGCGAAGGATATTCAGAGCAATTTGGATGCGTTCCGGGACGACGGGGTGCTTAGCCTCTGGTTGAAGCACTATAAAATACCCAAATAGGGGCGGCAAGCGGACGTTTTTACTTATTCCGCTAGACCGAGGATTCGCCGCAATTTGGCGCTGCCCAGTTCCCGGCACAGGCGGATGTTGCGTTCCGGTATAAGCTCGGGATGCGGATAGTGAGCCAACGCTTGTTCTAGTCTTTCTTCCCGTAGCAGATGCCACATCGGATAAGGCGAGCGGTTGGTGTAATTGGCCGGATCGTCCGCGTCGCAACCGGCAAAACGGTAGCCGGGATGGAAATGGGCTAGTTGATAGACGCCCTGATAGCCTTGCTGCGGCATCAATTGTTCCGCCACGGCGGTTAGATCCAAAAAATCGTCGAAGTCAGCGAGCGCTTGGCTGAATATGAGTAGCGTGGTTTCAATGCTCGGCAGCTGATCGAGAATGCGGCATTCGGCGATCAGCGCCAGCAGGCAAGCTTCCGCGTCCGCGTCGTCTAGGACGCGGTAGCGGATGCTTTGTTGTTCATGAACGCGTTCCGCGAACGGACATATCCGGTAAGGGATGATAAAGCGGCCGAGCCAGTCTTTGACGGCCGCCGCCGGCCCCGATTCGGACATGTCCATGGGCGGGTTTTAGTAGGTGATGACTTCGCTGCCTTTGCCGACCAATACGATATCGGCGCCGCGCATGGCGAAAAGTCCTACGGTCAAGACGCCGGGAATGTTGTTGATGGTCTGTTCCATGGCAACCGGGTCCAGGATGTTCAGGTTATGCACGTCAAGTATTTCGCAGCCGTTGTCGGAGATGAAGTTTTCGCGTAATACCGGTTGGCCGCCCAATTTGACCAGTTCGCGGGCGACGAAGCTGCGCGCCAGAGGCAGCACTTCGACCGGTAATGGATATTTACCCAGCACGTCCACGCATTTGCTGGAGTCTACGATGCAGACGAAGGTTTTGCTGGCGCCGCCGATGATTTTTTCCCGCGTCAGCGCGCCGCCGCCGCCTTTGAGCATTTTTTTATGCGGCGTGACTTCGTCCGCGCCGTCCACGTAAACTTCCAGACTGCCGGTTTGGTTTAGCTCCAGTACCGGGATGCCGATGCTTTTCAGGTGTTCGGTGGTTTTGATGGAGCTGGAGACCGCGCCTTCGATATCGCGTTTGAAATCGCAGTCCGCCAGTAAATTAATTAAATGGGTGACGGTGGAGCCGGTGCCCATGCCGATGATAGGCACATTTTTTAAATAGCCGAGCGCGGCTTGGGCGACTTGTTTTTTGAGTTCGTCTTGTGTCAAGGTCATGAGTCTTAAGTCCTGATGATTTTTTTTATGATGAGGCGACGCTATGCGTTTATTTGATAATTATATAGGATTTCGGTCATAAGGCGCTATGCTAGCGTCAATTCGTAAGCTTGGGCAAGTAGGGGGTGTTTAAAAATGAATGAACTCGCGTCCTTAAATGATGCTACTAGCGCTTCTATCCGCTTTGTCACCGGCGATTGTTCGCTGGGCTGCGTTTTGTTGGCCATGAGTCCGGTTGGGGCGTGCGCCATTTTACTGGGTGACGAAGCGGAGGTTCTGATTAGCGATCTGGGTAGGCGTTTTTCCCAAGAGAAGCGAGAGCTTAGCGAGGATGCGGAGTGCGCCGGCGGGTTGCGGCGGGTGGTGGAGCTTATAGAAGCGCCGGCCTTGGGTCCGGCGTTGCCGCTGGATATTCGCGGTACGGCGTTTCAATTGCGGGTATGGCGGGTGTTGCGCGAGATTCCGCCGGGCGGCCGAGCGAGTTATGCGGAGGTCGCGCGACGCATCGGCGCGCCGAATGCGGCGCGGGCCGTGGCCGGGGCTTGCGCCGCTAATCCGCTGGCGGTGGCGATTCCCTGCCATCGCGTGGTGCGTTCTGATGGCGCTTTATCCGGCTACCGTTGGGGTATTGCGCGCAAGGCGGAATTGTTGCGCCGGGAAAGCTAGGCTAGGGTTACCGTTTTATTTTAATGGTGACCGATTTTTCAATTGAGCCGCCGCTGCCCGAGCAAGTCAGGGTAAAGGTTTGCGCGGCTTGCAATGAAGGTATTTGAAAGCTGCCGTTCAAGGCTTGCGCCCCGCTCCAATCGCCGCTGGCTTGGCAAGCGGCGGTGTGGCTGGATTTCCAATGCAATGCGCTCGCCGCGCCGATTTTTACTGGGTCAGGCTTGGCGCTCAGGCTTAGCGACGGCGGCGGTGTGAGGTCTATGATCTTAGCGGATGCATGTGAGGAGCCGCCCGGTCCTTGGCAGGTTAGCGTATAGGTTTCTGTTTTGGTAATCGGACCGACTTGTTGGCTGCCGGAAGATTGTAGGTTTTCGATTTGCGGGCTTATGTCCCAACCGCCGCTCGCGGCGCAGGCGGTGGCTTCGGTTACTGTCCAGGCGATTTCGGCTTGGCCGCCGTAAGGCGCTTTATCGGGAGTCGCAAGCAGTTTGACGATAGGCCGGATTTTTTTGGGTTGTAGGGTGATGGTTTTTTCCGAATTGCCGCCGCTCCCGCTGCAAGTCAGGGTAAAGCTTTGTTTGGCCGTTAACTGCGCGGTAAGATAAGAGCCGCTAATGGCCTGGGTTCCGCTCCAGTTTCCGCCTGCTTGGCAGCTGTCGGCGTTTTTAGCCGACCAGCTTAAGGTGGCGGTTTGGCCGTAGATGACTGTTTTGGGCGAGGCGGTAAAGGTTATGACTGGCGGAGAGGGGCCCAGCCAGGCTTTTACGTTTGGGTAATAGGCGGCGAAATGCGAATAGACGGCGTTTTGATAGTCGTCGCTTTCGGTGCCGAACAACGTGCCTTTCCAGTTGGATTGGCCGTTTTCAAATGAGAATAGGCCGGAACCGCTGCTGCCGGGCTCCACGCCGCCTTGATTGAAATAGATGTTGTCCAGCAAGTGATTGCCGCCTTGGTCGGCGTCCTGTACGTCAGTTAACAAGATTGCGACTTGACCTAGGCTGGCCATGGTTTGGTCGCCTTGCGGGTGGTGCACGCCCCAAACCGTGTCGCCGACAGCGATGTTCGTGTTCCAGCCGCTGAAGGTGACTCCGGCGGCGGGCGGGCGGTTGAGTTTTAAAAAAGCCGGTTCTAAATTAAAATTTGTCCATAGCAAAGTAGCGCCGCCATAGGTTTGCGCGTAACGGGAATCAGTGGCGGAGCCGCCGCAGGTTTGCGCTTGATAAAACCATTCAAAGGAAGCGGTATCGGCGACATTTTGCGCGCCCAAACAATGATTGGCGCTCATAAACCAGGGTTTTTGGCTGTTAGAGAGGTCATTTAATAGGGTGCCGGTGCAGATATAGGACGCGTCGTCCTTGATAAAATTGATTTTGGCGGTAGCGGCGGCGGCTTGGCTTAGCGCGGGGTAAGCCGGGTTGTTGCTCCAGCAAGCTACATCGAATTTAGTATGATTGGTTAGACCTAGGCTTTCAGGTTGCGCGGCTAGCGCGGTTTTGGGAGTGTCAACCGCAATCAGGTTCACCGCGTCCACGCTGAAATCCAAGCTTTGAATATGGGTGGCCGGGATATAAATTTCCAACAGGGTGTTTTCGCCTTCGGTTACCGGCAGCCACAAGGCTTGGCCGCGGAGGTCGGTTTCATCCAACGGCCCTATCGGTTTCAAGTTTTTGCCGCCTTGCACCCGGAATTCGATTTTATCGGCTTTGACTACGCTGACATGCAGGCGCGCGCGCAATGCTCCCGGGATGGTGACGCCAAGGCTGGTCGCAAAACCGCCGCCGGTTGGCCGCCATTGCAGTTGCGAGCTGGAGACCGGGTTGGGCAGGCGGTAAACGACGCCGCTTTGCGTCGGCCCCCGCGAACTAGGCTTGATTTGCGGATTGAGAACCGGCAAAGTAAGCTGGTAGCTTAATGCGGCTGAGCTACGAAAGGCATTCGTCAGTTGGCTGGGCGGCCGAGGGATGTAGGCCAAGGATGCGGCTTGTTCGGCGAAACCCGGTAGCGTAAAAGCGAACGCCAATAGCAGGCCCGCGGCAAGAGCCAAGCGTTTAGTCAATGCGGGCGCGGGGGAGCGAAAGGGCATGGATGATCGGTATTTAATGGTTATGGGTTTAATTGTAGATTAACTTGGCTTATGGATTGGATTTTAGACTGTTTTCGGTGTAAAGTTTGGAAAAGGATTCACAATTTTGTTTTTCGTCTCGGCCCGCGCGGGGCGTGTTTTTTGCGGTTCACTTCCGGGCCGCATGTTATAATTTTGAAATTTGGAGCTGCTGATTGGTTGGCCGTGTGAGAAAAAATCCGGTTTTTCAAGTTCTTGTGCTAGGGACGCTTGCCTCGCGGGCCGCGATGGCCGGCGGGGAATTTATAGTGGACGATATACAGGTCAAAGGCTTGCAACGTATTTCGGCGGGTACGGTTTACAATTATTTGCCCGTGAATATCGGCGATACTTTTACCGAGGAAAAACAAGGCGCGGCGATCCGGGCGTTGTTCAACACCGGTTTTTTTAAGGACATTGTGCTGGAGCGCGAGGGCAACACCTTGGTGGTCGAGGTGGTGGAGCGGCCTTCGGTGGCCAAGATTGCCATTGAAGGAAATAAGGATATTAAAAAGGAGGATTTGACCGAAGCCTTGAAAAAGATAGGCTTGACGGAAGGTAAAACCTATAACAAGCAAATGCTGGACAAGGTGGAGCAGGAGTTGCGCCGCCAGTATTTTAGCCACGGCAAATATGGTTTGAAAATTAAAACCGAGGTCACGGAGTTGAGCCGCAACCGGGTGGCGATCAAGATTGAAATCACCGAGGGCAAGGTGGCGAAAATCAAGCAGATCAATGTGGTAGGCAATCATGCGTTCAGCACCGAAGTCTTGCGCAAGGAATTTGAATTGAGCGCGACTAATTTTTTGTCTTTTTATTCCAAGGATGATCAATATTCCAAGCAAAAATTGTCCGCCGACTTGGAGAAGTTGCGTTCGTATTATTTAGATCGCGGCTATATCAATTTTTCCATCGAATCTACTCAGGTCGATATCACCGCCGATAAAAAGGAAATTTATATTACCATTAACGTCAAGGAGGGCGAGGTTTACACCTTGGACAAGGTAAAACTGACTGGCGAGTTGATCGTGTCGCCGGAGGATTTGCTCAAATTGGTGCGGGTGGGGCCGGGCGAAATTTTTTCCCGTAAAAACGCGACCGAAACCTCCAAGGCCATCTCCGACCGTTTAGGAAATGACGGTTATATGTTCGCCAACGTGAACATGGTGCCGGAAATTAACGATGCGGCTAAAACCGTGACCATGACCTTTTTCGTGGACCCGGGCAAGCGTGTTTACGTGCGCCGGATCAACGTCAAGGGTAACACGAAGACCAGGGACGAGGTGATACGTCGGGAAATGCGGCAAATGGAGTCCAGCTGGGCTGCAAGCAATAAAATCGAGCGTTCAAAGACCAGGCTGGAACGCTTGGGGTTCTTTGAGGAGGTTGGCGTGGAGACGCCGGCGGTGGTCGGAGCCGGCGATCAGGTGGACGTCAATTATTCGGTCAAGGAAAAGGCTTCCGGCAATTTGCAGGCTGGCGTCGGCTATTCCCAGGTGCAAGGCATTATTTTCAACGCGAACATCTCGCAGGACAATATTTTCGGCACCGGCAAGCGGGTGGATCTGGGGTTTAACAATAGTTATATCATGACTCGTTATAATCTCGGCTTTACCGATCCTTATTTTACCCTGGACGGGGTGTCGGTAGGCTATAACGTGGGTTATACCACGCGTAACGCTTATGCCGCTAACTTGGCCAGTTATAATACGGCGGTGGAAAACGGTTCCATGAACTTCGGCATACCGCTGAACGAGTTCAATCGGCTCGGCTTCGATATGGAGGCCAAGCATACCGGTATTTCCACCAACAATTTGTCGTCGCCGCTGATTGTGGATTATCTTAAACTCAACGGCCACAAATTCACCACTTTTTCGATTTCGGCCGGTTGGACGCACGACACCCTGGATAAGCCTACGTTCTCCAGCCGCGGCGGTCAACAGCGCATCTCCGGTTTGATCACGGTGCCCGGCAGCGATTTGGACTATTACAAGATTAGTTACAAGCATCAACATTTCTTCGCTTTGTCGAATGATTTCACGTTTCGCATGCTGGGCGAGGTGTCGCACGGCGACGGTTACGGGCATACCACCGGATTGCCGTTTTTTGAAAATTATTACGCGGGCGGTACCGGCGACGTGCGCGGTTTTATGCAAAACACGCTGGGACCGCGCGACGGTTCGGTGTACAATCGACCCTTCGGCGGCTCTACCAAGGCGGTCGCCAAGCTGGAGATGTTTTTTCCGTTGCCTTTCCTGAGTGAATTAAAATCGGTGCGGGTGGGCGCTTTCATGGACGGCGGCACCTTGGCTAACAGTTTTAGTCTGCATAGCATGGATCAGTATTTACGTTATTCCGCTGGTTTGTCCGGCGAATGGATGTCGCCGTTTGGCGCGCTGGCGATCAGCATCGCGCATCCAATGAACGTGCATACCAACGATTACACCCAAGCGTTCCAATTCACTTTCGGTTCCGGATTTTAGTTTGGCTTGGCCGGGTTTAATCTTATAGGCTTTTATCTTATAATTATCTAATCCGTTTAATAATTTTATTTTCCTTTTTGAATTTAGTTGGAGATGGTTATTCCATGAAGAAAAAAACAAGCTTGTTATTAATGGCCGCGAGCGTTCTGTTAATGGCCGCCGGCGTCGCCCAAGCGGAGCTGAAAATAGGTTTTGTCAATGTCGGCAAGGTATTGGAGAAAGCCCCGCAAGCCCAAAAAGCCAAAACCCGTCTGGAAACCGAATTTTCTCCGCGCGACAAGGCTTTGATGTCGCAACAAAAAGAAATTAAGAACCTGGAAGATAAACTGACCCGCGATTCGGCGGTGATGGGCGATGAAGAGCGGCGTAAGCTGGAAAAAGATATCGTGGATAAAAAACGCGATGCCGCCCGCGCGCAGCAGGAGTTTAGCGAGGATTTGAATATGCGCCGGAACGAAGAACTGGGCAATTTGCAAAAACGCATAGTCGAAGCGGTTAGGGCCTTGGCCAAGGAAGAGTCTTATGATTTGTTGTTGACCGACGGCGTGATTTACGCCAATGATCAAATTGACGTCACCGCCCGCGTGCAGCAAAAACTGGAAACTTTGTCGCAATAAGCTTTTGTTCGCCCTTCCGTTTCCGAAACTCCATTGATTTTATGAGTATTACGCTGGACACTTTGCAAATCCAAGAATATTTGCCGCATCGGTATCCGTTTTTATTGGTCGACCGGGTGTTGGCCTGCGAACCGGGCGTCAGTTTGCTGGGTTTGAAAAACGTGAGCTTTAACGAGCCTTTTTTTCAAGGCCATTTTCCGGCGCAACCGGTATTCCCTGGGGTATTGATCGTGGAGGCCTTGGCGCAAGGCACCGGTTTGCTGGCTTCCTTGAGCGACGCGGCCTTGGGCAAGGGTGTGACCTATTATCTGGCCGCGGTGGATAATGCACGGTTCAAAAAGCAGGTGACTCCCGGCGACCAGTTGTTGCTGCATATACAGTATATTAAGCATAAGCGCCATATTTGGTCTTTCGATTGCCGCGCCGAGGTGAACGGGGAATTGGCGGCCAGCGCCGAGATCATGTGCGCGGCGAGCAAGAATGTGACGGTATAGTGACGGATATGATCGATCCTAGAGCGGTAGTGCATTTAAACGCGGAATTGGCCGAAAATGTCAAGGTTGGCCCGTTCACTATTATCGGGCCGGACGTGCAAATCGATTCCGGAACCCTGATTGGCCCGCACGTGGTGATTAAAGGTCCCACTACGATAGGCCGGGACAATGAAATTTATCAATTTACCTCCATCGGCGAGGACCCGCAGGATAAAAAATACGCCGACGAGGTGACGCGCTTGCAGATCGGCGACCGTAACGTGATCCGCGAGTTTTGCACCATGCACCGCGGCACGCAACAGGATAAGGGCGTCACCTTGATCGGCAACGATAATTTGTTCATGGCCTACACGCATGTGGCGCACGATTGTCAGATCGGCAATCATGTCATCATGGCTAACGGCGCTTCCATCGCTGGGCATGTACATATTGGCCATCATGCTATCCTGGGCGGCTTTACCCTGGTGCATCAATTTACTCAAATCGGTGAATACAGTTTTTCGGCCATGGGCAGCGCCATTACTCAGGACGTGCCGCCGTTTGTGATGGTCGGCGGCCGGCCGACGCGCCCGCATGGCATTAATTCCATCGGCATGGAGCGCAACGGTATGCCGCCGGAGGTGATCCGGCAAATTCGTAAGGCGTATAAGATTCTGTATAAGAATAATTTACGCTTGGAGGACGCGATTGAGGAAATGGAAGATATGGCCGGTGAAAGCAATGAATTGTCGAATATGGTGAGTTTTTTGCGCAACGTCACGCGCGGCATTTTGCGTTAGGTGTGCGGGGCGTAGCCGGCATAGACGAGGTTGGACGCGGTTGTTTGGCCGGTCCCGTTATTGCGGCCGCGGTGGTGTTGCCTCCCGGTTTGGCCTTGCCCGGTTTGGCCGATTCCAAGCAATTGAGCGCAAAGCGCCGCGAGGCGTTGGCCGGGCATATCCGGGCTTCCGCCTTGGCTTGGGCTTTGGGGCGGGCCGAGGCCAGCGAAATCGACCGCATGAATATTCTACAGGCTTCGCTATTGGCGATGCGGCGGGCCTATGCGCAAATCGCCGCTTGGGCCGATTACGCCAAGGTGGATGGCAATCGCTGGCCGGAACTGCCGTGTCCGGGCGAGGCGATTGTCGGCGGCGATCAACTGATCGCCGAAATCTCGGCGGCTTCGATTCTAGCCAAGACTGCGCGCGACGCGGAAATGCTGACTCTGGACCTGCTGTATCCCGGCTATGGCTTCGCCGGGCATAAGGCGTATCCTACCCGCGAGCATGTGGCCCGGCTGCAAGCCTTGGGGCCTAGTCCGCAACATCGACGTTCCTTCGCGCCGGTAAGGCGTTTTCTTTGAGTCTGTCTCCAAGAGTATGTCGCCCACTTTTGTTCATTTACGCATCCATACCGAATTTTCCTTGATCGACGGCGTCGTGCGGATTAAACCGCTGGTGCGTACGTTGGAGAGTCTCGGCATGCCCGCCGCCGCCGTGACAGAACAAGGCAATCTGTTTTCCTTGGTCAAGTTTTATAGGGCGGCGCAAGCCGCCGGGGTCAAGCCTATCGTGGGCGCGGACGTCTGGGTAGTCAACCCGGAGGACGTCAACGCGCCGCATCGTTTGACTTTGCTGGCCCGCAACCGGCAAGGCTATGTCACGCTGACCGAATTGATTTCCCGCGCTTATCAGGAAGGCCAATATTTGGGTACGCCGATGCTGCGCAAGGCTTGGATTGCCGAAAATGCCCAAGGCTTGATTGCCTTGTCCGGTGCCATGGACGGCGATATCGGTCAGGCCTTGCTTGCGGACAATCCGGCTCAAGCGCGGGCGTGCGCGGAATTTTGGCGCGAGGTGTTTCCTGATTGTTTTTATTTGGAAGTGCAGCGCGTCGGCAAGGCCGAGGAAGAGCGTTACTTGCTTTTGGCCGCGGAATTGGGCGCGGATTTAGATCTGCCGCTGGTGGCGACCAATGATGTGCGTTTTTTGCGGCCCGAGGATTTTGAGGCGCACGAGGTGCGGGTGTGCATTAACCAGGGCCGGGTATTGGATGATAGCCGGCGGCCGCGCAATTATACCGATCGGCAATATTTGCGCAGCGCGGAGGAAATGGCCGAGTTGTTCGCGGACATTCCGGCGGCCTTGGTCAATAGCGTGGCGATAGCCATGCGCTGTAATGTGGCCTTAAGTCTGGGCGAGAATTATTTGCCGGATTTTCCGGTTCCTGAAGGTTTGAGCGTGGCCGACTATTTTCGGCAAACCTCGCGCCAAGGCTTGGAGGAACGCCTGGCCGCCTGGCCGCCGGCCGGCGATGGCGATATCGCCGTCACGCGCCGGATATATGATCAGCGTCTGGAAACTGAATTGGATGTGATCATCCAGATGGGTTTTCCGGGTTATTTTTTGATCGTGGCGGATTTTATCCAATGGGCTAAGCAGCATGGCATTCCGGTCGGGCCGGGCCGGGGCTCCGGGGCCGGCTCCTTGGTGGCTTACGCCTTGAACATTACCGATTTGGACCCGATTGAATTCGATTTGCTGTTTGAGCGGTTTTTGAATCCGGAGCGGGTGTCGATGCCGGATTTCGATATCGATTTTTGCATGGAGCGGCGGGACGAGGTGATTGACTACGTGGCGCGCCGCTATGGCCGGGAGCGGGTGTCGCAAATCATTACTTATGGTTCCATGGCGGCCAAGGCGGTGATTCGCGACGTGGGCCGGGTGATGTCGCTGTCTTATGGTTTTGTGGATCGCTTGGCTAAATTGATTCCGTTTGAAATCGGCATGACCTTGGACAAGGCCTTGCGCGACAGTCCGGAACTGAAGCAGTTGTACGATGGCGAGGAAGAGGTCAAGGGCTTGATCGACATGGCGCAAGCCTTGGAAGGCATGGCGCGCAACGCCGGCAAGCACGCCGGCGGGGTGGTGATCGCGCCTAGCAAGCTGACCGATTTTACGCCTTTGTATTGCGAGGAGGGCGGCGGCAATTTGGTGACGCAGTTCGACAAGGATGACGTGGAGGCCGTGGGTCTGGTCAAGTTCGACTTTTTGGGCTTGCGCACGCTGACCATCATCGATTGGGCCTTGCAAACCATTAACGCGCGGCGCGCGGCGCGGGGCGAAGAGCCGATAGATATTGCCCGCATTCCGCGCGACGACGCGCCGACTTACGATTGGTTGAAGCAGGCGCGCACCACGGCGGTGTTCCAGTTGGAGTCGCGCGGCATGAAGGAGTTGATCAAGAAACTGAAGCCGGATTGCTTTGACGATATTATCGCGCTGGTGGCCTTGTTCCGGCCGGGGCCGTTGGAGTCCGGCATGGTGGACGATTATATCAATGTCAAGCACGGCGCGAAGGCGGAATACGCGCATCCGATTTTGGAGCCGATTCTGAATCCCACCAACGGGGTTATTTTGTATCAGGAGCAGGTGATGCAAATCGCCCGCGAAATGGCGGGCTATACCCTGGGCGGCGCGGATATGCTGCGGCGGGCGATGGGTAAGAAGAAACCGGAGGAAATGGCCAAGCAGCGGGAAAGCTTTACCGCCGGGGCCTTGCAAAACGGTATAGACGTTTCTGTCGCCAGTCATATTTTCGATTTAATGGAAAAGTTCGCCGGCTACGGTTTCAATAAATCGCATTCGGCGGCCTACGCTTTAGTGGCGTATCAGACCGCTTGGTTGAAGCGGCATCATTCAGCCGCCTTTATGGCGGCGGTGATGTCGTCGGACATGGATAATACCGACAAAGTGGTGGTGTTGATCGAGGAATGCCGGGCCTTGAAATTGAGCATTCGGCCGCCGGACGTGAATTATTCCGCTTACCGGTTTACCGTGGACGCCGAGGATAACATTGTTTACGGCTTGGGCGCGATTAAAGGCGTGGGCGAGAATGCGATTCAGGATTTAGTGGCCGCGCGCAATCAGGAAGGACTGTATCAGAATTTATACGATTTTTGCCGGCGCGTGGATTTACGCAAGGTAAACCGCCGGGTGTTGGAGGCCTTGATCAAGTCCGGGGCCATGGATAGCCTGCATGCCAACCGGGCGGCCCTGCTGGCGGAATTGGACACGGCCTTGAAAACCGCCGAGCAGCGCGGCAAAATGCTGGAAGCGGGACAGCACGATTTATTCGGCCTGGATGGTTTGCAAGAAACCGCCGCCGCCTCGGGGCAATCCGCGCCGGCCCCGGAATGGCCGGAGCGTGAAAAATTGGAGGCGGAAAAGCAAACCTTGGGTTTTTTTCTGTCCGGACATCCTATCAGTGAATATTTACCGGAACTGCGGCAGTTCACGCATGCCGCGCTCGGCGATTTGGAGACCGGCGGCGAGCGCGGGCGCGGCAAGTTGGAGGGGCGTTTCGCCGGCATGATCGTGGATCTGCGTTTGCGGCAAAGCAAAACCGGCAAGACCATGGCTTTTGCCACCATTGATGACCGTAGCGGCAAGTTGGAGGTGGCGGTGTATAACGAGGCTTATCAAAAATACCGGGAGTTGCTGGTTAAGGATGCCATTTTAGTGGCGGAGGGCGGTTTGGGCGTGGATGAATTCACCAACAGCTGGCGTTTGGCGGCGGATAAATTGTACGGCATTGAGCAAGCGCGGGAAATGTTCGCCCGCGGTTTGCATCTTGTTTGGCGGCGCGGCGAATGGACGGCGCAGAGGGATTTCTGCGCCGAGTTGGCGGCGGCGCTGTCCCCTTACGCCGGCGGCCGCTGCCCGGTGTTTTTGGAGTTTTTGGGCGGCGAAGCCAAGGCGGCCTTGCAGTTGGGGGATGCTTGGCGCGTGCGTCCGGCGGACGAGTTGTTCATCGCCTTGCGCCGCTTGCTGGGGCGGGATGGCGTGCAATTGCGCTATAAGTGATTTTAAGCGGGCGGCGGGTAATGAGCGGAGTTGATATGGATGAGATGTTGTGCAAGTGCGGCGGCGTGACGCGGGCGCAAGTGGACTATTGGTTCGGGCAAGGGGTCTGCACGCTGGAGGGCTTGTCGCGCAAGACCGGCGCGGTTTCCGGTTGCGGGGGCTGCGAGCCGGAGCTGTTGGCGGCGTTAGCTGCGGCGGAGAATAATATGAGTGATGGCTAGCTAGGAAAGCTACAATTTATATTGTATGAACCCATTGATAATGCGCTTGGATAACACAAATGAAACTTAAGCATATTACTCTACATAATTATCGCGGATTTGATAATGTTACGTTTTATTTTCATCCAGAATCCAATGTCTTAATAGGTGATAACGGTAAGGGAAAAACTACTGTTCTGGACGCTATTGCCGTCATGCTGGGTTCGTATTTCATAGGTTCGGGTATGGATGTGGGTCAGAAGGGCATTAAAAAAGACGATGCTAGAATCAGTTACTATTCCAGAGGCGGGCAATCCTATTGTCAACCGGAAAAAGACGTCTATATTGAAGCCGTGGCGGAATTTGATGGTGGCACTATTGCCTGGCGTAGGGAGATTGGCGATCGCTGCGGAAAAGCGCAAATGCTCAGAAATTTGGGCGAATTATATCGACATGCCATTATTATGGTTCAGGCCGGTTATGGGAAACGAGGAATAAAATTGCGGTGGAAAAGCCTAAGCATCAACTTGACGCATATCGATATTGCCTAGATCCAAGGTCGGATCATAGGGCTTTTGAAGAATGGTTTAAGCGGCTTTCGTATGCGGAAATTCAGCAAGGGAAACCAAATCCGGCATTGGACACCGTTAGGGAAACCGTTAAAAATTCGATTCCAGATGTGAAAGGATTTTATCATGATATAGATCAAGATCGCGCCATTGTCTCGTTTGCTAATCATAGTGTCATGCCTTTCAACTACTTGTCTGATGGTTACAGGAATATGGTCGCCATGCTGGCGGATATTTCCTATCGCGCGATACGCTTGAATCCTCACCTCGAACAAGACGCCGCGAAAAAAACCAAGGGCATTGTGTTAATTGATGAACTGGATATGCATTTGCATCCTAAATGGCAACGTAGAATAGTTCAGGATTTACAAAATGCGTTTCCTGATATGCAATTTATCGCCACCACCCATTCGCCTTTTATTTTGCAATCCCTGGAATCAGGCCAAGTAATAGATTTGAACTTGGATCAAGAGGATGAGGAACAGGCGAATACTTATGCGATGCTTGCCGACAAAGCTGGGCCGGGACCAGCATACTCTTATTGAATTGACTGGTTTAGACAGACAACCCGCTAATGACGTGTCAGCTAAAGATAGGCGCTGGATCAACCGTAGAGAAACTTGGTATGTAGCGATTGATTCCAAGACCAATCTAGGTTTATGTGATACCGATCAAATGCGGAAGCAAATAGTAAAAACCTGTATTGCGGCCGGATATTGGAGTGTTTGGATGACCGTTTTTAGGGATGACGCGGATATGTTGAGGCGTTTTATTGATGAATTTACAGGTACTTGTGTCGCCTGTTTTGATGCGAATAATCAATATCAACCTATTGCTCGTTCCGATTAAGATTAGCCAAAAATAAATATTCAGTGATGTTACTTTTTTCAGGCTTGCAAATTATGCCTGAACCAATGTTTTAGCTGGATTGTGTTGTTATTCCGCGCCGGGTTCGTGGTAATATAACCTATCCTTAACACCAAGGCCGCGCCGGAAACGGTAAGAGGCGGCTGTCGCCAGTGGAAATTTGGCTAATCATTGCGCTGATTTGCGTTAACGCTGTTTTCGCTTTGTCGGAAATGGCCGTCGTTTCGTCCTCCAAGGTGCGCTTGCAGCAGTTGGCGGACGAGAAACGTCCCGGAGCCCGGACGGCTTTGAAATTGCATCAAGAACCTTCCCGGTTTCTGTCCACCGTGCAGGTGGGGATTACCTTGGTGGCGATTTTGAACGGTTTTTTAGGCGAGGATGCTTTAGTGACGCCGTTGAAACAACAATTTCTGAAAATCCCGTTCCTGGAGCCTTACGCCGAGGCGGCGGCGCGGGTGGCGACCGTGAGTTTGATTACTTATTTTTCGGTGGTGATCGGCGAATTGGCCCCCAAGCGTCTGGCTTTGTTGCGTCCGGAGCGGGCCGCGCTAATAGTCGCCCGGCCCATGAATTTTATTGCCGTTTTTTCCAGCCCGTTTGTGTGGTTGTTGTCGGTTTCCAGTAACGGTATTTTGCGCTTGTTGCGCGCGCACCGCCAGCCGGAGGCCACCGTGACTAACGAGGAAATCAAGTTGTTGATGGAGATCGGCTCCAAGTCCGGCGTGTTTCATGAAAGCGAGGGCGCTCTGGTCACCAATGTCATGCGTTTGGACGAGCAGCGGGTCGGCGCGATCATGACGCCGCGCAAGGATATTTACTGCATAGATTTGGATGCCGGCGAGGAAGAGATTCTGGCGCGGGTGGCCGATTGCCCCTATTCGCGGGCGGTGGTGTGCCGTAAAGGTTTGGATAACATCACCGGCGTGTTGCAACGCAGCGATTTGTTGCAGGCCTTGATGCAGGGCATGAAGCCGGAGATTAGGGCACGGCAACGGCCGGCGGTATATGTGCCGGATAATTTGACCTTGGCGCAGTTATTGAAGTTTTTTCAGGAGAACCACGCGGACTTCGTGCTGGTGGTGAATGAGTATGGGGAGACCGAGGGTTTGGCGACCTTGAGCGACGTGCTGGGGGCGATAGTCGGCGAGTTGCCGAGTCAGGAGTCGATGAGCGACCCTGAGGTATTGCCGCGCGCCGAGGGCGGTTGGGTGATTGATGGCGGGGTGTCGATTAAGCGCTTGAAGATGGTGATTGGCATGAACGGCTATTTTCCGGGCGAGGCGGACAACGAATACAATACCTTGAGCGGTTTAATTTTGTATCAATTAGAAAAAATCCCGCAAGTCGGCGATCATTTTGATTATTTAAATTGGTATTTCGAGGTGGCGGAGTTGGACGAGGCGCGAATCAATAAGGTATTGGTGACTTGCCAACTTGCCGAAGCGGCGCATGCATAAGCTTTTGGCGGGCGCGGTTGGCGGGAATTTATGATAGTGCAATGCGTGGGGTATCAAAACGGAGTTAGCCTGGGCTCGATTCCGTTGGATCAATTGCCGGCGGCGTTGGAACAGCCTGGGGTTTGGGTGTGGTTGGGTTTGTTCGAGCCCGATGCCGCTTTGTTGAAGGATATCAAGCGGATTTTCGATTTGCATGAGTTGGCGGTGGAGGATGCGGCTTCCGCGCATCAGCGGCCGAAGATAGAGGAGTACGGCGATTCCTTGTTCCTGGTGTTGCACACCGCCATTTTGAGCGGCAAGCAGGTCATGTTCGGGGAGACGCATATTTTTTGCGGCCAGCGTTTTATCGTCACGGTGCGGCACGGCGCTTCGCACGGTTTGGGCCGCGCCCGCGCGCGGTGCGAGGGTATGCCGGCGCAGTTGGCCAAGGGGCCGGGGTTTGCGTTATATTCGATCATGGATTTGATCGTGGATGAGTATATGCCGGTGTTGGAGGGTTTGCAGCAGCGGTTTGATGTGTTGGAGCTGGCGATTTTTCAGCAGCGTCCGAGCCGGCTGACCTTGGAGGGTTTGTACGAGTTAAAGCGCGAGTTGTTGCGGCTGCATGCGGCGATTATGCCGCTGGTGGATATTTGCAATGAGTTGATGCGTTTTCATCATGGGTTCATTCATAAAGATGTGCGCGTGTATTTCCGCGACATTGCCGATCATATCAAGCGCATTGATCAGGGGATAGATGCCACGCGCGAGATGTTGATCGCGGCGATGCAAGTGCATTTGACGTTTGAGACGGTCAGGCAGAACGAGGTGGTAAAAGGTTTGGCCGGCTGGGGCGCGATTTTGGCGATTCCGACCATGGTGTTTAGTTGGTATGGCATGAATTTTAAGGATATGCCGGAGTTGAATTGGCCGTATAGTTATCCTGTGGTGATGGGTTTGGTCATCGTCGGCAGTTTGTTGTTGTATCGGCGCTTGAAGCGGTTGGGGTGGATTTAGTTTGTTGGATAGAGAAGCTTGTCGGATCGCAGTGAACGATTCGGTCGCCGGTTCGCCCGTTCCGGGACGCCGTGAATCCTTCCATAACTAAAGGTTTGAACTTTTGCTGGCGTATTAAAACATGCGGGCCTAACGGCTGAAGATTTTATAAAAGCGTTGGATACAAGAGGGCCGTAGGATGTGCCGCACGAAGTGTGGCGCATCGCTCGCGTTATTCTATACGGGGAAGCGGCGGGGTTGGATTTAAATTCCAGTAATCAATAAATCAACAGCCGCCAAAATTTGATCGCGTAGCGTTTCCAGTTCCGTCACTTTGTCGCCAAGATGATTCGCCGGTATGGCAGCCATTTCCTGAATTTGGAGTATATAGGTCTGTTGCTCCCATTCAAAAACCGGGTTTAAATACGTCATCGGTTTTTGATCAACAAGTTTGGTGGCTGGAATGACGAGCCTGGTTTTGAGTGTATCAAGAAAGTTGCTTTGAATGTCTAGCAAAAATGGATAACGGCCTTGGGTTTCCCGGTTGGTATTGTGGTATAAGTTGAATTGCGTCATGAAAAGTTTCGCGATCAAAAATTTCGCTGATTATCGCTAAAACAGCCATCTGCTTCAATGCGCCGATTGTAGTCTGCTATGGATTGCTGATTGTCTTGCAGCCATTGTTGCCGTTGTTTGTCGCGAATGGTTTCTATCAAGGCGCGTTCCAGGGTAGCGGATAAATTAATGTTGAGAATTTTGGCTTGATGCAGCAATTCGCTGTTAACACTGAGGTTGGCGGATTTTTTGGGGGCATTGGGATGGTAGGCGGTTTGCATGGTTGGTTCCTGCGTATTGTTTGTGCGCAGTGATTATACGCGTAAGAATGGCATGGCCAAGAAAATTTTTGCTAACGGCACCAGATGTTGGTTGAGGTTTGAGAACAGGATGTTGCCCATGTTCAAGCCACTACGACATTTTGAGTTCCAATAAACTCTGATTCCAATACGAGTTCTCCGTCCTCAAGCAACATTGCAACGACTTCTTTCAGATTTATATTCAGTTCATCCAATGATTCGGCTTAGGCTATGCGCGCCAGGAAATCCGGGTATAAAGCTGACATAAGTACATATGCATAAATTTTCCGGTATTCGCGCCTATAAAAATAAATGGCTTATGATTCTGTAATGCCTCATTTATTAGGCATAAATACTTATATTCCTGTTTCGGGGTATTTTTCAATGATCGCTGTGTACATTTTTTGTTGGTTTGGCCTTTTATGAGAAATTGGTTTTAGGTTTTTTATTTTCAGGCTGTTTTCAGTGAATAGCAGCATGATGTCGTCCTTAATTTTTGAATGACTGGTTTAATTCTTTGATGAGTTAATCTCGTAGTCTCGGTTAGGGCCGTAGGATGTGCCGCACGAAGTGTGGCGCATCATTCGCGTTATTCTATACCGGGAATATCCAAAGGAACTGAAGTCCCCCAATTTTTTGGATAAATACCTCGTTGCACATATTATTACTGTACCGCATACACTTCCTATAGGGCTATGGGCGGTATCAGATTTTGCGACGGGATAAGTCGCTGGGTTCAACCGCCGGATGCGGAGAAGCGTTACAGCCGGGATTAAAAATCGTAGACGACTCTAAAGTCTATACGTTGCTGCCCTGGGGCGACGTTGTATTGGCGTGACATGGGGTAGCTCCAGTCGAATTCGCCGAGCAGGTGTTTGAACCATTGGGTGCGGAGGCCGGCTCCGACGCTGGATAGCTGTTGGTTGGGTTGGGTGGGGGCGATGGGGGCCATGGTCCACAGGTCGGCCCAGTCGACGAAGGCGATGGCGCGCAGGTTTTGGGTGTAGGCGGCGTCGTCGAACAGCAGTTTCGGGCTATGCAGTTCAAAGGATAAATTAATGCCTTGGTCGGCCAATACTTGGGTTTGATGATAGCCGCGCACGCTTAAGGGGCCGCCGGCGGAGTATTGTTCGTTGCTGATGAGCCGGTTCAAGCTGCCTTGGCCCTGGGCGTGAATTTGGAACCGCATGTCTTCGGGCAGGATTTGCAAGTGCCTGAAGTCGCCGGTGAGGTAGACGAAATCCGGAGTCGCGCCGGTGCGCTTGTTGTTGAATTGGGTGGCGCTGTCGACCAGTCCGCGGATGGAGAAATTCGCAGCCACGTTGAGGGTAGTTGTTCGTTGCTCGGTGCGTAGCGCCCAATCGTAACCGGTCACAAATTTAAGGTATTGAATGGCGGTGTGGCCGGTGTCTTGACCCTGTAGTTGGGTGGCTTGGTCGAAGCTTTTGTAGTCGATGCCGAAAGTCAGATTGTTGAGGCCGTCGTTTACCGTCGGCAACGGTTTGACCAGCCGCAGGCCGAAGATGTCGCCGGTACCGACTACCGAGGCGCCGCCGACGCTGGCGCCAAGCTGGGTGTTGGAGCTGATGCCTACGCCGTAAAACGCCAAGCGGGTGTCGTGCCAATTAGTCGGCATGACATAGGTGCCGGACCAGACGTCGACTTGATTGGCGTTTTGCGGCGAGGTTTGAAATTGTAATGAGGCGCTATGGTATTTTTGCCACAGGTTGTCGTAGCGCAAGGAGCCGATCAAGCGGGTGTAATCGGTGCTGCTGGTATTGCGGGTGTTCATTTCCACGCTGCCGTGCAGCGGCAGATCGTCCTTGACTTTAAGTTCCACTTCCATTTGCCCCGGCGTGGCCCCGGCGCGGAATACCGGAGTAACGCCGCGGTCGGGCGCTTGTTGCGCCAAGGCGGCCATTTGAGTTTGCACGGTGGGCATGTGCGGGGTTTGACCTTCCGCTAGGGCCGGCACGGCGGCGCGGATTTTGTCCAGATCATAGTAGCGGGAGCCGGTGATGCGCTGGATGGCGATGCGGCCTTCGGTCACTTCGATGCGCACTTGGTTTTCGTTGACGTCTTGTTCGGGTATGGCGACGATGACGCTGGGATAGCCTGCTTGACGGTAGGCGGTTTCCAGCGCGGCGCGGGCTTGTTCCACGTCGTCCACGGTTTTACCCGGTCCGAGAAACGGATATACCGCGCGTTCCAGGGTTTCGTCGTCCAGCAGGGTATTGCCGTCGATTTGAAAATCATACAGGTCGAAAGCGGGCTTTTCGCCGGCGGCGGCCGGCGGCGTGGCGTCGGCGGCGCGTGCGGCGGACAGGCCGCGGCATAGGGCTAGGACCAAAATCAGAGTCAGTTTGGCTGAAGTCATGGCGCGCCCTCGGCTGGCGCGGGCGGTTCGGCGCTGTCGGCCGGGGCGTTTTCCGCGTCGGTTTTGGCTTCCGGCGTCGCTTGGCTGGCCTGGAACGGGGTGATTTGCAGTTGGTGCAATTGGTAGCGGTAATTTTCGGCTATATTTTGCGTTTCAACTTTGCCTATGCCGGTGAGCGGCTCCAATTCCAATGCTTGTTGCAACAGGCTTTTGTCGCGGTATTGCCGCACGATGTCTTGGTTCAGCGAGATCAGGCTGTTATTTTGTTCGCTGCATTGGGTAATCCATTGTTCGCGTTCCTTGACCGCGGCGACCAGGAGTTGATTGTCGGCGTAAATGGCGTTGGCCTTGGTTACCGTGTCGTTGTGTTTTTGCAATAGTTTTTGCCGGTTTTCCCGTTCTTGGCCCAGTTGGCTTTCCAGATTGGTTTTTAGAGTCTCCAGGCCGGTTTTGTAACGTTCTACCTCGGCTTGCAAAGGGGCCAAGGCTTTGACGGCTTCTTCCAGTTGCTTAACCTTGATCTCCAGTTGCAGTTTGTCGTTGCGCAGGCCGTTTCTTTCCGCTTCCAGCGCGGATTTTTCCTGGCTGAGCTGGCGCACCAGGCCTTGCGCTTTTTTCATGGCCGCGCCGGCGTCGGGGGCTTTGGCGTCGGAAAAAGCCGCGGGCGAAAAGCCGATCAGGCAAAGAAGGCAATAAGCTTGGGCGCGCATCGGATTCTCTTTAGTAGCGGGTGTTCAAGTCCAGGTTCAGGGTGTCGACGGCGTATTTGGGGCCGTCGATGGCGTCGGAGCTAAACCAGTTCAGGTTGAGCCAGGTGTTTTTCGCCACGCCGTATTGGCCGCCCAAGACCCAACCTTTGGCGTTGGTGCCGCCCAGATGGAAGATCGAGTCGGTAAACGCGTCTAGCACCGCGTCGCGCTGTATGTAACGGTAGGCGAAGTTGACGCTCCATTGTCCGGAGCGTTGGATTTGCATGGCGCCGATATCGAAGCGCAATTGGTAAGCCATGGTGCGCGGGGTAATGCTTTGGTGAAATTCACTTAGGATTTGTTGTTTGTTAAAGCCTAGGTTTTGCGCGTAATCGGCGGTGAACATCACATGCTTGTCGCCGAAGGCGGTCCAGTCGTAGATACCGGTGAAGTTCAATATTTTAAAGCCGGAGGCTAGGCCGAACAAGCAGCCTTTAGGGTCGGAACAAACTTGGCCGCCGCCGGAGTTGCTGTCGGTAATAGCCACCATGGAGTTGCCGCCTTGCAAGAATTGCGGCGCGGTCCAGTCGTTTTCGTGGCCGTTGCCGTTGGCGCTATTGTAGCGCGCGCTGATGTTTTGGTATTCATAATAGGAGCCGGCGAAGTTGAGCCGCGAGTTCTCGCCGATCAATAAGTCGGTGCCCAGCTGGCCGGCGTACAGCCATTTGGATTCGCTGGAAAAGTTGACGTTTTGGATCGGGTAGACGCCCAAGGTCAGGAACACGCTGTCCGGTGATTGCTGGCCTTGGTTGACGCCGTAGCGCGCGGTGGGCAAGGGCGGGCGGTAGCCGAGGATGCGCGCGTCGTTTTGGTTCATGTGGTAGCGGAAGCTGGTGGTGACGCCCTCGAAGCTCAAGTCCGGGTCGAATACGACGTCGGAAGAGACGAAGGGGTTGATGGTGCGGCCGCCGTAAAAACTAAACCAGTTGACGTTGTTGGCGTCGTTGTAATCGTATTGGATGAAGGCGCGGTCGATGGCGAATTGATAGCTTTGGCCGGTATTGCCCAAGGTTTGGTCGTTGGATACCGGGCTGTAGTTATTGCTGGTGGCCAGCCGCACGCCGGTTTTGATGCTGTCGTTGATTTGGGTTTCAAAGCTGAGGCGGAAGCGTTCCCGCAGCAGCATGCCATTTTTGGTGTTGTTGATATAGGCGTCGGTCAGGTTGCGCGCCAGGGCGTTCTTAAAACCGCCGTCCTGGTTGATTTGCAAATAGTTGAACGGGCCTATGCTGGGGCCGGTTTGATTGTCGGGAGCGAAGAAGTTGTTGGAGTAGCGCAAACGCATGTCGAAAGTGGGGTTGATGTCGCGCACCCAGTCCGGTAGCGCGCCGGGTACGCCCCAGCCCTCGTTCTTGGCGTCCTGCTTGACTTCGCTGACGACCTCGCCTTTGAGTTCCTTGCGCAGTTGTTCGCGGATTTCGTTTTTGACGAATTCCGGCACATAGCCTACGTGTTTGCTTTTGCCGGCGGCTTCGGCGGCTGCGGAGGCGGCGGGCTTGCCCGCGCCTGTACTCGCGCCGGAGGCTGGATTCGGCGCGCTAGCGTTGCTGTCGCCGACGTTGGTCCCGCCCGCGCTGCCCGCGCCGGCCTTGGCGGCTGTTTCGGCTTCGGCTTCCGCCGCTTCTTGCTGCGCGCCGCTGACTAGGCCTTCGCCTTCTTGTTTATTGATGACGCCGCGTTGCACCAGAAGATCGACCAGATTGACGAAGGTGGATTTTTTCACCTTCAGCATTTCCTCGGCGTGGGCGGGCAGCGCCGCCAAAATTAGGCCGCCGGTTAGCGACAATAGCGTATGGGTAGCGATTCTTGTCATGGTCAATAGTTGAGTAAGTTTAATTCCTTTTCACGCCAAGATGCTATATCTTGGCGGTTAGCCGCATGCGTATCGGTTGCGGCAAGTTTTCCGGCGGCGTTTTGTCCGCGGGGATTTTTAAGCGCGCCAATGCCGAGCGCAGCGCTTGGTCCACTTCCGGCTTGCCGCTGCCGGTAGCCAGTTCGGCGCGGCTGATTTGGCCGTTGGCGTCCATCCAGACGTCTATGATGGCGGTATAGCCGAATTTCATGGCCGCCGTGTCCGCCAGTAGCGGTTGGATGGCATCTTCGATTTGGCGCTTGACGTGGCCGCCATACCAGATGACGGCGTTGCCGCCGCCGCCGCCCAACAGCGAGTGGCCGCCCTTCCGCGCGGCCAGGCCGAAACTGTCCGAGCCGGCCCCGCCTTCCGCGTCCAGGCCTAGTTCTTCCGCCGGCGGTTCGTTGCTCTCATCCGGCGTCGGTTCGGGCTCCGGCTCCGGTTCGGGCGTTTGCTCCTCCACTTTTTCCTGTTCCGGCTCCGGTTCCGGCGGCTTGACCTCGGGCGGCGGAGGCGGCGGCGGTTGCAGCATGGTGATTTGTTGCGCCACTTTCTTGGTTTGCGGCGCTTTTTCACTATGACTGATCAAATAGGCCACTACGCCGACGATGATCAGCGTCAAAAAGACTCCAATCAGCGCCGGCAGGCGGCGCAGCCATTTAGTTTTTTGTTCCATGGGCTTGTGCGCTTACTTAACCAGTTTTTGCGTTACCAAGCCGAGTTGGGAGATTTGCAAGCGGGTGACGATGTCCAGCACTTCTATGACTTTTTGGTATTGCACGCTGGCGTCGGCTTTAACCACCACTGGCAGATCGGGTATCGCGGCTTTGTATTGCGCCAGGCGCGTCTCCAGCTCCGTTAGGGTCACCGGATAAGTGTCCAGGTATATCGTGCCGTCGGGCGTGATGGAGATGGCCTTGGTTTTCGGTTTGGCCAGCGAAGGAGTGCTGCTGGCCTTGGGCAGATTGACGGTAATGCCTTGTACGGTGGCGGTGGTCATGATGATGAAGATCAACAGCAACACATAGGCCACGTCCAGCATCGGCGTGATGTTGATATCGTCATAGACTTTCTCTTCGGATTCGACTTTCATGTTTGATTAATCTCTTTTGCCATTGCCATTGATATATTTGGCGGCGGTGCGCATGGACAGCAAGGCCAGGAATTCGTCCGAGAACACGCGCATGCCGGCGGTGATGTCCTTGATTTGCGTCAGCAGGTAGTTGTAGGAGAACAGCGCCGGAATAGCCACCGCTAACCCGGCCACGGTGGCCAGCAAGGCGGCGGCGATGCCGGGCGCGATGGAGTTGATGTTGACGTCGCCGGTGGCGGCGATGGCGGCGAAAGTGATCATAACTCCGACCACGGTGCCGAGCAGGCCGAGAAACGGGCCGCCGGCGATGGCGATGGTCAGCAACACCATGTTTTTGTTCAGGCGTTGGCTTTCGAGCACGATTTGCGAGTCCAATTTGACGTGCAGGTAATTCCACGCCTCGGCGGTGATCGGGCTGTCCACGCCGCCTTGCAGTTGTTTCATTTCGTGTATCGCGGTGTGATATAGGTGGTACAAGGTCGAGCTTTGGAAGTGATCGTGCCTGCCGACCAGGGCGGTGAGGAACTCGGAATCGGACAGTTCCCGCTCCTCGGCGTCTTCTTCTTGATCCAGATCGCCTAAATGACTGTGGTCCAGTTCGCGGTAGCGGGCCAGAAATAATTTATTGTCCTTGACGATGCGGTTGATGACGATGGTTTTAGTAACCATGACCAGCACCGCGATCACCAGCATGATGCCGGTGAGGCCGATGATCACCCAGCCGTCGATGGTGACGTTGTGTACGATGACCATGAAATGGCTGTCGCTGCTGGCATTGGTTTCATCCTCGCCGAAATTCAATACCGCGAAATCCGGGCTTTGGCTGCGGTAGGCCAGCTTCAGCCAGTCTGGGCCGCGGGCGGCGGAGGCAATTTGCACTTCGTCCAAAAGTCCGGCGAAGTTGGCTCCGATTTCGATTTTGGGGTTGGCGCTGGTCAAATGGATGGCGGTTTGACCAACCGGCGCGCCGTCGAGATAGAGGGTCAGCCGGTCGGCGGCGGCGGTTAGTGCAACATGCCGCCAAGCGCCGGGGGTTAGCGCGACAGGCGCGGTCTGCTCTCCGTCCCAGCTTGCTTGCAGATTAAGCCCTTGCAGGGTCAGCGACAGAGTATGCGCGCCGTCGCCGGCGCGCAAAATTTGCGCGGCGGATTGCGCTTGCTCCACCCGCAACCACGCGCTGAAGGTCCAGCCTTTGTCTGGGGCTAGCGCCAATTGCGGGGCCGGGTTGACGATCACGCCGGCTCCGTTGTTGAATTGCAGCGCCGCGCCTATCCAGCCGCCGGGCGTGACTTGCGCGTCGGAACTCGCGGCGTGACTGGCGTAGGCGGTGGCGTCTTGCGGGACGATTTCTCCGTCCTTAAAGTGGTAAACCAGCCCTTGCGCTACGTCGTACAGGCTTTTGCCGTCCGAGGCGTCGGCGGCATTGGCGTTGCCGTAATACATCCAGAAGCTGTTGGTGTCCGTACCGCCTTGCACTTGTGTTTGTTTGACCCATACGAAACCGATTTCGTTAATGGCGTCGATGTGTTCGATTTGAAAGGCCAGCGGCGTTTTGTCGTCCTTGAGAAACCGGATGTCGGCCCCGTTTTCGGCCAGTTCAGCGAAATAACCGAAATTACCGGCATGCAGGCGGATCAGAAGCGGAAAATCGGCGAGCGAGCCCTGGATGTCCGCGCCGGTGGCCGACGCATCCAAATTGATTTGCCGGCGCGAGCTCCATTCGCCGTTCCACCATGCTTGGGCGTTTAACGAGGTTAATAGCGCGCACAAGCCTATCAGGGAAACCGCTAGGCGTTTGCAATGGGTATTAGCGTCGATTATTTTCACAATATCCTAGTGAGGTTAGGGCAAGGTTCGGAAATAGTTTGAGAGCTTGTTTTAAGTAATAAAGCAATAGTTATGCCATATAGGCTGTGTCCATATAACAACAACTTGCATGCAAATTGTTGATTGGATGTTGATATATCAGCATGTTGTGTTGATTAGGTGTTGATATTTGAGCAGATGGTTGCTATATACGCGAAAACATATCGCACTTTCCTAACCGCCGCAACCTTTTTTGTTCTCCTTGATGTCGCTGACGCTGCAACCGCCGAAGCTCAACAAGTCCATGCTGAGCAGGGTGACGGGGTTTTTGCTTTGCGCGTCGGAGGCGCTATTGCCGGTGTTGTCCGTGCTGCTGGTTTGGGTTGCGGTTTTCGCGGCGGAGGCGGCGGCGCTATCCGCGCCGCTGACCGTGGGCACGACGACGGCGGCGGGCACGCCGACGGTGGCGCCGCTGGCCGAGATGTTGCTGGCCCCGACCACGGCCGTGGCGGCGATGATGATATTGTTGCCGGAGATGCCGGCCTCGCCGGCGTTGACCACGCCCACCGGCGCGGCCAGATACACGTTGCCGCCGCCGATGGCTTGAATGCCGCTGCCGGAAATGACCGGCGGATAAGTGATCAGGATTTGGCCGGCGGGGGTGACGCTGGCGACCGGGGCCGGGGCGGAGACTGCGCTTTTGGCGCCCTTGCCGGCGTCGATGCTGCCCGCGGACGACCAAGCGGTGATGTCGCCGCCGCCCAAAGTGAATACCCTGGATTGGTTGACGTTAAGATCGTTGTTCGTCAGGACGTTGACGTTGCCGGTGGTTTCAGCCACGATGCCGAGATCGCTGGCGCCTTTGATGACGCCGGCCAAGGCGCCGGCCAGGCCGACGTTGATGGAGCCGCCGGGAGTGAGTAGATTGATGTCGCCGCCGGATTCGGTTTTGATTTGGCTGAATACCAGGTCTATGTCGCCGCTGTATTTGGTTTTGGCCGGGAACAGGGCGTGTATGGCCTGGTAGCCGATTTGGTATAGGTCATAGCGTTTGTTTTGCGGCGCGGCGGCGGCGAGGGAGGCCGAGCGGGAGATTTCCTTGAACAATACTTGCAGGAATTTGTAGATTTGCGCGCGCTGTTGGTCGCTGCTCAAGCCGCTTAGGCCTTGCAGTTCCGGATATTGGCTTTGGTATTTAGCGATGAAATTATTGAAATCCAGCGCGCTGCCGGTTCCGCCCGCGCCAGCCAGTACTTGGATGCTGGCCCCGGTTGCGCTCAGCGCCGGGTTGTTCAGATTGGCCACGGTTTGAATGCCGACGGAGCCGCCCAGGTTGATATTGCCGCCGGCGATGACTTGCAATTGGCCGGGGCCGGCCAGGGTAATGGCTTCGTTATTTTCTAAAATCACGCCGTTGGCGTTGATGGGCGTGTCGTAGCTGATGGAGCCGCCGGCTTGAATCAAGGTCACGTCGCTGGCGTTCAGGTTTTGCCCTTGCAGACTGAAATTGGTGATGTTTCCACCGGCGATGACGTCGCCGGCTTCCGGCAGCCACAGGGTGAATTCCGCCGAGGCCGGAAAGCTCAGATTTCCATGCAAGGCATCAATCAACGGGGTCTGATTTGAGCAGGCTTGAGTTTGTAAGGCGCAGTCATGCACTGGGATGAGGGCGTGCATGGATGCCTGATTGCCGTTTGAGTTAGGGTCTAGCAGTTCCCTAGTCAAATAGGATTTGGAAGATATGTCTCCGTCCAGGGATGGGGCTGGATCCGCCACGCCGGGCAGCAGGCTGGGGTCTGCGTCGGACATGGATATGTCGATGGATGAGGTTCCGGCGGCCAAGTTCAAACCAATAGTGTTGTAGGCCAATAATTGTAAATTCCCTTGCGGGGATGGATACAAAATCATGGACTTGTCAATGCGAATGTCGCCGCTTATGGCGGCGGCGCTGACCGCGCCGGGATAAATGTCGTATTCCACGCCGGATTCGTTGAGCAGCGGCAGGTTATCCAGGGCGGCAATCGTGGCTCCGTTATTCAGGAATTGCACGTTGCCGGCGGTGGAAAGCAAATTCACCGCGCTGTTCGCCGTGTAGGTAAAAAAGCGGGCATCATTATTTTTTTGGCCGTAGTCGGGCAAGGTGGCTTGGCTGAATAGCGTGGGGTTCATCACGCTGGACACATCGATGTCTTGCCGCGCTTGCAGGTTAAACGTTCCATCGCCCAAATCCAGGGTTACGCCCACGGTTTGGCTGTTTCCGGCAACGGTGGCGCTGTAGCTGTTGATGGCTTCGCCGGCCTGCAAATCGCCGGTTCCGGCGGCGACGTAAAATTCGCCGCCGGTGATGTTTTGGCCAGCGGTGATATTTAGATTGCCGCCGCCGTTGACGACAGTGCCGTTACTGCTCCAAGCCGCGTTCGCATTCGCGTTCGCCAGCGCGGTCAATACGCCCATCGGCTTGCCGGTGGCGGGTATCATCACGCTCAAGGTATTCACGCTGCCGCCGGCTTGGATGCTGACGTTGCCGCCGCCCAAGGCGCCGACGTTTTGGTTGAAGTTGCGATTGTCCTTGCCGAAAACGGTGTCGCCGTTGGGCAAGGTGTTGTTGCTGGCGCTGTTGAACATATCGCCGCTGATGTTAATGCCCCAGGCGGTGGGTTCCGAATTAGCGCTGTTAGCGGTTCCGTTGTCCCAGCCGCTGGTGCGCACCAGCCAATCGGTCATCGCTTGGCCGGATTGCACGCCTTGGATATCGCCGCCGGCGGCGAGGGTGATATTCCCGCCGTTGGTCGGGTATTCGGCATAGAAGAGATTAGTCAAGCCGAACTGGGTGGGATCCAAGAGGCCGTAACGCAGCAATTGGCTGAGTTTAGTTTGATCCAGGCCGGCGATATAGTCTTGCAGGCTTTGGTTGGCCGGTTGCGGCGGCATGCCGGGCACGTTGCCCGCGATCAGGTCGTTAATAGTGTATTGCGCGGTAGTCCCCACCGTATAAATGGCGGAGGCGTTATTGGAGGTATCGCTGTTGTTGAGATTTTTATTGAAGACGATGTTATTGCCCGCGTTAACGTCGATAGCGCCGGTTCCGGTGCGTACCACCACTTGCGCGGTGACGGTTTGGCCGCTGCCCAATGGGTCTAGGGTTTGGTAGTCGGCGGCTAGGTTGACGTTGCCGCCAGCGTTCAAATTGTAGTTCCATGAAAAGCCGGCTTGGATCACGTCCTGAAAGAGGCTGGTTTGATCCAGGGTCAGAGTATTGCCGTCGGTCGAGGCGGGGAGGATGTCGTCGGTTGGAATTGGAGTGGTGGCGAGGGCGTCGCTGATGCTGGCGTTGATGTTAAGGTCGCCGGCGGCGCTGAGCGTCAAAAAGCCGGCCACGTCGCCGTCGCCGTCGCCGTAGCGCCAGCCGGAATTCCAGCTAAAGGTGTTGCTGTTCCAGCCGCTGCCGCCGGATTCAAAATCCCAGGCGTCCTTAAGCGTCAAATCGCCGTCGCTGCGGACTTCCACGCCCGGACTCAAGATCAAGCCGGCGGGCAGGGTCAGCGCCGCGCCATTGGCGTCAATATAGCCGGCGGCGTTCATGAAGTTGGCGGTATCGGTTTGCCATTGCGTGATGTTGGCGGCGGTGATGATGTTGGCGTTAACCGTATTGGCGTTGATGTCGTTATAGATGCGCGTCGCCTCCAGGGCGTCGCCGCCGGCGCGCGCGCCTATGATTTGCGTGTTGAAACCTACGGCGTTGATTTGGTCGTTGGCGTCCTTGCGGCCGGTGCGCAGATGCGCCAGGCCGCCCTCGCCGGTTCCTGAAGCGGAGACGTTGATGGTCCCGCCGGCCAGATTCAGCACCCCGCTGCCGCTGCTGTTTTTATATACGGTGTCCAAGGTGACCGAGCCGCCATTATTATTACCGGATAGCGCGTTGGCCAAAATGCTGGAGCCGGCGGCTAGGGTGATGCCGGTTTCGCCGTCCAGCGTGACGCTGCCGGCACTAGCGCCGCCGGCGTTGATTTCACCGGCCAGGATCACCGCGCCTTGGTCGGCGGCGATTTGCACTTGCTGGGCGGTAAGCGTGGTTCCGGTATTGATTTGCACGTCGCCGGCGGTTTGCTCCAGGCTGATTTGTCGGGTAAAGCCGGCGGCGGCGATTTTTTGGTCCAAGGCCGCGACATCACCCAGATTGGCGGCGGTCAGTTGCAGCGCGCCGCCGGTGACGCCGGAGGCCAGGCTAGTGGAGCCGCCGCTCGCGTTTATACTGCCGTCCCACACGAATTGGCCGGCCGGCGCTTGCACGCTCAGAGTGCCGGCATTGCTGACTTCTTGCTTGTTCAGCACCGCGCCGTTTAATTCGACGTTGACGCCGCCGGCCAGGGTGACGTCGCCTTGGGCGGCGGAGAGGCTGAGTTTGCCGGCCGGGGCGGCTTTATACGTCGTACTGGTGTAGTTAACGATGCGGCCGGACAAATCCACGCCGCCGCCTTGTAAATTGATGGGGCCGTTGCCGGTGGCCAGGCTTAGATTGCCGGCCGGCAGATTGAATTGCGCGGTTCCGCTGATACTGCCGCCGCTGATGCTCCAACTAGCCCCAATGCCGGGGGTGGCGGCCGCGGTTGCGCCGCTGGCGGCCAGCGTCACGTCGTAGTTTCCGGCGTTGATGCTGGTGGTCGCGCCGGCCCCGCCGATCAGTTGCGCGGCGGTCAGGGTTAGATTGCCGGCGACGCTCAGCGCGCCGGGGCTGGCGGTGACGGTGTCGCCGGAGGCGTTCTGACTGGAGCCTTGGCCGCCGATGGCGTCCTTGGCTTCTAAGTTGACTTGGCTAAAACCGGTGATGGCGTATTGTCCCGCGCCCAGGGTGATGTCGTTGGCGTTTAAGTTCAGAGAACCGCCGCCGGTTCCGGCGTGGGCGGAAACCGCGCCGCCGCTATTGCTCAAGGTAATGCCGGTGGTGGTTCCGCTGACGCCCAGGCTGACGTTGAGTCCGGCGTTGGCGAAACCGTTGATGGCGGCGGCGGAGATTTCGATGGTTTTGCTGTTGACGGAGGCCGCGCCGTAAAGGTCTAAATCGCCGCGGCTGTTAAGCGAGATGTCGGACAGTTTTTCCGGCAGCGCGGACAATACCAGGCCCGGCGTGCCAGCCGGCGCGTCGCCGAGGCTGATGCGGTTGGCGGTCAGCGCCAAGGAACCGCCATCCATTTGAATGGAGCCGTCGAACACGGTGTTCAGACTGGAATCCAGCAGCATTGATTGGCTGGCGTTCAGCGCCGCGCCGGCCGCGACGTTCAGCGTTCCTTCCGCGCCGGCGATGGCCGCGCCGCGAACGATAGTGTCCTGGCCGCCGTTGGACAGGCGCAGGATGGCGCCGTCGCCGTTGCCGAGATTATTGCTCAAGGTCAAGGTTTCGCCGGCTACTTTGTTGGCGCTATGGGTGTCGATTTCGGCGTTGGCGGCTATATTGACTTGGTTGACGGCGGTGAACAAAATTTCATTGCCGGTCAAGGCTTGCGCGCCGTTGACGTCGCTAGCCACCGTGACCGTATTGGCGGTAATGGTGATGGCGTTGCCGTTGCGCTTGCCGCCCAATAACAGGCTGGGGGCGTTTAATTTAGTTAATTGTCCGGCCACCAGGCCGACCACGCCGGAGCCGAGAGCGCTTAAGTCGCTATTTGAACCCACCACGGTCAGATTATTGCCGCTGATGTTGACTTGGCCGCCTAGGCCCACCAGGCCGCCGAAACTGGCCGGATTCGCCAGCAGCGCGGCGTTCAAGTTGAGGCCGGCGGCGGCGGCGAGTGTCAAGCCGCCGGCGTCCCGCGGCAGTTGCGCGCCGGATTGGCTAAAGAATTGATCGGCCAGATAAGCGGTGAATTGCGATGGGCTGGCGCTGTTGGTATTGCTGGTGATGACGCCGGCGGCGGATTCCGAGAGGGAGCCGGTGAACAAAGAGCCGGGCTGTACTTCAAAACCTTGGGTTAGGGAATTGGCGGCGGCGGTTCCGGCGACGCCGTAGCGGCCGGCTTCTATGGTATAGCCGGACGCGGTTTCGGTATTTTGCAGCAGGCCGCTGGTTCCGGCGACCGGGGTGACTAGAAACGCGCCGGGCAATAGCGCGTAATGCGCCGGCAACAGTGTATACCAACCGGCGGCCAGTCCCGCGCCGCCGTCCAGGTAGACGCTTTCGCCCATGCCGAGGCTGTTTAGGCCCGAATTGGCGTATTGCGTGGGATCGTAAGGGGTTAAAATATTGTCCACGCCGGGAAGTATGGCGTAGGAAGTGGCGCTGTTCAACGCGTCGCTACTGCCGCCGTTGCCGGGTATGAATTCATAGGCGTACAATTCGCCGCCGCCGTTTAGATCAATGGTGGCGTTGGTTTGCAAGTCTATGCCTTGCCCGCTGAGCGAAAGACTTTTCTGCGGCAAGTTGGCGGCGGTAATGACGATATTGTTGCTGCCCGATAAAGGATATAGCCATTGGCTGCCGCCTTCGCCGACGCCGAACGGGACCACCGCGCCCAGGCCGGAAACCGAGGTAACGCTACCGGCGGTCAATTGCAAGTTTTGCGCGGCGTTCAAGTTAAGAGAGCCGAACGGGGCGTCGAGCACGCCGCCCTGAATAATGTTCCTGGCGTTAATCGTAACGCCCCCCCCGGCCGACAACGGGGTTTGCGTATTGTCCTGGCCCGTGGTTTGCAGGGTCACGGAACCGGAGACGTTGAAGGTGTAATTGGTCAGGGTGGCGGGATAGATGCGTTCTGCGCCAATGACCAAATCGCCGGCTAGATTCAGTTCGCCGAGGAAATTTTTATTGCTGGTGTTGGAATCACCTAGCATGCGTACATCGCCCCGGCTTTGCAGATCGACCTGATCGAAACCGTTGAAAGCGACGCCGCCCAATAAATCCACGCCTTGGGCCGCTACCGTGAATTGAGCGTTTCCGGCGACGGCTTTGTTGGCTAGTAAGTAGTTGTTGGCGGCGATATTGACTTTACTGGAGCCGAGTTCGACATAGGCCGCGGTAAGCGTTACCGAGGCGGCGGCGGACCCGGCCTCAATGCTCGGGCTGTCGAGGATGATTTGGCGTTCCGCGGCGAGCGAGACGTCGCCATTGAATTGAACGGCGCCGGTCAGAGCGCCATTATAGGCTTGCGCATCTGTTTTCAGGCTGATGGAGCCGAAGCCGGCGGCGTTGATGGCGTCGGCGCCGAGAAAACCTTTGTCGGCGTCGGCCACTGGCGCGTTGGCGCCTTCGACCAGTTGCACGGCGGGCGCGCCAGCGCTAATTTCCAAAAGGCTGAAGAGTTGCGGATTCAGTTGATCAGGAAATACTCCGCCTGCAATCTGGGGCGATGGTTCATTTAGCAGGGAGCGATCCAAGATTACCGACAAGGTTCCGCCCAAGGTATTGGGGCTACTGGCGGCGGCTTTGAATGCACCGCCGGCGATGATGCCCTGGCCGGATGCTAGATTGATAGAGCCGCCGTTGCCGGCGACCAGGGTGGAGGTATAGCCAACATTGCCATTGGCCCCGGTTTGTAATTGATCCAGATTGGCTGAGCGGGCGGAGACGTCGATCAGCGAGCCGGATTCGGCGACAATGTAACCGCGGTTGGCGGTCAGATTGACTGTGCCGCCATCCTTGACCACGCCGCTGGTCAAGCCGTTGATTTTGGGTTGGTCAATGACCGCGCCCGGCGCGAGAAGTTGGCTTGCGCCGCCGAGCCAGATGCCTTGATTGGCGAAATAGCCTAAATCGTTATTCGCCACATTGATAGTCAGCGAGATGTTTCCGGCCGGGGCGCTGATGACGCCGTCCGCGTAAATTGAGGTGTCGGAGCTCAGGCTGACCTTGCCGCCGGGTTCGACGCCGATGAAACTGCCGGCGCCCAAGATTAGGGATTGCGCGCGGTTTTGGGTTTGGGTTTCGGCGAAGCCAAGGCTAAGATTGACCGGATTGCGCGTGTCGGCTGTTAAGAGCACGGGTTGGCTAATGGCGCGCAAGTTGGCGCCGCTGGCTGTCTGTTGCGAATCCGCGTTCAGTTGTAAATTCTGTTGCAGCAGATTGAATTGGGCGTTTTTCTCAACCGTTAAACCGTAGTTATTGGAGGTCAAGCTATAACTGGCAAACCCGCTTTGTTGAAAAAACGCGTCGGTGAATATCAAAGGCGCGGCTGATTGGGCGTTATTGACTTGGGCCAGATTGTCGGCGAGGATGATTTCGGCGGAGTTAACACTGAGTGAGCCGTCTTGTTGCAGGCCCCAGGCGCTGAGAGAGCCGTTTAATATAACGTTGGCATAAGCGGCGGTTAGGCTGATGGCGCCAGCGGAGCCGTCGCTTATCGCGCCGCTGGCTTGCAGCCAGGCCCCTGCGTCGGCGCTGATGCGGCTGCCCGGGGCCAAGGTCAAGTTTCCTTGTTCCGTCTTCAGTGTGACCTTGCCGCCGTTGATATTGATAAGGCCCGGAGTTTGGTTGTTTTGCAGCGCCAGCCAATCATTGACCCAGTGTCCGCTGACGCTAATCAGCGCGGTTTTGCCCAGTGTGGTGGCGTCGTTGTTGAGTTCGACCGTGCCGGAGGGATTGATGATTTGACCATTGATGTCGGTATTGCTCGCGTTGATTTGCAAGTCACCCGCTCCCGGCAGCCGCAATACGCTGTTCTGAGTTTGGGTGAAGGGGGCGTTATTAGTACTGATGATGATGTTTTGCAAGCCGGAGTTACTGAGCATGGCGCTGTTCAAATTCAACGCCACCGGTTGGCCGGCTGTGCCGGCGGCGGGGAATGCCTGATTTTCGGCAATTGACAAGCCGCTATTGCCGTTGCCGAGCACCACGGCTTGATCGCTGGATAGGTTGCCATAGTCCAATTTGATGGTCAGCTCGCCGCCGGCGGCGCGGTCAGAGGCGGTGCGTTGGTAAGCGCCGTTTTCTGCTTGGCCGTGGATGCTTGCGTCCAGCAGCGCGTTGTAACTCGAAATACTGACCGCGCCGGCGGCAAAGCCCTGGATGTAGCTTGGGCTGAAACTGGTTTGATTGACCAGCGCGGTATAAACCAAATTGGGGCTGGCCGTGCCTAGGTTATACAGTTGGCCGTTGGATTGCAAATAGGTGGTGGAGATATCCGCGCCTTGGTAGGCGATGGAGCCGCCGGAAACGTCCAGAATCGAGCCGGCGGCGGCGATGACGTCGCCGGTGGAAGTCAGATTAATGTTGCCGCCGGCGGTGCTGCGCGCCTCGACATCGTTTTTCAGCGCTTGCACCGGATAGCTAATGTCGGCGATGGGTACGCTAGCGATTAAGTCGCCGGAGGAATCCGTGGTGATGGTGGCGTCGCGGATGTCCACGCTGACGGTTTTGCCGTACAGCACGCCGGTGCGTTGGGTGGGCGAGTCGCGCAATTCGTTGGATTGCAATTTGACCTGTACTATGTTGTTCCGCACCGATGCAATCACGTTTTTGACGCCGGATACGTCGATTTTGGCGCCGTTCGCTAGGTAGACGCGGGCGTCGCCTCTTTGCGTGGGTGAAGCCGGGTTGTCTTGAGCGTTGACGTTGACGATGCCGGAGTGGGCTTGCACGAGGGCGCCGCTTTCGATGTTAATCTGATGGCCGTCCAGCTCAATGTCGGATTTCGGTTGGCTTTGCACGGCCAAGGCTAGACCGGAGGAGTTGTCCAGAGTGACTCCAGTAAAACTGCCGGAGCGCAAATTTAGGGTGGCGCTTTGTCCTAGGGTGTCGCCGTAATCCGTGCTTCGCGTGGTGGCGGCTCCTTCCAGCAGGCCGTTGGTATTGGTAGGATTTTGCAGGCCTTCTTGTGCTTGCAACCTTACCTGACCGGCCAATTGGGTGGAGGTGCTGGCGGAAACGATGCCGTCTTGATTAACGGCGAAGCCTATCATGCTGATGTTGCCGCTTTTGGCGTAAACGGCGCCGGAATTATTGATTTGACCGCCGACGCCGACTTCAACCAGCAAGCCGCGCACCGAGGAGTCGGTGCTGTCTTGCAAATACACTTTGTCCTTGGCCGCCGCCAGAATCACTTGGCCGGCATTGGCGGTAATGGCGCCTTGATTATTGATGCTGGAGGCGGCGAGCAAAATGATGCCGCCGTTGGCGTTGGTTTGTATATTGGCGTCCTTTGCCACGCTAATGGGCGCAAGGCTGATCTCAATTTTATGGCCGCTGGCATCTAGAATATAATTGCCGTCTTTGTCTTGCAGGTATTGGCCCGATGCGCTGACCAAGGCCGCACCTTGGCTAATGACGGTTCCAGGGCTGGCTTGATAGGCGGCGTTAAATACGTTGCCGATGCCGGTTTGCAATGCACTTTGGCTGATGCCAAGGGTGGTGGCCACCAAGGTGTTGACGTTGACGCTGGAGCCGGGTTCAAAGATAAAGCCGTCTTGGTTGACTAGATACACCTGGCCGTTGGCGTGTAAGGTTCCGAAAATCGTGCTGGCGTTGGCGTCGCCGATATCGTTGAGTACGATGGAGGCAGTGGAGGTTTGGTGGAAATCGACAGTATAGCCCTTGCCGATGTCGAAACTGTGCCAATTAATGATGGCGTTGTTGCCAGGGTCGATGTTGAGGGTATGACCGTTTAAAATTTCGCTGGCGGAGCCGGATAGAGTAGGCAGGGTAAGGGTTTGGCCGGGAGACAGGGTAGGGTCCAGCAGTTGGTGGGTGGTGGGGTTTTCACCTATGGGCAGCGCCGGGTTCGCGGCGGCGGGACTAAGACCAAAGCCGAAAGCCATGCTGCCGGCGATAATGCCGCGAATGGCGCGGGTTAACGGTTTTGGATGCGGGTTGAATGGCGCGCGGGGGGATGATGCGGACGTGGTCATGGCAGAAAGTGCGTGTTGGTTTCAGGATTAAATTCAATAGGTAAAGTCATTTAAACGCTATAGCCGTTTTAATAGTCGCATAAGCGCAATAAGTATCCGGGTGCGCATGGGTAGTGGTTGGCCAAAGGCCTTTTATGTCTCATGAACTTAAGTCATTTTGCTAAGTACTCAAAATAAAAAAGCGTCGGCATACCCTAGGCAGGGTAATGTCGACGCATTTTGTCTTTCCATTTGTCTTTCCATGTTCCTGTGCGGCCACTCCTTTGAGGTTTCCCTTTGGCCTGTTCCTGCAACATCCCTGTTTTAAGTCGTCCGTTACTTGATTTTGTCCAATGTTTGCGCCGTTCCGTTAAAACTCCGTTTCTGGCGTATCCTGCCACCTCCGTTGTAGGGGCCAGTCACTTGACCCTGCCGCTTACCCTGCGTGTGCGCCGTTCCGTTGAAAGTCCGTTTCTGGCGATTCCAGCCACTTCCGTTGTGGGGGCCAGTCACTTGACCCTGCCGCTTACCCTGCGTGTGCGCCGTTCCGTTGAATATCCGTATTCGGCAATTCCCGTCACATCCCTGATGGAGCCTGTCCTAGACTCGGTTGCTTCCTGCTTACGCCTAATGGTTTATCCTTGGCAAAGCACATCCTTGTGCGGTAATCCTTTAGTTAAACCGATTCAAACGAGATTATTTCAGCTCGATGATGTCGGTTTTCACGGTTGCAACCGGTCTTACACCCAAGTGGGTGTAACCGTCCGAACCAACATGGCTAAGTGGAACCAAGGGGTTGCTGATTTGGAATGGAATGTCCAAAGCCACGCTGCCGCCCACCGGATGCGAAGCGGTAGTGGCGAAAATGCCTGGATTGCCCCAAGGTTGCGCTACTTGTGGGTTCACGGAAGCACCTACGCGGATGCTGCCCAAGTCATTGGCAAATGTAGTCAGGAAACCTTGGATATCGCTAGACAGCGGAATGGTAGGGATGCTGCCGGTTGCACCGGTGTAACCCGCGGCGGATTGAAACACCACCTCGCCTTCGGCCCAGAATGGGTAGCTGCCGGAGGAAACGTTTTCCACGGTTGGCGCGTAGCCGTCGATTTTTACGAAACGCCAGTTAGCGCCAATAGTAGTGTTGGTGCTGGAAAGGTCGTTGGCGGTGGCGGCGTCTATGGCGATACCCCAGTATTTGGCGCTGTTTGGATTCAGCTTGCTGGTGTTGGCGCCGGTTTGCCAGTCGAACAGCAATGCGCCGGTGTTGTTAACGCCGGTGGCGGCGACCACGGCCGGATGCTGAGTGGCGAAAACGGCTTTGGTTTGAGAAGAAGCGGCGGCCGGCGCGGTTGAGTTTTCCGCGTACGGATAGTTCAAGAAGGTGGCGTAGGCAGCCGCGCCAACCGCGGCGCCGTTGTTACGGATACCAACCCCGATTGGCGTCAAACCACCGGTAACGGTAGGCGCGGTAACGCCAGCGGTGGAGGCGAAGGACACCAAGGTTGCGGAAGTGCCATTGCCTAGGTTGACTTCAACGTTGTTCCAGTCGCTGATTTTGCCGGCCAGGACGGAGGCGACAAAGTCACGGCTTAAGCTAGGCAGGCTGGCGGCGTTGCTGTAATCGCCGATGGTGGTGGTGGCGGGCAATTTACCGTTGGCGATTTGCGCGGCTTGCAATACTTTATACAAGTCGGTGGTTACGGCGATGCCATAGGTCAAGCCGCCGGTTGGAATGCGTGACAGCGCGGACAAATCGCTAGGCGCCGCGCTGGTGTTCCAAGGCGAGGTGTTCGCGTTGGTGCTATATTCGGTGGTTTGAGCAGGGTAGTTTCTGGATTGAGAGTTCAATACCAGGGATTCGGAGTCCACGCCCGTGAAACCGCCGTGTGAAAAATGTTGCACGATGGAAGCCAAACCGCTGGTGGTGGTGTCAATGACTTGACCCCAGGAGCCGTCGATGGTGTTTTGAGTCCAGTTGCCGTAGCTGGCGGTGTTGCCTTGGGAGGCGTTAGCGGTTGGAGTATTGAAAATATACAGTTGGTCGATGGCGGTGCCGGCCAGGACTGGAATCACGCCATAGCCCGCGGCGCCGCGCGAACGTTTGCCAAAATAGATTTTTTTGCCTTGCAGGTTGGCCGGCAGGTTGCTGCTACCGATGAAGTAATAACCTGTGAAGTTGGAGCCCCAGCTGCCAGAGGCTTGGCTGGTGGTGGTGGCGTCGCGGAACACATCCAAAGTGCCGGTTGCCGCCAAGGTGTTTTTCACTACGTCGTCAATGGCTGAGTCTTGCGCCGCGCCGCCGGAGGCGAAAATCACGTAATCCGGGGTGGCGTAGCCGGAGGTCCAAGGGGTAATGGCGGAAGCTGAGTTAGCGCCGGCCAATAAGGCCACGGCGATACCTAGTTTATTTAAAGTGTGTGTGTGTTTCATGTTTTAAACTCCAAAATTGAATGACGGCGATTCCTTGGAATCCTTGGAATCGCCTGGTTTTATTAGGCTTTAGTGCGTGAAGATTTGCGGCTCAAGCCCAGAGCGCCGCACAAACCGGACAAGAACAACCAAACGCCGGCGGGAACCGGAACCGAGCTTGCGCCAACCGGGTTATAGGTCAAAACGTCATTAGCGTTTAGGCTGAAGGTGCCCAATTTGCTAACAATGTTGGTGTCCGCGCCGTCGCCCAGCAGACCGTTTTGGTTGGTGACGAAGTAGAACGGAACCGAGTTAGCGCCGATGGTGCCTTCATAGGGAAACAAGGCAGAGTAAGCGAACGCGCCAGTGCCAGCCGCCGGAGCCAATACTTCGTTGCTGACGGCGTTCAACTTGGTCAAGCTGACGTTGGTCGCCGAAATGGCGCCGCCCACGGAGTCGGTGTTGACCGAAGCTTGTTCGTTTAAGCCGGCCCAACCGGCTAAGTTACCAGACCAAACGGCGGTGCTTTGCTCGGTGGCAACCACGCCCCAAGGCGCTACCGCGGTTAAAGGATAGCCGCCGGCGACATCATTCAGGTTGGTCAAAGTGTTTTGATCCAATACTGAAGCGCCGACCACGGACCAACTCAAGTGCGCGAGGTCGCCAGCAATGCTGTTGAAGTCAGCATAGTTGCTCAAGTTCCAGCTCAAGGTGGAGCTTGTGCCTTGGGTGCCGTTGACGAAGCTGGAGTAAGTCAAGCCGCTGTGGTCCAGGGACAAATCCAACAGAAAGGTTTTACCAAAGTTGGCGGAACCATTTAACTGGTCGTTAACCGCCAACAAGATGGAAGAACCCGCGCCATTGTTGATTGGGGTTTGTTGCGACGAATCCGATGGATCGTAAGTCAGGGTTAACGCCGCGTTGGCGCTGCCCGCGACTAACGCCAGCGCAATCGCCGCGGATAGCTTGTGAATATTTTTCATAATTTAAACTCTCTTTTTAAAAGTTAGTTAATAATTTTGCAGCAACAATTTCTGTTGTTGCGAAACCAGTAAGGCAATAAATGTGCCATGTTTTAAATTATTGATTTATAATTTAAATATCTTGTCCTGAAATAGAATGTGTTTTTTGGGAAACAGTTTATGTTGATTTGCTGTTGATATTTCAGCAGCTTGCGGTATTCGATTCAGTATTATTCAGGAAAAACAAAATCTTATTAAAGTCGGTTGTCTGGTTTTATTGAAAAATTGTTTATTCAAAAAATATATTCTGTTTTAGCGTATTTTTTCAAAATTAATTTTCGCAATATATGTATCAAAGGATATATTGGTCTTGCTGCGATTTTTCTTGATTTGATTCGTTAGGTTTTTTGCCTTGGTTAAATCGAAAGCGTTCCCGTTTATCTATTTGTACGATGCGGCCTTCATGCACCACAATTTCCAACGAACCGAAACGGATGTTTTTTAAAAAACCAATAATTTGAGTTATGGTCTCTTGGTATTCATCGCCATTGGGTAGATTTTGTTCCATACTGCGCCTATGTTTGCGGCAGTTAGCCGCTTTTGGTTTTCATTGGATAAAGGAGGGGCGTCCTAAGTTACGATCGTTTCTTTTCTTTAGTAAAGCAGTCTTTGTGCCATTTTTATTTATTTGAAATATAAGGTAAATTTTTCGCATTTACCCTTGCGGTGCTGGGCTTTAAGCAGTTTCTGCTGATTAGGTGTTGAATTTTGGTCAGCGGGCTGTAGAGAAGTTAGCGTTTAATTTTGATGCCTAAACGTAAAAAAAATCCGGCTTGCGCCGGATGCCCGAAGCGGGAAGGAGACAACACAAAAAATTAGTGTTTGGCCGTGACGCCGCCGGCATGCGCCGGGTAAACGGCCGAGTTTATTTGCCGGGTCGGGCTAGGATTTTTTTTTACCGGCTCGGATTGCGAATCATGGTGTTGTTGGCCGTCATGTTTAGGTTCATCGTATTGCACGAATTGGAAACCGTGGCGGCGCGCCAATTCAATGTGTCTTGTCGGGTTGGCGTTGAATAATACGCCTTGACCGCCTAGGGCGAGCCCGAAGCGGGCGAATTCTTGCGCCTGCTCCTCGAATTCATCGCCTCGTTGTTCATGGTCCGGGGCTTGCAGGCCGATGAAATCGGCGGCGGCGCGGTTGATGAAGGTTTGCGAGGTTTTGTCCAGGCTGCCCGCCGTGAACTTTAGCGCCAGGCGGTAGCCGCGGCGTTGGTAGTTTTCCAAGCCTTTCAGCAGAATGGGGTAAAGCCGTAAATAGTCTTGGTCCACCGTGAGTACGATGACGATATTGCCGGTGTGCAGGCCGCATTTGTGGATGATTTCTTCAAAGTACGCGCCGTGATCGGATTTTACGCCGAGTATGTGCCGGGGGTCGACATCCAGAAACAGTAATTCCTCTAGGTGGGCTTGCGGCAGAAAATTCAGCATGTGTACGGTGCGGGCCAACCGGTCAAAGTCTATGACTGATTGGTATGGCGGATTGCCGCCGATATCGCCGGCCAAAGGCGAGTTTTCGGCCAATAGCGGCGGAAGTTGTTCCTCGCTGACATTCACGGTTAGTTGGGCGTAGCTGCCGACAGTTATTTCTAGCGCGTCGACGCAGCGGACCGGTTTCAGGCGGCTGCCGATGCGTAGCGGCCCGAATAGCGCTTGCGCCGCGCCGTCTTGCAGAGTAAAGGCGCGCGAGGTGTTTTTATGTTCTTGTTCCAAACGGTCGTTGAAATATTCGACCAGTTGTTGTAATGGCATTCATGGCTCCGGAATGGCTCGAATGTTGGATAAAAAAAGTCGGCGGGAGCGAGTTCCCGCCGAACAACGTCCCTGTTTAACAGCCATAAGTTGCAAGCTTTAAGGTCAGACTAAGACAGCTAATTAAGCCGCGGGTATAGAGTAAGCGTTTATTAATATTTTTAAAAACGATATAAATAGATTTATATATCTCTTTTTTGAAAAATCCTTAAATTTCAAATACTCGGCATGGATTGGGCCATAGGCTTTTGATTGTGTATATCAAAAAATGTGATATATTTATCTAATTTTATAATAAATAATGTTTTTAATGACTTAGGTGATATTTTTGCTTGACATGGATTGAGCTAAACTGTTACTGTAATAAAAAAACAAGCTGACCGGACTTCCGGAAGCCGTGCCTTTTGGCAAAGCGGAATTCTGAAATCATGTGTGGATAATCTATAAGGAAACAGATTATGAAGCTTGAATTAAAACTTGTAGTTTTTATTTATTTTGTCGAAGTTTATTTTTCAATGGTTGCGAGCGGCCGCGCCGCCGAGGCGGCGCAATGACGACGCAAAACCAGGAACCTTGGCGTATCGATTTTTTGGTCAGTGAATTGCGCCGCTTGCGCTTGACCTCCCTGGAAGCTCGGCAACGCCGCGACCATCCGCCGAAATTGCCCTCGCGTAAGGCATTGACGCAAATTGTAGACGATTTGGCGGCGGCTTTGTTTCCCAATCGCTTGGGTCAGCCGGATATCAGCCCGGAAGAGGTGGATTATTTTGTCGGCAATACCTTGGCCTCGGTGTTAAGACGCTTGAGCCGGCAAATCGCCTTGGAGTTGCAATTTAATGCCGAGCAAAACCAGCAGGTTTTGGACGCGCATGTGGAGGCGTTGGCGCTGACGCAGCAATTCGCCGCCGGTTTGCCGGATATCCGCGCCTTAATCGATACCGACATCAAAGCCGCGTTTGAGGGCGATCCGGCGGCGCGCAGCATTGACGAGGTACTGGTTTGCTATCCCGGCGTCAACGCTATGATGCATCAACGCATCGCGCATCGTTTGTACCGCTTTGGCGCGCATTTGTCCGCGCGCATGATCGCCGAGATTGCGCATTCAGCCACTGGTATTGACATTCATCCCGGCGCTGAAATCGGCGAGAGTTTTTTTATTGATCACGGCACCGGCGTGGTGATTGGGGAAACCGCGGTCATTGGGCGGCGGGTGCGTATCTACCAAGCGGTGACTCTGGGCGCCAAACGTTTCGATAAGGACGAGCAGGGGATTCTAGTGAAGGGTAACGCCCGGCATCCGATAGTCGAGGACGACGTGGTGATTTATGCCGGCGCAACTATTTTAGGCCGCATCGTGATCGGCCAGGGTTCGGTTATAGGCGGTAACGTCTGGTTGACGCATAGCGTGCCGCCGGGCAGTCAAGTCACGCAAGCGCATGTGCGCAGCTAGTGTTGCAGGAGGGGTGAAATCTTAGCATTTCGCGTTTGAACGGCCGGCCGCGGCGTTTTCCTTTCCGCATCCGGTTTTTACATTATCTTTTATTCATAATTATAGGTAACCAAAATGTCAGACATACATCAAGCTCATACCGCGTTAGGCGACGTCGCGGCGCGTACATTATCCAACGCTACTAAAACCGTGCCTATGATGGGGGCCATCACCCCGCGTTGGTTGGTGCATTTGTTGCAATGGGTGCCGGTTGAAGCCGGTATTTACCGGGTGAACAAAGTCAAAAGCGAAACCAGCATCGCGGTTGATTGTTCCAGTCTGGACGAGAAAGTGCTGCCGCAAACTTATGTGGATTACGAGGAATGGGGCCGCGAGTACCGCTTGAACGCGGTGAACACGGTGTTGGACGTGCATACTCGGGTAGCGGATTTGTACAGCAGCCCGCATAACCAAATTCACGAACAATTGCGCTTGACCATCGAAACCGTGAAAGAGCGTCAAGAAAGCGAGTTGATTAATAATGCCGAATACGGTTTGTTGAACAATGTTTCGCAAAGCCAAAAAGTGTCCACTCGCTCCGGCGCGCCGACTCCGGATGATTTGGACGAGTTGATTTCATTGGTGTGGAAAGAACCGGGTTTTTTCTTGGCGCATCCTAAAGCCATCGCCGCTTTCGGCCGCGAGGCCACTTGGCGCGGCACCCCGCCTCCGACTGTTAGCTTGTTCGGTTCGCAATTTTTGACCTGGCGCGGTTTGCCGTTGATTCCGACCGACAAATTGAAAATCGAAAACGGCAAGACCAATATCATTTTGCTGCGCACCGGCGAAAGTCGGCAAGGGGTGGTCGGTCTGTATCAACCGAATTTGACCGATGAGGTGCACATGGGCTTGTCGGTGCGGTTTATGGGCATTAACCATAAGGCCATCGCTTCTTATTTGGTGTCTTTGTACTGTTCCTTGGCGGTGTTGACCGAGGATGCCCTGGGCGTACTCGAAAATGTTGATGTAGGCCAATACCATGAGTATAAATAATCAAACCTTGGAAAAATTGGCCGGTTTGGCCATGAGCGGAAGTTCGCCTTCCGCCGGCTTGCCGGACGCCGGTTTGCTGCGGCAATGGGCTAGCCAGTTGTTCGCGGCGATGCCGAACCAGTCGGCTTCGCTGGAGCCGGTGCAATACGCTCCGCAATTGAGCGGGGCAGGATTGCCTGCCTTGCCTGGCGTGGATTCCGGAGCGTTGTCTGCGTTGGCGCGGCGTTCGTTCACTAACCCGAACGACATTGGTTTGGCCCCGTGGCCGGTTCCGAGCGCCGGGTCCGGGGAGAGCGCCGCGCCGGTTAATTATTATTTCGTTAGCGAGTTGGCCAAGCATGCCGCGGACCCTTCATTGGCTCCGGCGGAGTTTGACGTGCAACGGGTGCGCCGCGATTTTCCGATCTTGCAGGAACGGGTGAACGGTTATCCGTTGGCTTGGCTGGATAATGCGGCCACCACGCAGAAACCGCTGGCGGTGATAGACCGGATCTCGGAGTTTTATAAACACGAGAATTCAAATATTCACCGCGCGGCGCATGAGTTGGCGGCTCGCGCTACTGATGCCTATGAACACGCGCGGGATGTGGTGGCGCGGTTTTTGAACGCGTCGTCCAGCAACGAAATTATTTTCGTGCGCGGTTCGACCGAAGGCATCAATCTGGTCGCGAAGAGTTGGGGCAAGCAAAATATCGGCGCCGGCGACGAGATCGTGATCAGTTGGCTGGAGCATCATGCCAATATCGTGCCTTGGCAGCAGTTAGCCGCCGAAACCGGCGCGGTGTTGCGAGTGATCCCGGTGGACGATCACGGTCAGGTTATTCTGGCTGAGTTTCAAAAACTGTTGAATCCGCGTACCAAGCTGGTGTCGTTCACGCATGTTTCAAATGCCCTGGGCACCATTACTCCGGCGCATGAGATGATTGAGATGGCGCACCGCGCCGGGGCCAGGGTATTGCTGGACGCTGCGCAATCAGTGTCGCATATCCGGGTGGACGTGCAAAGCTTGAATCCCGATTGGCTGGTGTTTTCCGGGCATAAAATCTTCGGTCCCACCGGTATTGGCGTGGTTTACGGTAAATTCGACTTGTTGGAGGAGACTCAACCCTGGCAAGGCGGCGGCAATATGATAGAGGACGTGACTTTCGAGCATACCCGTTATCAACCGGCGCCGGCTAAATTTGAGGCGGGCACCGGCAATATCGCCGACGCGGTGGGACTGGGCGCGGCTCTGGAGTATTTGAGCGGTTTAGGCATCGAGCGGGTGGCGTATTACGAGCATGAGTTGCTGCACTATGGCACGCACGTGCTGCAAGGCATTCCCGGCGTGCGCTTGATCGGCACCGCGCCGGATAAAACCAGCGTGCTGTCGTTCGTGTTGGCGGGTTATAGTCCGTTGGAGGTCGGTACGGCGTTGAATGAGGCAGGCATAGCGGTGCGCGCCGGTCATCATTGCGCGCAACCGATTCTGCGCCGCTTTGGGTTGGAGAGCACGGTGCGTCCGTCGCTGGCTTTCTATAACACCTACGAGGAAATCGACCGTTTGGGCGGCGTGATTAAACGCTTGCAGTGCCAAAAACGGTATTTTTAGTAGTGTTGGCCTAGCCGGCTTTTTGTCCGCTCGGCAGCATGCCGTAACGTGCGAGTTTATGTCTCAGCACGTTACGGCTGATGTCGAGCAGGCGCGCGGTGTGCACCTGGTTTTCCTCGCAGAATTCGTAGGCGGTGCGGATGACGGTTTCTTCTATGATTTCGTAAAGTTTGGGCGGCCCTTGTTCGCACAGGCGTTGCAAGGCGCTTTCCAATGAGGTGGTGGATACCATGGGCGCGCTGCTGCCATGGATTCTGACCCCGGACAGTTTGAAATCTTCAGGCCGTAGCCGGTTGCCCGGGCAGACCAGCAAGGCCCTATGCACGGCGTTTTCCAATTCGCGGATGTTGCCGGGCCAGTCGTAATTCAATAATACCAGTTCGGTGGCGGGGGAGAGTTTGATGTCGTTATATCCTAGCCGGTCGCCGTAGATTTTCAAAAAATGTTGCGTCAGGGGCAGGATGTCGCCGGGTCGGTCGCGTAGCGGCGACAGCTGCAGGGCGGCGACGTTGAAGCGGTAATACAAGTCGGCGCGAAAATGCGAGGCGGCCACCGCTTCTTCCAGGTTGACGTTGGTGGCGGCGATGATGCGCACGTCCACCGGCACCGGGGTGCGGGAGCCGACCTTGACCACTTCACGTTCTTGCAGCACTCTGAGCAGCTTGACTTGCAAGCCCAGCGGCAGGTCGCCGACTTCGTCTAGAAACAGGCTGCCTTTGTTGGCGTTTTCAAACCAGCCGATCTTGGTGGCCAGCGCGCCGGTGAAAGCGCCTTTTTCGTGGCCGAACAGTTCGCTTTCTATCAGGTTTTCGCTCAAGGCGGCGCAGTTGAGCGCGCCGAAAGTGTTGTTGTTGCGCTTGCTCAAGGCGTGAATGTGCCGGGCTACCAGTTCCTTGCCGGTGCCGGTTTCACCGATGATTAACACGGTGGCGTCGCTGGGGGCGATGCGCTCAATTTGCTCCAGCAAGCGGCGGGAGACGGGATCTTCAAATACCAGAGCCGAGGCGCGCACGGAGAGTGAGAGCGACCGCGATTCCAGTTCGTCGAATGTCAGTAAGGTCATGGCTTAGCTCGGCTGTTAGGTTTTGGCGCCTTAGTCATCTGGATGTCCGGCGGGCTAATAATCGTGTTTTAGTTTGCATTATTTTGCATGCATTATTTGCGCCATGTTGGCAAGGTGTTAATATTAAAACATTTATTGTTTGTAAGTCAAATAAATGTTGATATATCAACAGCAATTTGCTGATTGTGTGTTTATATATCAGCAGTCAAAGGGGCGCGCCGGGCAGCGGCTAGAAATATTGCAGCAGCCGCCAATTGGGTTTGCGGTTTTTCAGGTTTTCAAATCCGCGGCACAGCGGGTATAGCGCCAGCAACACCAGTAGGGTTATGGCGTACACAATGGGCAGGGAATAGCCGTAATCGGAAGGCAGAGCTTTGTTCCAGATGCCGCCGGCGGCTATTTCGCGCGCCGGTCCGCCGGTCAGGGCGGCGAGTAGCAGCGCCGAGCCGTGTATGAGGTACAGGTGAAGTAAATAGAAAACTAGCGGCGCGCGGCCAAATTGCCGCAGGAGGCCTAGGTTCAAACCCGGCCAGCGTTCGCAGGCGGCCAGGAATAGTAGCGCCGGCCCTAGGGTCATCAATAAATACTGCAAGGACGGCGGATATTTGTGGCAGTTTAGAAATGACAGTATGCTAAATGCCGGGTCGGGTTGAACTTGCCATGGGTCCGGGTCGCCATAGAGGTTGGTTAGGCGTAGCGCGATGAAGGCGGTTAGGCATAATCCGCCAAGCAGCGACAGGTTTCCCGGCGCGCGCCAAGTTTCGGAGCTTAGCATGCGGCCGAAGGCATGACCAAGCGCCATGACGCCTATCCATGGGATTAAGGGGTAATAGGGGTTTAGCGTCCAGCCTTGGCCTAGTTCTATTTTGCCGCCGGCGTGCAAAATCTTCCACCAGGGTTCAAACCATCCCAGCGCGGCGGCGTTTAGCCCATCAAAGGCATTATGCGCGGTTATCATGCCGACGGCAAACAGCAGGATCAGGTTGTCGGGTAATTGAACCAACGCCGCCATGGCTAGCATGGACCAGGCGATGGCCCATAGCACGCCGCCGTCGATATGCCGAAAGTCGTTGAGAAAATTCCAGGACCAAGCTTCCACCGTCACGGTTAAGATAAGCAACACTAGGCCGCGCCGAATTAAAAAACCGCTGGCCGAGGCGCGGGCGCCATGCCGTGAGCGCCATAAATAAATGCTGGTTCCGGCCAGGAACACAAATACCGGGGCGCAATAATGCGTGATCCAGCGCGTTAGAAATAGGCTGACGGTAGTTTGCGTGAGATCGGTGGGCGGGAAGTGGGCCGCGCTAAAGAAATCACGGGTGTGGTCTAGGGTCATGAGCGCCATGACCAGGCCGCGCAGGGTGTCGATGGAATTTAGGCGGGGGTTGGGCATGAGGGCTGGGTGCGGCGTTGTGTTTACTCTACTTTGATAACGATATTTCGTGGCCATGGCTCAAGATGAGCTAGATCGAATGAGCCGGTTTCAAGTAATTTGATCATGTCGGCATGAATTTGCATAGGCTCAGCTTTAATTCGATGACCGTTTATGCGAAGAAATACATCCGTAACCGCAAAGGCGATACGCTTGTTACCGTCAATAAATGGATGGTTGATAGCTAGACTCTCCATCAGTGCTGCTGCTTCAGCAACAATATCATCATAGTAACCGGACTGAGGTCGGTGCAATGCGGCTTCAAGCGCGCCCTGGTCGCGGATGCCGATTGCGCCGCCGTACTTGTTTATCAAAATTGGGTGCAGTTCCAAAACCTCGGCAACTGTTAGGTAATTTCTGGGCGTCACTTAGCAAGTTCGCGGTAAAGGCTATCAAATTCAGTTAGGCTTTCGGAAAATGCGTCCATGACATGGCGACGGGGTAGTGGTTTTGTTTTGCGTTCAATGTATTCACGCAGAGCTTCATCAATAACAATTTTTAATTGTCGTCCTTCGGATTCGGCAATGTGTTGTAGAGCTTCAACCATTTCCGGCGAGGCTTGGGATGTGATTTTTTCGATGGATGTTGGCATGGCGGTTGAGTGTTGGCGTATTTGACGCCAATATATTACTCTTAACCGGCATTAATTTACATGTTTTTGCAAATTCCGGTTATTGGCGGCGTTTCGCAAGGACTTTAGGTCGCGACTCGTATGTATGAACTTATACCTCTGTTTCACCCATTTCAAGCAAACCGTCAGCCGATTGAATCACGACATAATTCGCGAAAATTTCAGCATGAAACGCGGCGGGGATATCCGCCCAGTCCACTAGTTGCACCATAATGGGGATGTTGCTTTCGGAAAACGCTTCAACGGCAGTGACAGATTAGGTTGACTGCATGCTAAATCACCCGGTTGACGCGCCACCAGATCAAGATCACTCGCTTCATAATAATCGCCATTCACCCGGCTGCCATAGGCCCACACTTCGGCCTGGGGTAAATGGGCGTGCAAGATATCTTGTACCTTGTGCAGATAAGAATCGGGCAGATGCAGGCGAGGCTTTGTTGGCGTCATGTTTCGCTCCCTTGCCAAGTTTTTGTTCCAATAAATACAATATGTTTGGTTTCTCCGAGAGGGTATAAGTTGTTAGCAATTAGTCTCTATGCGTATAATGGTTGTTTGACCTGTCAAGGCTACATAGGTTTGCGCAATATTTGCCTGTTGAAATTCCTTGGCTTGTTTTTGTAAAAAGGTTTTAAGCGGTAAAAAGGCTGAATGGCCGCTTTTGAAGTCTTTTACTGGGTCTGAATCTTCGAGCTTACGAATGTAAAAATCTGCATCAGGCATGGCGGTTGAGTTTGAACGCCTCGCCTTTTTTGATTTTTTCGCAGATTTCTCGACCACGAGCAAGCGCGGCCATAGCCAAAGGATTGGCTTTATCGCTGTTCATGTGTTGAATAAATCGTTCAGCTTCCTTACCGCTCAATTCAACACTGCCAAAAGCGCTTGTTTTAATCGCCATAATAAATACCTCTACCTATATGCGCTGAACATTTTTTGGGGGAAATTGTATTGGAATCATGCCCAAATGTCCATAATTCTTCATAAAATTGCATGCAGTTGACGCACTTTTAAACAAGAACGACTAATTAGCCGTCTCACGGGCATAAAAAAAGCGCTATGCATAGAATGCAAGCGCTTGATTTTTTGGTGGCGATACCGGGGATCGAACCTGGAACCTCGGGGTTATGAATCCCGCGCTCTAACCGGTTGAGCTATATCGCCATATTTGTTAGGTTAAGCGAGCATTTTAACACTTATTTAACGCTTGTCAAACATACGTTAAACATTAAATCGGAAGTGCATGACGTCGCCGTCTTGCACTTTGTAGTCCTTGCCTTCCAAACGCCATTTGCCGGCGTCCTTGGCGCCTTGTTCGCCTTTATAGGCTACGAAGTCGGCGTAGGCTATGACTTCGGCACGGATGAAGCCTTTTTCAAAGTCGGTATGAATGACGCCGGCGGCTTGCGGCGCCGTGGCTAGACGGGGGATGGTCCAGGCGCGCACTTCTTTTACGCCGGCGGTGAAATAGGTGGATAGGTTCAGCAATTCGTAGCCTGCGCGCACGACTCGGTTCAAGCCCGGTTCGCTCAGGCCTAGTTCGGCCAGGAATTCCTGTTTTTCGTCGTCTTCCAGTTGCACGATTTCCGCCTCGATGGCGGCGCAGATGGTGACGACTTGCGAGCCTTCGGCGGCGGCGAAAGCGATTACTTTTTCCACCAAAGGGTTGTTTTCCATGCCGTCGTCTTGCACGTTGGCAATGTACAAAGTCGGTTTTACCGTGATTAGGCAAAGGTCTTTAATGGATTTGAGTTCTTCCTCGTCTAAACCCAAAGTACGCACCGGCAGGCCTTGGTTCAAGTGCTCCAAGGCGCGTTCCAGCACTTGCTTGCGCGCCACTTCGTCCTTGACGCCGGATTTTGCGGCCTTGCCGGTCTTGAGCAGGGCTTTTTCCACCGACGCCATGTCGGCTAGGGCGAGTTCGGTGTTGATGACTTCAATATCGTTGATCGGGTTGACTTGACCAGCGACGTGTATGACGTTGTCGTCTTCAAAGCAGCGAACTACATGCACGATGGCGTCGGTTTCACGGATGTTGCCTAGAAACTGGTTGCCCAGGCCTTCGCCCTTGGACGCGCCGGCGACCAGGCCGGCGATGTCCACGAATTCTATGGTGGTCGGCAGCACGCGTTCGGGTTTGACGATTTCGGCCAGTTTGTCCAGGCGCGGGTCCGGCACCGGCACCACCCCGACATTGGGGTCTATGGTGCAGAACGGGTAGTTCTCCGCGGCGATGGCCGCTTTGGTTAGCGCGTTAAAGAGTGTGGATTTGCCGACGTTGGGCAAGCCCACGATACCGCAATGAAGAGCCATAATGTTAGGTTGTTTGAGTCTAGGGAGCCAGGGCCTTGGCGTGTATCGCGCAGGCAACTGCTAATTATATCAAACGACCTTGATAGTTCAAGTTTGACCGGTGTTGCAAAATTGACCATTAGTCCAGTTTGCGGGCGGGCTTTATTTTTGACTGCTCAAGTCCTCGGCCAAAAGAGGAAACAATATTACGGATAACATACCGGCGGAAATCAGCACCGCCCCCTGGTCCGGCGTCATGATGCCCAGGACGTTTCCCAGCTCGGTGATGATGACGATGAGCGGCAAACCGGTGGCGGAATAGAGCGCGAAAGACCATTTGCTGCGCGGCGGCAGAATTTTGGAATACAAAAACAGCGGCATGCCGCGCGCGAGGAGCATGAGGCCCAGCACGGCCGCGACTTGCAACACCACCAGCGGCGACGAGCCTAGGTAGTTGAGATGAAATTTCATGCCGGCGGAGATGAAAAAGAACGGAATCAGAAAACCGTAGCCGATGGCGTCCAGTTTTTGCTTTAACAGGTCTCCGGCTTCGCCTTTGCAGCCCAAATTGACCACTAGGCCGGCGGCGAACGCCCCTAGCACTACGTTAAAGCCGAATTGCGCCGCCAGCCAAATCAGTAGGGCTTGTAAAGCCAGGCATAATCTGACCGGTAATTGGCCGCTGGTTTGCATGCTTTCGGTTAGGATTGTCATCCATTTGGGAGAGCGGACGTGCATGGCGGCATAGGCGGCGAGTAAAATGACGCCGGCGAAAAACAGCATGAACGTCATGTTTAATAAGGGCGTTTGGGTTGGAATAAAAGCCAACGCCAGCAACGGGCCGATTTCGCCCATGGCCGCCGCCGCGATCAGCCAGTGGCCGAACGGGGTTTCCAGTTGGCCGTTATCGCGCAAAATGGGCGCCAGAATGCCAAGCGCGGTGGTGGACAGGGCTATGGCGGTCAGCAAGGGGGCGCTGGTCAACCCCAGGGCCCTTGCGGCGCTGACGCAGGCCAGGGCCGTAAGCAGGGAGATAATCCAGCCGGCGCCGGCCAGGGCCAGCGGTTTGCCGCGAATCCGGTTGAAATTGATTTCCAGTCCGACCATGAAGAGTAAAAAGGTTAAACCGAGTTCGCCCATGACGCCCAGCAGTCCGTCGGCGTTGACCAGATTCAGCGCGTGCGGGCCAATGCAAATGCCCAATAGCAGTTCCGCCACCACCACCGGCAAGCGCGGGTGACGGAAGGCTTTTACCAGCAGCGGGGACAGGGCCGCCATCAGGGCGATGATTAATAGCTCCAGTCGATAGGTTTCCATGCGGGCCTCCAGGCTTGGTTCAGGTTAACCGGATTCGGTTTGGGTAGAGTTTGCAGGTTTAGATGCGGCAAGGCGACGCCGCCGGTGACGATTCTCGGCGGCATGGCTTGAGGATTGATGCGCCGCTGGCCGGCGCTGTCGCTGCCGTTCATGCTAAATCCTGGGATGAGTTATGTTTGCCTAAAAATAATACCTCATTTGCCGGTTTTTTGTTGGCGCTTCGGCTGCCGTTATGCATGACGGTTGAGAACGGGCGGGCAGCCTGGACCTTCTGGCCTGGTTTGAAAGTGTTGCGAGTAAATACATTAAGTAGGAGTGCGCAACCATTTTTAAATTTGCCTTATGCGAAGCGCACCGTCAACCAAAATCTCAATGCACTGTTGATGTGGCGCTATTTAAAAAACGGTTACACGTTTTTACTTAAGATGATTAGTTTTTATGTTGCAACAGATAACAATGTTAGTTACATTCGGCATTATGTTAGCGTTTGTGGTAATCGTCTTTGTCTGTCATGACTTGATTTTTACGTGATATATTATTGCAATTTATTGAAATGATTAATTTTTTATATGTGCAAGGCGCTTGCCGTCGCGGGGTGGCTGTTTTTGAATAGGCCTCTTGGAACAGTATCCTTTATTTAGTTGACAAACTAAATAAACAGTGATAGGATTTTTTATTAAGGGTTGTTAACATATGTGAACGCGAAATGACAAGGCCATTTCGCCTAGTGTGCAGCAGTCGCAATCGTACCTGGATTTGGGATGAAAAATCCGTGGCTTGCGCCTTGAAATCCTGCTTTCCATTAATATAAGGTAATCTGATATGTCATGTTCCAGTACAAAGCAAGCAGCTAAACCCTTGGACACGCAGCGCAAGCAGCTTGATGTGATCGCCATGGTGCGCAATGAAGTAAAAACTGAGTTGTCCACTTCCGGCGTTTTGCAAGATCAGGCCCTTTATGCGAAAAAAAGAGGCGAAGACAACAACTTCCAGCGTAACCGCTCCCTAGATGTCATCGCCATGGTGCGCAGACAGGTGGAAAAGGATTTGTCCGAGGTATTTCCATCCAGCGCTGCCGGGCGCTTGCATAAATAAGGGTTGATTCCCGAATATTCATTACGTTCTGTTTGTTTTTTAATGGGATGCTAATTTCATGTCTAACTTGTACTGTGAAGGCGATGAAAAACGTGAGTGCGGCGATAGTCATATTAATCAACAGCCCGAACCGGGGCGCTCTGAATTCCGCAAGGATTATGGGCGGTTGATTCATACGCCATGCTTTCGGCGTTTGCAAGGTAAAACCCAGCTATACCCCGGTAACGAGTCTGATTTTTTCCGTAATCGGCTTACCCACTCCCTAGAAGTGGCGCAAATCGCGCTTGGAATTACCGAGCGGCTGAATGCCGAAGGTTATTTCTCCGGTCAAAACAATATTGATAAGGACTTGGTGCAATTTGCCGGTCTGGCGCATGATTTAGGCCATCCGCCGTTTGGGCATAACGGAGAAAAAGCTCTGGATGAGTTGATGAAAGAGCATGGAGGGTTTGAGGGAAATGCGCAGACTTTGCGTATTTTGGCGAAAGTCGAGAAAAAACTGCTGCATACGGGCAACGGGCCTGAATCCGGGTATGGGCTGAATTTGACTTACCGCACTTTAGCGACTATTTTAAAGTATGATCGGGAAATACCGCTTCGTGAAAAAAACGATGGATTGGGCTTGGTTAAGGGGTATTACGCCTCGGAACGAGGTTTGGTTGAGAATATCAAGAAAAACTTGGTTCCCGGCTATTTGGAGTTGCCGGAAAGCGATGATAAACCCGTTTTTAAAACCATTGAATGCTGCATCATGGATATTGCCGATGATATCGCCTATTCCACCTATGATTTAGAGGATTCACTGCACGCCAAGTATGTCACGCCGGCGTTCTTAATGGATGAACTGATATACAATTTGGTTATACGTGAGAAAGTGCGTGATAGAACCAATAAAGCCTTGAACAAATGCGACCATGCGATGCTGAGAGACGATGATGAGCTGATTGAAATCGCTTTACGGATTTTTGATATCTCTACCTGGGTGGGAAGCAGCTCCGAGAATGAATTTGAAAGGTTTAGGGATGTGTGCGAGTCCTTTAGAATCAATAAGACCTTTAGTGAGGAGCATTTATTCCGTTCGGCTTTTACGTCGCAAAGAGTCAGTAATTTAATCAGTAGCATAGAAATTCATCCTTTAAATGAGCGATTTCCGGTTTTATCCGGCGTGCGGATACCGCGCGATGATATGATAGAAGTCGAAATATTAAAGCATTTGAATTACGAATTAGTAATTCGATCTCCGAATCTAGTAATGGTGGAACATAGAGGCAAGGAAATTGTCACCGACATTTTTAAAGCTATTTATAAAAGTAAAGGCGATTTGTTGCCTGATGAATGGAAGCGCGATTTTGAAGAAATTCCCGAACAGCGGGAAGCCGAGCGGCGACGGGTGGTTTGCGATTTTGTCGCGGCCATGACTGACCGCTACGCCATTGAGTTCCATCAAGCTTTATTCGGCGGCGGCAAAAGCATATACAAGCCGCTTTAGACTTGTATTCGCGAGGTTTTTGAGACCGTTTTAATTAATCGCGCTCCCATTGGTGAATACTCAAATACCCGCCGCCGGCGGAGCGGTAGATCAGGTTGAGGCCGGGCGTCGGTTCGGCTAGGGAGTGGGTGAAGGGCAGCAGTTTGACTAACAGGCTGCGGCGGGTTTCCGCGTCGGCGACGCGCCAGGCCAGTACGCCTTGTCCGGGCCGGGATTGCAACAAATAATCGCCGGTTCCGGCTGCATTGGCCCAGCTTTTGACTTGAGATATTTGGCGATGAATATCGGCGTCTTGCGGGAAAAAGCGCGCTTCCAGGCCTAGTTTTTTTCCGGATAGGGCTTCGATTTCGCGCAGCCGGGCCAGATCGTCGGCGCAAGTCAGAATATACACCGGCCGGCCGGCGGGCAGGGTGGCGGCCATGTCGGCGCGGGCTTGTTCCGCGTCCATGCTTAGCCAGCGCGCCAATTGCCTTAGGCGCGCGTCGTCGGCGGCGAACGGCCCGGCGGTTTGCCGCCATAGCGCTTGTTCCGCCGGGTCTGGAAAGGCCGCCGCGGCCGGCTGGCGCGTCCAGGCGTCGCGGCCGGTCATGAAATCCAGGCGTTGCGCATTGTCCCACCAGCTTATGAACAAGGCGTCGGCGGGGCTGTGTTCGCGCGCCGCGCGCATGGCGTCATCCCAGTCGTTATGGCGGCGTTGCTTGCCGTTATCGCTTGCGTCCGGTAAATAGACGATGGCGCGGCGTTGCTCCGGCTCGGCCGCCGGGTATACCGCTATGTCCAGGTTGAAAGCCGGAGTTTCGCCTTGCCGGATGTGATAGCTTTCCAGCCGCGTTGCCGACCGGAATGCGTTTAACTCAGGGAAGCCGGGGGCGTCCGCCGCCAGTTGCCGGTCTAGGCTGAAGTTCAAGCGCAACGGGTCGGGGCTTAAGGCCGCCGCCGCCAGCAAGCCTAGGCCGGCCAGCAGCAGCGCCGCGCCTGTCAGGCGCGGCCATGCATCCTTAATGGTTAGCCGGTTCCGGTTTTGCGATTCAATTTCCATCACCAGTATACTAGGGGTCGCTAATGGCTAGCCGGTTTAGGGTTTTTTCCGGAACCACAGCAAGCCGGCGCCTAGGGCGGCCAGCAGTAGACCGGCCGGGAGATAATAGTTTTTATCTTTCTTGGCCTGAGCGGCTTGCTTGGCTTGCGCTTGCTCGCGCAATTGAGTGTTTTCGTTCATGATCATGGCGTAATCCTTCATCAGCTCTGACCAGCCTTCGGTATAGGTGAAGCCGCCGGGATTGGCGTGGAAGATGCCTTTATACAGTTTGATGACGTCATGCTCCCACATGTCGGCGTAAATCCGCTCCACGGTGGTCGGATTATTGCCTTTAGCCCAGAATAATTGGAAGAAGCCGCCGGCGGCGTCTTTTTCCGGTCTAGGCGGGGAGGGGCGATTGGTGTATTGGCCGACCAGCAAGCCGTCCAGATAGAGTTTATCCACCACCAGCTTGGCTTCTTGTTGCACTTTCAGCCCGGAAATAGTGCCCTTGTCGGCGGCGGTTAAATAAGCCTCCGCGAAACTCGGCGAGTGGCAGTTGGAGCAGGTATCGCGCCAAGCTTCCTTGCGGTCGCTAAACCAGGGGTGGTTCAGGTTGTCGGCGATGGCCGGCGTGGGGTTGAAGCCCCAGCGTACTTTTTGCACCAGGTTGTGACTGAAGCCGCCGTTGAATTCAAAGTGGCAGTATTGGCAAGTCGGCGCGGTGTAATGGCCTTTGGTCAAGGCGTCTTGCAAGGGGGCTTCAAAATTCCATTTGGCCTTGCCCTGGGTTTGGTAAATCGTACCGTGCTTGGACAGCATGAAGTTTTCAAATTCGTTGTGGTCCACGCCGTTGTGGCAGGTGGCGCAGGCTTCCGGTTGCCGTGCCTCGGCCGCCGAGAAACTATGCCGGGTGTGGCAGCCGTCGCATTTGTTTTCTTGGTAATGGCACATGTCGCAGCCTTGGGCGATTTCCCGCTCCGGCATGGCCGCCCAGACCGCGGTTTCCACGTTGGCTTTCCAGTCCGAGGCGTGCGACGGATGGCCTTTGGGCCATTGGTTTTGCGGCCAGGTTTGCTGTTTTTCCGCTTCGGCTTCGGCGAATTGATCTACGTGGCAGGTTCCGCAGGCCGCGCGGTCCGGCATTTGCAGTTTTTTGGCGTGATCGACGCTTTTTACACCCACGCCGGCGTGGCAGTCGATGCAGCCGACTTCATGCAGCTCGGCGCCGGGTGGCAGTATATTTTGTTGGCGCAAATTTTCTTCCACCTGTGCCAGTTTTTGCTTTTTGTAAAAGCGGGCGTCATTTTCGCTCAGGTTGCGCAGGCTGTCCAGGTTGGCATGTACGCTGTTTTTCCAGGCGTGATAAGCGCCGGGGGTTAGGGTTTGGTGGCAAGACAAGCATTGCTGGTTGCTGAATTCGCCTTGCACGCTGCTGGGCGGCTGGTAGAAGTCCTTGGGGTCCCAGTATTTTTGAATCGGAATCGGGGACCAGTGGGCGGAGAATTTGCCTTTGCCGGGGTGTTCTTGGTAGTAGGCGTCTTTTAGGGCGGTGATGTCGGCATTGGCGGCCACGTTTTGCACGGCGGCGCTTAGGCTGAGTTGTAAGAATATAAACAGGATGAGTTTCAGCATATGCGAGGTTGTTTGGTTCTTGGCGCTGGTTTTATAGGTGTTTATTATAGTGTATTTGGGTTTGGTGCGTTTGTTGGGGGCGGTTTTTTGTATCGACACGAAACTATTTGCGGGTATTATGGTGTTTGGCGGGGGCTTAGTCAATGGGGTCGCGGGCTTTTGTTTGTGGCGTGGGCTTTGCGGAGGTAGATTTGTGGGTTGGTGGGGTTAACCTTGCGCTTTTTGCGTTGTAAGCGCGTAGGATGTGCCAACCAACGGGCGGCGCATCATTCGAGTTCAATGCCATCAATTTCTGGCGGGATTATATCGCCCCAGTTTATTGGATAAATTCCTTCTTTGACATAGCGATGATAACTTGAATGCGGCCAATCTTGCACATGTTTTACCCATTGATGTTTTACGGGGTTCCAATGGATATAATCAACATGTTTGTTATAATCCAGTTGATCGCGGATGCAATGTTCCCAGAACCGGCGCTGCCAGATACCTCTTTCCCGCCTGTATTGACGACTAACTGAAATGGGTTCGCCTTTTTCAATTCTTTTGGAGAATGCGCCTTTCAGCATATTCCAACGCGTTGAAAAATCGGCGTCGTTTTCAGGTAATGTCCAAATACAATGCAGATGATCGGGTAAAACGACAACCGCGTCCATTCGAAATGGATGCTTTTTTTGGGTCTCCGCAAAAACTTCCCGTAATATATCTATTTTATCGACCAATAATCGGTTTCCTTTGCGTTCGGCAAGGTTAACGGTAAAAAACCATGTTGCGCCCGGAATGTAGGGCCTGCGATATTCGGTCATAATTGATAGGTTAAATTTATTAATTACTTCCTCGATTGATGCGCCGCCCGTTGTTTGGCACATCCTACCTAAGTTATGGTCAATTATTGGATGTTCGTCAAGAATACCCACGGTTTGGAATCAGTGGATAACCACCATTATGGCTATCTCGGCCAGCTTTGATGCGCCGCCCGTTGGTTGGCACATCCTACCTAAGTTATGGTCAATTATTGGATGTTCGTCAACAATACCCACGGTTTGGAATCAGTGGATAACCACCATTATGGCTATCTCGGCCAGCTTTGATGCGCCGCCCGTTGGTTGGCGCATCCTACCTAAGTTATGCTCAATTACCGGAGGTTTGTAACCTTTAGGCTGTCGCATATTTTCGGGTTCGGACGCGGGTTTAGCGTTTTACCTTGGCAGTTTTTAGTTTGAAGCCTGTGTGCTTGGTTTTGAAGCGGGCGGTTTTTTCCGTGGGCAAGGCGGTTTCGTCCCGGAAGCCCTTGGGTTGCCGCGGCGGGATTAAATGCTGCTTGCCGTAACCGATCAGGTCGCCGCGGCCCATATCCCGAAGCGCCTCGCGCAGCAGCGGCCAGTTTTTCGGGTCGTGGTAGCGCAGAAAGGCTTTGTGCAAGCGGCGTTGCTTGATGCTTTTGGGTATCGCCATGTCCGGCGTTTTCCGGTCTACTTTGTGCAAGGTGTCTTTGCCGGAATGGTACATGGCGGTGGCGATGGACATCGGCGACGGCAGAAAGGCTTGCACTTGGTCGGCGCGGAAGCCGTGGCGCTTGAGCCACACGGCCAGATTCAGCATGTCTTGGTCGGTGGTTCCGGGGTGGGCGGCGATGAAATACGGGATCAGGTATTGCTCTTTGCCGGCCTCTTTGGAATATTTGTCGAACATTTGCTTGAAGCGGTCGTAGCTGCCCATGCCGGGTTTCATCATTTTCGACAGCGGGCCGGATTCGGTGTGCTCGGGGGCGATTTTTAGATAGCCGCCGACGTGGTGGGTCACCAGTTCCTTGACGTAAGCCGGGGTTTCCACCGCCAGATCGTAGCGCAGGCCGGAGGCGATGAAGATTTTTTTGATTCCGGGTAACGCGCGGGCGCGGCGGTAGAGCTTGATCAGCGGTGTTTGGTCGGTGTTCAAATTGTTGCAGATGCCGGGATACACGCAGGAGGGCTTGCGGCAGGCGGCTTCGATTTGCGGGTCCTTGCAGGCCAGCCGCCACATGTTGGCGGTGGGTCCGCCTAAGTCGGAGATGTTGCCGGTGAAGGTGGGCGATACGTCGCGGATGCGTTCGATTTCGCGGATGATGGAGTCTTCCGAGCGGTTTTGGATGATGCGGCCTTCGTGTTCGGTGATGGAGCAAAAACTGCATCCGCCGAAGCAGCCGCGCATAATCAGCACCGAATGTTGGATCATTTCAAACGCCGGGATATTGGCGTCGGCATAGGCGCTGTGCGGCAGGCGGGAGTAAGGCAGCTCAAAGACGGCGTCCATTTCGGCCGTGGTTAAGGGAATGGGAGGCGGATTGATCCACACTTCGCGCTCGCCGTGGCGTTGGATTAAGGCGCGCGCGTTGCCGGGATTGGTCTCGGCGTGCATGACGCGGGAGGCGTGCGCGTAGAGTACGGGATCGTTTTTCACCGCTTCGTAGCTGGGCAGGCGAATAACCGTGCGCTGGCGCTGGCGGTTCGGAATCGGCTTGAACTGTATCACTTGCTCGCCGGCGGCGGCCGGGGCTTCGCTGGCGCAATCCGGTTGCATTTGGTAGGGGTCGGATGGCGGTTTCACCGCGCCCGGTTTATCTATGCTGGTGGAGTCTTTTTCCACCCAGTCCCGCGGTATTTGTTTGACAAAGTGCGCGGTGCCGCGGATGCCATGCAGATTGCCAATGGGTTCGCCTTTAGCCAGGCGGTGGGCGATTTCGACGATTTGCCGTTCCGCGTTGCCGTACACCAGCAGGTCGGCCTTGGCGTCCAGCAGCAGCGATTTGCGCACTACATCGGACCAGTAGTCGTAATGCGCGATGCGGCGCAGGCTGGCTTCTATGCCGCCGATGATGATGGGCGTGTTTTTGTAGGCTTCCCGGCAGCGGTGGGCGTAGACGGCGACGGCGCGGTCCGGGCGTTTGCCGGCCTCTCCGCGCGGCGTGTAGGCGTCGTTGGAGCGAATTTTTTTGTCCGAGGTGTAGCGGTTGACCATGGAGTCCATATTGCCGCCGGTGACGCCGAAGAATAGATTCGGTCGTCCCAGTTTTTTGAAGTCGTCGGCGCCATGCCAATCGGGCTGGGAGATAATGCCGACGCGAAAGCCTTGCGCTTCAAGCACGCGGCCGATGACCGCCATGCCGAAGCTGGGGTGGTCTACATAGGCGTCGCCGGTGACTAAAATGATGTCGCAGGCGTCCCAGCCCAGTTGTTGCATTTCCGGCATGGACATGGGCAATTCCGGCGCTGGGCCGAAACGGCGGGCCCAATATTTTTTGTAACCGAAGATGTTGGGGGCGTTAGATGTCACTTCAGGTTTCACTATTTGAAAACGTGTCTTAAGGTGGCGGGATTATTGCGTTTAATATCCAGCAAATAGCCGGAGAAGTCCAGATGGTGCAACGCTTCCAGCGTTTGGGCGCGGCGGATTAAGTCGCGGAAATCATGGCGTTGCATTTGCTTGCCCAAGGCGAAACCGATGACATTGCCGCGGTTGCGCACCGGCAGGTTTAGGGTGCGGTATTGAAACACCCGGTTCAAGTGCCAAGTGACTTGTTCGTACAGCGGTTTGTCGGTGCCCCATAGGTTAATGGCGAACACGCCGTCTTCCCTTAGCAGGGTGTGGCAATGGTCGAAAAAATTCAGGTCGCCGACTTCCGGCGTCATGCCGTCCGCGTCGAACGCGTCCACCATGATTAAGTCGTATACATCGCTTTGTTCGCGGCTTTCTTGGAAGACATGCTCCGCGCCGCAGCCGATTTTGATTTTCAGCCGCCGGTCCAGCGGCAGAAAAAAATGGCTGCGCGCTATTTTGACCACCCCGCTACGGAATTCGACGGCCTTGACGCGGCAGTCCGGAAATTGACGCAACAGGAATTTGGCCAGCAAACCGCCGCCCAAGCCTATCATTAAAACATTGCGCGGTTGTTCCAGGAACAACAAGCAGGCCATCATGGCCTGAGCGTACAGGGCGTGCAGTTGGTCGGGGGCGCTAAGCAGCATGCTGCTTTGCTGCGAACTGGTGCCGAAGTGCAGTGAGCGGATGTCTTGCTGGTCTATGACCTCAATGATGCCTTGCTCGTCATGGCTTTGGAATATCGTCAAGCCATTTAGTGGGTACATGGAACACGCTTGAATCTAAACTTTCTATTATACGCTACTTTCGCTCACCGGCATCTTATAACCTGGCCTCCATGTCAGGGACTGTGTAGGCCGCCAGCCTAGCCCGCTTCCATGCCCGGCCTTTAATGCACCCGGACTAGAAACCCGTCGGTTTTTTCGCAATTGGGTTTGCTGTGGGCGGTGATGTTGACGCGGGCGAAGCCGTGTTCCATGGCGCGGTCCAGTCTGCCGCGGACTTCAAATTGGCCGTTGGCGCGGTTGTTGATGACCAAGTCATTGGGGGTGAATACGATTTTTCCGCCGCCCGTGCTAATTTCCACATGAATGGAGTGCGGGTTGGTGTTGGATGACACGACGAAGGAAAATTCGCTGAACGACTGGGTGTATTTGCTGGGCGAAGGTTGGAAGTCGGAGTAGACGGGCTTATCGCAGCTATGTGAGCCTTGACTGCTGTTATAAGCGTATGCCGAAGAGCAGCCTAGGCAGAGAAGCAGTGCGGCGGCGCGGATTCGATGTGTCATAAATAGCTCCTTATTGTAGTTATAATGTTATATCGTGATTATACCTCAAGTTGCCGGAAGCGGCGTCCGTAGGCAATGTTTGCGATTGCCCCCTTGCAAATCAGGGGTTTTAGACATCCATGGAATAGTGATCATTTCGCCGGCACTCACATGCAAAACATCGGTTTTTTGAATAGTTTGCGCATGGGCGTGAATATAGTGCTGATTGCGGTTTTTAGCGCTTATGCTCTTAATTGGCTGCCGAATCCCTTTTTGCAGCGCCTGGACAGCATGGCTTACGATTTACGCCTGCGCGCCGCCGCCGGCTATCAGCCCGACGCCGGGCAAATTGTCATTATAGATATCGACGAGAAAAGCCTGGCCGCGGAAGGGCGTTGGCCGTGGCCGCGCGCCAAGCTGGCGCAATTGATTCAAGCGCTGTTCGCGCATGAAGCGATCAGTTTGCTTGGTATTGATATGGTGTTCGCCGAGGCCGGCGCGGAACAAAGTTCCGCCAATCCGCGCGCGCTTGACGCCGGGGATGCCCTGTTGGCGCAACGCTTGCGGGCTTGGCCGGTGGTGTTGAGTTTTTTCACTACCGCCCGGCCGCTGCCGGAAAATCCGGCGCAAGGTTTGCCGCAAGCCTGGTTTGAAACCGGAAATTCCGCATTGGCGGCGCACATTCCGCGCGCAGAGGGTTTTGGCGCGGATTTGCGTTTGTTTCAGAACGCGGCTGGCGACGGAGGCTATTTTAATAATCCGGCTGTGGATGCGGACGGCGCGTTCCGGCGCTTGCCCTTGTTAACCAATTATCAAGGCCGTTTGTATCCTGCCCTGGCTTTGGCCATGTTTCGTCGCCATCTCGGGAACGTAAAATTAGAGCTGTTGAGCCCCGCGGGAAAAGATGAAGCGATGGAAGGTATGCTGCTGGGCGGGCGAGAGATTCGTACCGCCGCCGATAGCAGTATTTTGGTTAGTTACCGGAAAAAGACGCCCGGTTTTAAGTATTATTCCGCCACTGACGCGCTGCATGGCGCGTTGCCGCGCGGCGAGTTGCGGGATAAAATCGCGCTGTTGGGCAGCACCGCCGCCGGGTTGATGGATTTGCGCAGCACGCCGGTGCAAAACGTGTTTCCGGGGGTGGAAATCCACGCCACGGTGTTGGAGAATTTGCTGAGCGGGAATATTAAATATAAACCCTATTATTGGCAGGCGTTCGAGGTTTTAGAGATGCTGGGCATAGGCGTGGCGAGCCTGATATTTTTCGCATCCGCCAGCCCGATCTGGAATATTTTGCGCTTCATGTGCCTGGCCGGTCTGATCGCCGGCGGCAACGCGTATTTATGGATGGCGTATAACATTGATTCTTTATTGGCCAGCCCCTTGGCTTTATTAAGCGTTTTGTTTTTTAATCAATTCACCTTCGCTTATTATGTGGAAGTATTAAATAAACGGCATTTGAGTAAAATGTTCGGATTATATATCCCGACGGAAATTGTGCAACAAATGGTGAAATCCGGCGCCCGCTACGATGTTGCGGCGGAGTCAAGACGTATGACTGTATTTTTCAGCGACGTCAAGGGTTTTACCGCCATCGCGGAAAATTTGCCGCCGGAAACCTTGAGCAGCTTGATGCGTGAGCTGCTGTCCATGCAGACCGAGGTGATTCATGATTATCATGGCACTATCGATAAGTACATGGGGGATGCGGTGATGGCGTTTTGGGGCGCGCCCTTGCATGACGACAACCACGCCGCCCGCGCCATTGCCGCCGGCTTGACCATTACCCAGCGCATGCAGGCGCTTAACCGCTCGTTTCGTGATAAAGGCTGGCCCGAGGTTTACCTGGGTATAGGGGTGAACAGCGGCAAAATGAGCGTCGGCAATATGGGTTCTAATTTTAGAATGGCGTATACGGTGCTGGGCGACGCCGTGAATTTGGGCCAGCGCCTGGAAAGCCTGTGCCGGTACTACCGGACGCCGATTATCGTCGGGGAGGAAACGAAAAAGTTGGCTCCGGAATTTATCTATCGTGAGTTGGATAGGGTGACGGTGAAGGGTAAAATTCAGGTGGTAACTTTATTTCAGCCCTTGGATTATTATGCTTATTTAGGGTCGCCAGGTTTGCAGCGGGCGGAAAGAGAGGCGCAGGCCTTGCTTTGTTACCGCGAGCGGCGCTGGGGAGAGGCCGAGCAGGCGTTCAGCGATTTGTTGCGCGAGCGTCCGGACGATTATTGGTGTCAGCTGTATCTGCATAGAATCGCCGAGTTTCAAGCCGCTGAACCCGGTGAGGATTGGCAAGGCGTCTTTGAGCATGAAAAGTAAAACACGTAAATTAAGCGCTCGGAAACTCAGAATTCGACGTGGATTCTGGCGCTGAAAATGTTGACCGGGCCGCGGTCGGTGTTGTAGGCCGGGTTGGCGATGAATTGGTAATCCCCGGTCAGCCAGATTTCGTTCCATACGTTATAGCTGTAAAACGTATCCAGCACTTGTTCAGGCGCATAATGAATCTTGCCGTCGCCGATAAAGCCGTCGATGCCGCCCATGGCTAAATATTGCACGTGCGAGGCGGATAAAAATCCGGCGGCGTAGCCTAGGCCTATGGAGTCGTCCTTACGCCCCCATCGCCTGCCCTTGAGGATGCCGCCTAGGGAAATGGAACGGTCGGTGGAGGTGTAGGAATAGACTTCGGTTTGGCCGTCTGAATACATGCCGCGGAAAAACAGGCCTAGGTCGTCCCATGCTTGTTGTTCCAGGTTCAAGCCGATGCCGGACTTAATATTGGGTTTGCGCGCCCAGCAAGAATCCGGCGCGTTAGGGTCGGATGAGCCGTAGTTGAAGTTGACGCAAGTGGTTGCATTATAGCGGGCCGGATCGGCATTAAACATGGCGATGGAGTCGCTGAATTTTGCCATGTTTTCAACATTGCGGTAGGCTAAAAGGCGCACCGCGCCGGGTTGGCCGCGAATTTCGTGATGGTGTTCCAGTTCGATTTGCTGGCCGAAGTAGCGGAACGCCGCTTCCGTGTTGAGCGCCAATTGATTGGGATTGCGCGGCGGCAGAATATGGCCGAAGCGGACCGCCCAATCATCGTATATGAATTCAGCCACCGCGCCCCAGGTGTAGCCGCGGGCGTCCGCGGCGAAGTCGTAGGCGGCGTAGGTTAGAAACGCCATGTTGTCGAATTGCTTGCGCAAGTCGCCGGAGTAACTGTTTTTGTCGAAGAAGTCCAGAATGCTGAATGCGCCGAAGCGGAACACGAAGCGACGGCTGTCTTCGGTGACGCCCAATTGCATGGGGTCGGAGGTGACGACTTGCCTGTCGCCGCCGAAGCCCCAGGTTTGTTTATAAAATCCGCGCGAAATGTAATAAGTAGGTTCCTGCAAGCCGGATTTTTGCAGCTCAAAGTTTTGAATCGCGCTGCCCAAGCCTTTCAAGCTGGAGAGGGCGCGTTCGGAAATGGCTTCCGGCACGAAATAGAATTCTCCGCCTTTCCAGGCGCGGCCGGCGAGAAACAGGGTGGCGGTGCCGGTGAAACTGCGTTCTTGACTGGGATAAAGCGAGTTGCCGCTGGGGTTGTCGAAATTGGTGTAACTGGCCGGAAAACTGGGTTTCCAGGCGTTGATGAAGGTCATTTGCCCGTAGAGATTCCAGTTTTCGTCGTCGATGTCGTGCAAATCTTCGTCGGCCAGCCATTGCATGAGGTCGCGGCCTTCTTCGCGCGGCGACGGTTCGGCGGATTTGGCGTGTATGCAGCCGCTCCAAATTTGGAGGCTTAACAGCAAGACTGGCAGGCATTTTTTTAAGGCGCGCAACATGTTCATGCCAATTCAATCGACGGTTTAGGGTTAGGGTGCGGCGGGAAGCAAAGGCAAGCCAATGGTCGGGCGGCGTAGGTTGCGCCGCTGCCGACCGGGTGTTATCCGGTTAATTATAAAGCTTAACCGATTAGAGGCGGGTAAAAATATTGTTAAGATTGGGTGAAGGTTGATGCTGGCAAGGGTTAGTGGATGCATGGAGCCATGTATAGCATTTTGCTTGATCCCCAAAGATTGGCAAGAATACGGATTGATGGCATAATATTTATATAATTTTTACATAATTTATGTCATGGCATACTAGACTGTAAGCTTATGACCAACAGAATTTCCGCTCCTTAACAAAATCGAAGCCCGCGCGTGAAGCGGCTTTGCGATTAAATCGTTTAAAAATTAACTGCTTGCGTTCAGCTGTTCATATGTCAACAGCGCAATCCAGGTTAGATTTTGGTCCTGCCAAAATTGAACCAAGAGTTTTATCCTTTCAACAACGGGCAAAATTACATGAAATCAATACTTGTCATTGATGATGATCCGATGATTCGGCAAATTTTGCCTCTGTACACGACAAAACCTAAACAAGCCCGAAAGAAGGTTGCCTAAGTTTATGACTTGAAAGTCCATCGCTAATCTGTTTCACTCTCTAGTGACCAAACAAGGGGGTGAACATGGAATTAAGCGATGGACTGAGAGCG
>CAIYSZ010000029.1 GCA_903928965.1 uncultured Pseudomonadota bacterium
CTTTTATTCTGGATACTTTTTTGGTGTCCACCCGATAGCGTGGATTGTAGTCAGATCAAATCCGGTAAAATTTTCCTGAGTTCTTAAATTTTGTGTTTTGTCGTGTACAGAGGAATAGGACATGAAAAAAGAAAACAATGAATCGAACAAACAAAACGTTTATTCTAATGTAACCAACAAAATTATTACTAAATTAGAAAATGGCGTAAAACCGTGGGAAATACCTTGGAACCTCGAACACACAGAAGAAAGCTTAATTTGTCCTTTACGGCATAACATGGCTATTGGTCGGATTAAGCCCAAACGAAAATTGGCGCTTGCAGTTTAACATTTACTTCTATATCACTTTAACAATGCTGGGATTACAATATGTCTGATAATGAATTAGGAAATATATTTACAATTGGATTTACCCAAAAGAGTGCGGAGACATTCTTCAATTTATTAAGAAAACATAACGTGTTAACGTTGCTTGATGTACGCCTGAATAACATATCTCAGCTATCTGGCTTTGCTAAACAACAGGATTTAATTTATTTTTTAAAAGAACTATGCAATGTGGAATATATACATATATTAGATTGGGCACCCACTAAGGAAATGCTTAGTGCCTACCAGAAAAAGGAGATATCTTGGGAAATTTACGAGGACAAATTCCTAAATCTACTTGCTAAGCGAAATATTGAGCGCGATGTAACGCCAGAAATTCTAACAGATAGTTGCCTTTTATGCAGTGAACATAAGCCACATAATTGCCATCGACGTTTAGTAGTCGAATATTTGAAAAAAATATCTGGATTAAACTTAAGCATAAAGCACTTAATTTAAAACAAATAAGAATCTTATAATTTAACCAGTAGAATATAATTGCGTTTATAAACCATAGATTGATGTGTTTTCAGTTATTTATCCTTGTGATACTAATTCACTAATAGGAAAGTAATTCGAAGATCAGCCTGATGTTTCAGGCCAGTGTTTGTGTTTTAAGCCAATTTGTAGAGCATCGTTCATCTAGGTTTACCATCCCCGAAACACGGCGACCTCGCGGGCGGTTTTAACGGTGTTTTCCAGTTGCGCGCGTAGCGGCTTGGATAGAGTTTGATTCATAATGCGCGTCCGGCGGCGTTTTGCGGGTCAACCCAATTTTCCAGGCTAAGACCGGGATAATCCTTGAAATCGGCTTCGTTATTGGTAATCAAAATAGCGCCTATGCTAATGGCATGGGCGGCAATCAATCTATCCAGCGCGTCGCGTCGGCGGTCGCGAATGGCCGCCGCGATAACGCCGTAAGTTTCGGCGGCCTGAGCATCCAACGCTAAAATCGGTACTAAACTGACAAATCTAATCAGCGCCTGTTCGGCTAAACGCCTATCCGCGGGTGGGCAGCGTTCAACGCCGTGGCGTAATTCAGCGTAAGTCACTACCGACATGCCGATATGTCCCACCGGCGTGCGCTTGAAGCGCTCGACAACTTCCGGCGGATGCGCCTTCATTAGATAAATACAAATGTTGGTATCCAGTAAATAACGCATCAGTTGGAATTTTCCCCGGTTGGATTTTCCACGCCCAATAGTGGCCAGTCACGCTCGGTTTGTTCGTTGCGCTCACGCCCCTCCGCCATGAAACTATTCGGAAACGAAGCCAGAATGTCCAGCAAATCATCGAAGTTTTGTTGGGCAATAGGTCGCACCACCAAGCTATTGCCTATGCGTTCTATCTCTACTTCTTGCGCGGCCTCGACAATGGCCAGTTCCTTTGGAATACGCACGGCTAGGGAATTGCCGCTTTTGAACACTCTGGTCAGCATGGAAGCCTCCATTAATTTGTATGTGTATACAGGATATACAATACAGCCTTAAAGCGCAACCGACCGTTGTTTAAGTTGTTCGGGCGACAGTGTTCGCGCCTGTTGTTGCAAGGTCATCAGCTTACAACCGATAACTCTAATAATTTCTGAATCAGATCGCCGCGCCGAAAAGTAGCGGAGAGCTGAAGCGTGGATATTTCCTTGTCGCCATATAGCGCTTGCAACGCAACTTCAACATCCGTGGTCGCCGCACGGAAATAGCTTTCGCCGCGCTCTTCAATCAATTGCTTCGCCTGCTCAAAACATTGATGATTAATGTCTTCAAGACGTTTGTTCAAGTCGTGTAACAGTCGCTGGCCCATCCGCATGGCGATGAAGCATGATGCATAGCGCACAAGCAACGGATCAACGGCGCTCGGACGGCGCCGGTGATTTTCCGCGATACGATAAAGTAGCACAGCTAGAACAACTTGCGCTCCATTGACGTTATGCGGAAACACCAGCGAGTATAATTTGCCAAAATGTTCCCGCGTCAAAAATTTAGCTTGATGCGGTGCATGACGCCAAACCGCCAACAGTGCCTCGGCGGCGACCACAGCTCCAACGGTTTGATCATTCCCCGACGCCATGACGGCCAATCCATCATTTCACCGGCGTAAACGTCTTGCATAGAGCGCCGGAGTTTGCTAAAAAATGTTCCCGCGCAAATCCAAAGCTCCCGCATCCATCACTCAGGCAGCCCACCATGAAACCGAACGCTCTCTTCAACCAGCCGCCCGGTCTGTACTACCTATTTTTCACCGAAATGTGGGAGCGTTTTTCGTATTACGGCATGCGTTCCCTGCTGGTGCTCTACATGACGGAACATTTAATCGGCCGCGTCCAACAAGGCCAAACCGTGTTCGGTTTTCCCGCGTTGCAAAACTGGCTGGAATCCCTGCTCGGCGGCATGAGCCAACAAGCGCTGGCTTCGCAAATCTACGGCCTGTATACCGGCTTGGTCTATTTCACCCCGTTTTTTGGAGGCCTGCTGGCGGATAGCGTGTTGGGCCAACGGCGCACAATCATCCTGGGCGGGCTGTTGATGGCGGCAGGGCATTTCACCATGGCCTTTGAAAGCCTGTTTCTGCCTGCCTTGCTGCTGCTAATCCTTGGTAATGGCTGTTTCAAGCCCAACATCTCCACCCAGGTCGGCGGCCTATATCCGGACAATGACCCCGGCCGCGATGCGGCATTCACCTTGTTTTACATGGGCATCAATCTCGGCGCGTTCATGGCTCCGCTCGTGTGCGGAACCCTAGGCCAATTTTACGGCTGGCACTTCGGATTCGCCGCCGCCGGCGTCGGCATGCTGATCAGCCTGTTGATTTACCAATCCGGACAAAAATACCTGCCGCCGGATCGTCGGAATAAAAACGCCGCGCGGCCAACCGGCGCGCAAACTAAACCGGACGCACCGCTAAGCGGCGCGGAATGGCGAGTCATTGCCGCTCTTGCCGTATTGGCGGTAGTGAATATCGTGTTCTGGGCGGTTTACGAGCAACAAGGCAACACCTTGCAACTGTTTGTGGAACACGAAGCGGACCGCCGGATTTTCGGCTGGGAAATGCCCTCCACCTGGTTTCAAGCGCTGAATCCGATCTTAATCATCCTACTCTCGCCGCTGCTGGCGGGATTAACCGCGCGTCTGGCCGCCGCCGGTTTCGCCCCGTCCGGCGTGACCAAAATGGCGCTGGGTTCCATGCTGCTTGGCGCATCGTTTCTGATTCTGATGTACGCCACCGCCGGCGCGGCCGAGGGCGTCAAAACCGGCCTCCATTGGCTGGCGCTGTGCAATTTGATTTATACCCTAGGCGAACTTCTGATGTCTCCCGTCGGCCTCTCGCTAGTCTGCCGCGTATCGCCACCCAAAATAATCAGCATGCTGATGGGCATGTGGTTTATGTCGTCCTTCTTCGGCAACTACCTTTCCGGCTATATCGGCGGTTTCTACGGGCTGCTTTCCCGCCCCCGATTTTTTCTAATGCTGGCCGCCCTGGGTATCGCCGCGGGGCTCATTATTTTACTATTACGCAAAGCACTGGAAAAAACGCTCGAACCATTAAACGACTAAGCGGAAACAACGACAACGCCTGAAATCCAATCCAGCCTAAGCACGCTTTTCCGGCGTGGAATAAGCGCCGTAAACCAAAATACAGACCCAGCCGGCGCAAGTTTAAGCGACCCATCTGAATTTTCAGATTTTATCCATGTCATAATTACACTTTGTTAATCTATTGAGGAATGGAATGATGAGAGCATTATTGGCGGCGCTACCGCTTACAACCGTTTTACTGACCGGTTGCGTCGCGCCGGCTCCCTATGTCGCCCCAGCCCCTTACGGCGCGCCGGGCGTCGGCTATGTCGCGCCGGTCGCGCCGCCGCCCGGCGTTGCCGTGGTGGCTCCGATTGGCGTTGCACCCGGAATGGGCTGGGGTTGGGCCTACCACCCGCGTTTTGGCTGGGGCTGGCATCATCCCGGCATGGGTTGGCGGCATTAACATGCTCTCATTCAAATTGCATCTCAATCATAACCACGCCTATAATCATTCTTCCCGCATGCACCCTCGCACCGGCGAGCTGACAGCCCCCAAGCACGCGCTGGACCAGGAAGAAAGAACCCCGCGCACGGCTTATGAACTGGTTCACGACGAAATGTTCTTCGATGCCAACCCGCGCCTAAACATGGCATCCTTCGTCACCACCTGGATGGAACCGGAAGCAGTACGCCTACTAATGGAAAATCTGGATAAAAACCTCATCGATAAGCCGATTTATCCGCAAACCATAGAAATCCAAAATCGTTGCGTATCCATCATCGCCGACCTATTCAACGCCGGGGAAGACGCGGCCGGCACCTCAACCGTCGGCTCATCCGAGGCCATACATCTGTGCGGCCTAGTCATGAAATGGAACTGGAAGCAATGGCATCAAGAAAAATATGGGATAAACGCCGCCTTAAAACCCAATATCGTCATGGGTTCCAATGTGCAAGTCTGTTGGAAAAAATTTGCGCTGTATTTCGATATCGACTTAATAGAAATACCGCTCAACGACGAAAACCGGCTTGATGAAGAAGCGGCGATCGCCAAAATCGACGACAACACCATAGGCGTGGTCGGCATTCTAGGCAATACCTACAGCGGCGAATTCGACGACATCAAAAAACTGGACAAACTGCTGGATGAAAACAATAAACAGCGGCAAAGACAAGTTCCTTTGCACGTGGACGCCGCCAGCGGCGGCGGCATCGCGCCCTTCACCCGCGAACACAAGGACATAGTCTGGGACTTTCGTTTAAAATGGGTGCAATCCATCAATGTATCCGGCCATAAATACGGCTTGGTGTATCCGGGCCTAGGCTGGGCCATCTGGAAACGCAAATCGTTGATTCCCCAAGAATTGATCTTCAAAATCGATTACTTGGGAGAATCTCAGGATGATTTTGGATTAAACTTTTCCCGCGGCGCGGGGCAAATCATAGCCCAATATTACAACTTTGTCAGATACGGCCGGGATGGATATTCCAGAATCATGAACGGACTCATGCAACTGCATGCCGAATTGAAAATCAAAATAGCCAGCCTCAAAAATGAGGATGACGTACCCATATTCGATCTGGTCTCGCATGACAACGGCTTGCCGCTGATTTGCGTTTCCATCGCCAAACCGGCGGCGGACTTAGGCTATACCATGGAAATACTGTCCCATAAAACACGTGAAAAAGGCTGGGTGCTCCCCGTTTACACCATGTCCTCGCCCAAGGACAATCTCACCGTCATGCGCATGGTGCTGAAGGAAGGCTTTAACTCCGACATGGCCGACAAACTCGTGGAAGACATAACCTGGGCCGTAAACGAAGTGACGCGCACAACCAAGAAACCCGCGCTGTCGCATGGCGCGCATGGCATTTGCTAATCGAAAAGCCTTCCCGCCTATGATAATAAAAGAACGCTATAAACCAACGCCCCCGCCATACGGCGCGGGCCTGCGCCTAGCGGTATGCCAACCCCGGGCCGGGCTTTCCGGCGCGCCGGAAGCCATCGAACGCGCCATCCGGCAACTAGAAAACGCCGTCAGCCTGGCCAAACGACATCAAGCGCAACTGATCAGTTTTCCGGAACTATTCTTAACCGGCTACGCCTTCAAGGCGCAAAACCCAAGCGCGCACGAAATCGCCCTCGCCCAGGATGGCGACATTATCCGCCGCATCCAAGACATCGCATTAAGCCGACGCATCGCCATCATCTGCCCGTATCCTGAAGCCGCGCATGTGGCGGGCGCAAACCGGTACTATGATTCCATCGCCCTCATAGACCAAGACGGCGCCCTGCTCAAGAACTACCGTAAAACCCAGCTCTGGGGGCCCGACGAACAAAAATTATGGGATTTCGGATACGTCTACCCTGAAGAAGGCGAGGCCTACACCACCCATTTAGTCAATGGATTTCCGGTGGCGCTGCTCAACTGCTATGAAGCCGAATTCCCGGAACTGGCCCGCATACACGCCTTAAACGGAGCCAAACTGATAGTGATCCCCACCGCCGCCGACGAATGGGCCCTGGTCGGCGGCCGGAAAACCAACATCCCCTATCCCGACGCCACCCAATTTCTGATTCCGGCCCACGCCTACCAAAACCGTCTCTTCATCGCCTACACCAACTATGCCGGCAGCGGCCATATCGAAGAAAACGGCCAAGCCCTGGAACAAGTGCAATACCTGGGAAACAGCGTCATCTGCGACCCCCACGGCGCAAAACTGCTCGCCGCCGCAACAACCGAGGAGACCCTGCTCATCGCCGATTGCCTGCCGGACGACTATCCCGCGCCCCATCCTTGCGGCACCGACTACATCAAGGACCGGAGGCCGTCTTTATACGGCAAGCTGACTGACGAAAAAATCGAATACGAAAACTATACCTATCCTAATCCGCCCAAGGGGATATATTAAATAGCTTTCCGGCGTATTATGGCCTTGAAAACATTCCCGTCGCGATCATCAACGAAATCAATATCCGGATAGGCCTTAATGGCCCGCAAAATACCGCTGCCTAGCCCTCGGTAGGGCAAAACGCGCGGCGCGAAAGAAGCCAGAATAGGATTTCTGACATTTGAATTGCCTAGCTTAATGTTTTCAACAGTCAAATTATTCGGCAAATGACCAGGGCTGATAATCTCGACCCGATCGGCGAACACCAACACCCGGACGGGGGCTGAAATAAAATAATCCCTATGAATCAAGGCATTTGCCATCAACTCTTCTAACACGATTCTAGGAATTTCCGGCTCGCCTAAGGAATTAAACCCTTGTCCATGTTGCCGGTGATGAATATTGTTTAATATAAACCCAAGCGATTTCTGAAAAATATCTGACAGCTTGCCATTAATATCCTGACTATCGATGTAATGGCTATCGGCAATATCCATCCCAGGAAAAGCAGCCGCCTTGACAATAAACACCGGCAAATGCAGCTGCGGTTTTATCGCAAATAACAAAGCGCCGCCAAGATTCAGCTGACCAGCCCGCATTAAATTCATATTCTCCAGCAGACGCGGCAATGGAATGTCTTGTGCCGCCAGAGGCTCGCCGACGAACTGCTCAAAAAACGACTCAAAAAACTCCCTATCGACATCCGCGACCGACGTCCTTGGCGCGGGTATTTCATCGGCATGAACTAAGGCGGCTTCTTGAAACATACGCTGCATCTCTTCCCTGGCGGTCACTTTTCTTTTATCGGAACCGCTTTTTACCCAAATAAAACCCTGGTTATCCATGTACGGCTTATTCATGCCTTGTTCTATCAACACCACCATCACCATGCCGCTAGGCAGGGCTATATTTTCCGTAATGGTATTAATCGGCGGACGCACGGATTGACTTGCCGCATTAGAAATCAACTGATTAAGCCTAGCCATATCGCCAATGTTCAAGCCGGCAATACCGCCGTCATCGTTAACGCCGATCAGCAACACGCCGCCCTTTGAATTGCTAAAAGCGACCATTTCCGCCGCCGCGGCGTCCACGTTTGTAACATTGGCTTTAAACTGATGCTTGCTATCCTCGCCGTTCGCGATAATGCTTAATAATTCCTGGGCTTCCATGCTTCATATACCTGTTTACGTCTCTCGAAAGCTTCGGCGCCGCCTTCCATAATGCCAACGATACTCTTTTGAATGCCGGCATTATCGATGCCGCCACTGGTAGTAGATATCTTTTCGTCAAGATACCGGCAAGCAATCACCTGTTCCGCGTCACCCAAAACCGGAATATTGGCATTGTGAGTTGCAAAAATAAATTGCGTTTCCGGTTTCAACGCGCGGATCAGCTTAATCACATCGTCATAAATCGTTTGATTATCCAGATCATCTTCCGGCTGATCGATAATCACCACATCATTGTCCCGTTGACTCAATACAAACAGCATCAGCGCCGAAGCGCGCTGACCTAATGAATGATGCGCCAAGGCCTTGCCGTGATACTCAATGGTAAACACATTAGGCGGTTGCCAAGTTAACAGTGCTTCGAGATTGTCCTCAAAATAGCGCATAAACGTCTCATAGGAATTATTTAACTCAATACCGACAAGTTCCGATTCACGCCAAATTGCACCAAAGTCGCTATAGTTATTGATTAATTCTTGTAATGTCGCCTCTCTGATTCGGCTACCGCGAAACAGGTCTTGCAAGTGTCTAAGCATGGCTTCCTTGTTCGCCTTGAAGCGCGGCACAATCTTCAAAGGCGAATCAGCTGTATTAATACCGGCCAAAATGTGCTCAATGGCGCGATATTCTTCCAGCCAAAGATCATTTAATTTAGCCAGTTCCACGGTAAGCGATTGTTGCAAATCCGCATGTTGCCGCTCGCTTTTATTCAACACGCCCAACATTTGCTCCGCCTGGTCCAACAACGTTTTTAATTGCCGGAATTCTTGTGGGCTAATCGCTTGCGCACCCGCTTGTTTCAATTCGCCAGCCAGCTTACGTTCAATTTCCGCGAAATCCTCCTTAAGCGCCTGCTTTTGCAACTTTAATTGCCCAAATTGTTGTTGCAGGCCTAACAATAACGGCTGTCCTTCGCTAGCAATCGTTTTTATAGCGTCAAAACCTTGCAACACTTTTAAAAAAGTCGCAAAAAAATCATCGAAAAATGCCTGATTATTAGCCGATTTATATAAAAGCTGATTTTTTAGCTCGTCCTCGCAACCGGCGATAAAACCACTCAATTGCTCCAAGTAGTTTTCTGTCTGTTCAACCACTTGACCGGCCCTGCGTTCGTCGCGGTCAAAATCAATCTGCTTTTGCAGCTTTGCCTCAACCCCATGCTGTTGATAAAAATTCAACTTAAATTCGGCGTCCAGCTTCTTTCGCTCCCATTCCTGCTTTTGCTCGGATGCGCGCTTATGTTTTTTAATTTGGCCGATGGCGTCCAACACGGCTTGGCGTCCAGCTTCGATTTTTTGCCTGACCGGCGACAACGCCTCACCCGCCAGCTTTTCGATCAAGTCTTTTTCAAATCCCGCGCCAGTGCTGGACAGGTCTTTCTGCCCAAAATAAATCGGCTTATGCAAAACCGTCTCGCGGATGGATACGCCGAGCTGCAACAGCCCATTAACATAGACATCGGGCCGCTCGTTCAAAATACGGCGTATTTGATAGGGCTGCCCTCGGCGATCTATCGCATCAATGGTAATCTTACCGCCGCTACGCAACAAGTGCTTCACCAAGCCTTCCTTGTAGTCTACATCCGACGCTTTATCCTCGAACGGAATATTCAAAGCATAGCGTATCCCCTCTAACACCGACGACTTACCGCTACCTCTAATGCCGATCAAGGTATTGAGTTCGGGAGATAGATAAATTTCCGCTCCGCCCAGCGCCCCCGCGCCTTCAAAACTGATTTTCGTGAGATATGAGTGTCCGTAATTAGGGCGTTCCTTGCGCACACGATTGATGTGATCGCACAAGGCAAACTTAACCGCAGCAAAACCGTGATCGCCCAGCTTTAAATAGCAAGCCTCCATTCTGGTCGCCATATCCGTAAGTTGTTTGGCGTCGCAGCCTTCAACTTCGGCGGGATAAAGATTACCCAATGCTTGCTGGATTTTTACCCGCTCATCACGGGTACGCACTTTTTGAAAGCCAGCCACTCTGCGGCGCACCGTCTCATTTTCAAACAACTCTTTAATACGGCCTACAGTCAAACCGCCCCATAAACCGTTGGGCGCTTCCACGTGGGCAAAGATCAAAAAATAGTCTTTATGAAACTTGTCCAGCTCTCTTACTGTTTCGACAATATCATGATTGGAACGGGCATTTTCCTGCTCAAAATTGGCTTGTCCGGCAAATGTGACCCTTAAAAAGCTTTGGATATAGTCTTCTTGTTGTTTGTTGCAAATCCATTCATCCGCAAACACCACTAGCGTATGCACGCCCGCTTGCCCATCTTTTATCGACAACTCAACGCCGGGCAGTAAGCCAACGCCTGCATTGCCCGCTTTCTTTCTAAGCTGCTTAAATTCGTACAGATCGAATTTATTGTGATTGGTAATCACTCCAAGCTGAATGCCCGCGCCAACCAAAGCGGCAACATAATCGTTCAAGTAATGATTATCTTCCCCTCGATAGATAAATTCCTTGTCGGCGCGGGTATGCAAATGAAAATCCGCTTTTAACCAGCGGCCACCATTCAAAAATAACTCATTGCTCATAGGTATGCTGTACTATCCGTGGACCAGCGCTTTGTGGATAATGAAATGATCCCCTTCTATTAGTTCCTCTTCGGACCAAGGCTCGCATGGGGAGGTCATGTTATGATAACCATATATAACAAAAGCATTATACCTTGGATATCATTAGCCTATCCTTGTATTTCATAAACCGAACATGGATTGAAGCTATAATAGGCCGTTAACCCTCGCCGCCTAGCCGGAAAAACTAATGAACGAAGCAAGAATCATTGAACTGGAAATAAAACTAGCCTATCAGGAAGATTTATTGCAAACCCTGAATCGCATCGCGGCGGAACAGCAGACGGAATTATCCAAGCTGCGCGAAACCTGCAAACGGCTGGATGAAAAAATCAACAGCCTGGCCGCCGGCGCACCGCCAAACGGCTCAGGCCTAGCCGACGCCTGGCCGCAAGAAAAACCGCCGCATTACTAGGGCTTTAATGCCGGCGAGTGATGGGCGCGGCAGCTTTGACCAAATGTCTAACCTTAACCGCGCTAGCTTCCCTGGCTTTCAGCGGCGGCTTGGCCGCCGCGCGCAAGCGCGGAGCCGGCGCCGCTTTTACGCGCTTCTTTACCGAGCTCGCAACCGGGCGCGGCTTATGCGCGGCGAGCGTGGCCCGCGCTAAACGCGGTTTGTGCGCATGGCTATGCGGCGGGCCTATCGTAATGGGTTCATAGCCCGCGGATTCGGTATACGCGCCCATTTGTTCGGCGCTGCCGGCGCAACGGTTGGAGACTAATTGAAACGGCGGCGGCGAAAAATCGTTCATCTTTAGCGCCGCCACATGCGTACCATTGCTTGCGGCGTGATTTTTTTCAAACCCCAGATCCAATAAATGCTCCATTTGCTGGAACCGCTCCTGACTGCTGTGCGCTCCCAACAACACGCCAATCACCCGCTGGCCGTTGCGCTTGGCCGAGGCGATTAAATTAAAGCCCGAACCGCAGGTGAATCCGGTTTTCAAGCCATCCGCGTCCGGATAGCTTTGCAAAATTCTATTGGTGTTCGGCAGTACCCGCCCCTTGTAATGAAATTCGGTGGCGGAAAAATAATGGTAGTATTCAGGAAAATCATTAATCAGATTCAAGGACAACAAAGCCAAATCACGCGCGCTGCTGATTTGGCCCTCGTTCGGCAAGCCGCTGGCGTTCTCGAACGAACTAGCGCTCATATCCATTTGCCGCGCCTTGGCCGTCATCATGTCCGCGAAACGCTCCTCGCTCCCGCCCAAATGCTCGGCCAGCATCACGGCGGCATCGTTGGCCGAACGGGTGGCCACCGCCATGATCGCCTGCTCCACGGTAATCCGTTGCCCCGGCAACAGGCCCAGTTTCGAGCGCGGCATCAACGACGCATGCTTGGACGCGGTTAACATATCGTGCAAATCCAAACGACCGGCCTTAATGGCATCGAACGTCAAATACAAGGTCATGACCTTGGTCAGCGACGCGGGATACCAACGCTGCGTCGCATCGTTTTGATGTATCACTTGTCCGGTGTCGGCGTTAATCACAATGGCGGCGTAACGGGCGCAAGCCGGGCCGCCGAGGGTCAAACCCAAAAATATCAATAAAAAGGCAATAAACTGTTTCAGCACAGAAATAATGGGATAGACTTATTAAGTCCATTTAACCAAAAATTCCGTTCCGGAAAAAGGGGTATCGAAAGATATTTTTTATAGGCCGGCTAAAACGCGTAACTCCAGGTCAGGGCCAAGCCGCCGCTACGGCTCAATTGATAACCGTTGAAATCGGTGGCCACCGGCTGCAGCCATTCAAAGCTCAAATTATGCCCGGCGAATTTGCCCTCGCTAAAATGGGTATTCAAGCCAAAGCCAAGGTCCAAAAACCGCCCGCCGTAGTTGCTAGTGTAATCCACGGTGCTCGTGGTCAAATGCACATGGCTGGACTCGCCTTGGATTCGGGCCTGATCGGTGAACAGCAAACGCAGGCTGCCGTTCAGCCAATCAAAAATTTGATAACCGCCCCAACCGGTGGCTTGAAAAATATCCCCGAAAGCGTAATGATATTTATTGTACTGCATGCGCTTGACGCCGCTGAATTGCGCGCCCCAATTCCATGCCCCCTCTTGGTCCGAGTAGGTCACGCTGGGTTTAAAATCCCAGGTGCCGCTGCCGGTTTGCATACCGTAATCCAGGCTATATTGCTGGTTCATCTTAAGATTGACGTTACCGGTCGGCGCGCTCAGGCCCAATCCCAAGTGCACGTGCTCGCTACCGCTCTCCCACAGCTTAACCAAGGCCGTCAAAAAAGTGTCCCCCAGATTATTGCCGGTATGCCGCATGTAGCTTTCGTTCATAAACAAATCGTTCTTACCGGTCAAGGACGGGCTCATGGTCATATCCATGCTCATCAACTGCGGCATCAGCATCAAATTCAGGCTATCGCTGGGCGCGTACATAAAATCCAGCATATGCATTTGCATGGTCATCACCGTTGGCGCATACACGCAACCGCCGGCGCGTCCGGGGCAACCATTGGCCGCCACGGCTTGTTTGCCGACCGGCGTATCGCCGTATTGCATGCCGCCGTCTTGCCCGCTGTACTGGTAACGGTAACCCAGCATCCATTGGTCCGCCGGAATCATATGACTGAACATGACCCCGGCCGGGGCGTGCGCGCCATGCCGGCGATGCTGATGATGGCTTTGGCCGCCCGCATCCAAGTCCAACACCGGGGCGGATAAATCCACGTTCAGATTGGCGTGAGCGAAATAATAATCAAAATCGGCGTAATTACCGGAGCCGCCGCCGCCCAATTTCAAACCGCCGGCATGCTGAACATATTCCAAACTGGCATCCAGCCGCACCCCCTTGCCCAAGGTTTTGCCGATACTGACGCCGCCGCTCAAATCACCGTAACCGGACAACCGGTAATCGCTGGAATAAAGATTATCGGCGCGCGGCGACAGATAATAAGGCGCGAAAAAAAAGGCTTGCGATTGAGAATAATAGCGCACGCTAGGCGTCAATAACCAGCCGTCGCCAAGATTCTGCAGCCATTTCAATTGAAAAGTATGCGAATTTACCGACCAGTCATCGGTATAAAACCGGTAATCCGCGTGCAAAGTCGCATCCAGGTTGGGCATGAAGTGATTCAATTGATTGGAGAACGACCAAGTATTCCGTTGATTCGGCCGATTCTCGCGAAACAACTCCACCCCTACCACTTGCAAATTGGTGATGCTATTCCAGTTAAAACTATTATAGTTTTGCGCCATCGCCGCATAATCCTCCGGCGTTAAAATGCCGCGAATATAAACCTCCTTGTAAGGATTACTCAGATAACCGTTTTGAACGCTGAAATTAACGCTGGATTGAAACACGGTGTCCTTATCCAACACCTGCGACAGCCCAAAACTTAAATTATTGAACACGCTATGGCCATTCAAGGTTGGATAATTGGCCGGATTGTATTGCGGACCGCTCATGGCGGCCATCGCCGCGGTGTTCATATTCATCATACTGGTATTGCGCCAGATGCTGTTGTCAACCATGCCGTAACCGAAATTCAAAGTGGTCAATTTATTATTCAGCTGATGGCTATATTGCGCCGACCCGAAATTGGATAAATAATCCGGCTCCCTGGAAAAACCGCCGGACAAAGACAAAATGGCATCGTCAAAATAATAACGCCCGGTAAACTGCGGCTGAGAACGCGTTTCCAGGGGCTGGGTTTGCATCACTTGCACGGTTTGCGAACCGCTAGGCACGCTGGAATCCAGCAATTTACGGTACGCCGCCACGGTGTCCAGATAATTTTGCCGCTGCACATACGCCGCCTGTTGCGCCAACTCCTGTTGATAGGTTTGATAGGCCGCCGCCACCTGCGGATTGTTTTGCGGCGAGGGCGGCGCGGCGGTGGAAAATTGCGCCTCGTCCATGCTCATGCCGAACAAAATCCCGTTTTGCGGCGCGCTGGGATAACCATCATAGTGAATCCATACCGCATCCACATGATCAAAGGCGGAGCTTAACTTTAACTCCCCGTTATACCCGTTCGGCACGGTTTGAATCGCCACCTGATCGCTGTAATGGATTCCGTCCCCGCTGCTTAAGTTAGGATTCACCGCGTTGCTGAAACCCACAATCTCCCATTGTTCATTCGCTCCCGGCTTATTCGAGCCATCGGGTTGCAGCACGCCATTGCTGTCGGTGGTGGGATGGCTGCCGTAAATGGGATTACCGTCGCTAATCGGCGCGCTAAAATACACCGAATTAAAACTAAACGCTCCGCCATCCTGCGCGCGGACGTAAATACCATCCGAGTCGCTGTGATAACCAATGGCGTAAGTCGCGCCATCCACGCCGGGATCACGATGAAAATGCACGGTGGGATCGGCAGGGTCGCTGACCGCGCCGAACACCAAGCCGTTTTGATAATAACAGCCGCTTTGCCCTTGGCCGGGACAATTGCCGGACGCCAAGGGTTGCACGTTGGCGTCGCCGGCGTAGGCGCTATAGCGCATGGCACTGAAATCATCGGTCACGGTTTGCGTCACGCTGCCGCTGCCGCCGCTGAACTCCGCCAGTACCGCATCATACTGAGCCTTGAATTGCGCCAGCTTGGCCTCGTTCTCTTGGTCCAACGCCGTCTGCAAGGTCTGATTGGCTTGTTGCCAAGCCTCAAATTGAGTCGGCCCCATGGTGGTCAACATGCCGGCGCTGGCCAGCGGCGACGCCGACGACACGATGTTGGCGTATTTGCCCTTAACCGTCATTTGGTTGACCATATTAGACGGCAAATTATACGCCGGCGAAGCGCCGCTATAAGTGTCTCGATCCAAGCTGAACGCCAGTTCCAGGCGCTCCGACAAGGGCACTAAAGCGTCGGCGTGATACACGTCCACCGTCATGCGGTGAGCGCTCTCCTGATAATGGCCGGTACCGACATTGCCGAAAATATCATTGGAAGCCTCATCGGCCAGCGCCGTCAAGCCCGGCAAGCACAAGGCCGCGGAACTGAAAGCGGCTAAAGCTTTTAAGCCTGGCTTAGTTACAGCCACAACCGCCGCCCGCGCCGATATGACCGCCCTGCGCCGCTTCGCGGGCGGTAAATATGTGATCGCGGAAATTTTGCAGCTGCGGCCGCGGTTGCAAAGACATTTCCGGCCTCGCCAAATTGCCGCGCTGCCAAGGCGCGACCTGAGCGCAAGCGCTTAAGCCCAAACAAAAACCTAAGCCCAAACCCAAAACCGGAGCTAGCCGCCGCACATTTAACTTTTTTAACTTCATGCTCGTTCAATTATTCCTTACTTACCGCCACCGGCGTCTCCCGCCGCTAACCCTTGAAAGCTAAAATAAATTAGGTTCCACATTCAGACTCGAACCGAATACGTTCCAAAAATTATTATCTGAATTAATTATCACAAGTTCATCACAATTCTAGCGGCCGTGAAACCTGAAAAAAGAGCATTTTAACCCGACCAGCAAAAGAATTAAACGTCGTAGATCAGCGCACTACCCGCGATGAATTAAACTGTGTTATTTAACGCATTAGCGAATAAAAATAGGTCAAATGACACAAAAACTATTCAAGCCCTCCAGCGCCAACACACTTGCAGCTTGAAAGTTGCCTTGATATAAAAACAAGATTGTAGACAAGCATAAAAATTGCTTGCCCTATGCAGCAGTGAAGATCAAAACCTACAGCTTGTAATGTAATCATGTTTACAGGTCACGGTTTTGCACTTTAATCTGACATTCAAATTAAGCCGACAAGATCATTAGCTGGAAAAAATAACAATTGGTTTGAGTATTATCCGAAAAAAATTAGATCAGCAAAACCCTATGATTAAATTCAGTCATTTCACACACCTTATCTACCTAAGCCTGTGCACGGTTCATGCCGCGAATGCCTCGCTCACCGGTCCGACCACCGTGGATTTCAGCAATTCCGGCTATTCCGCCTATTACGGAACCGCCAACACCGCGTTCACGGACACCAGCGCCAATACGTGCGGCGTCAAAAGCCTAGGCTGTTATGTACAAAACGGCGTCGCCATCGGCGTGGTCAGCGATCCATCCAATTTTGACAACCATTTTCATTTAAACTCGGGCGGCATCGCCGACGGCGGCCTAGTCTCCGGCCAGGCCGCGGAAACCTTGTCCGACTCCAACGGCCTGTATATCCGCCTGACCGACGGCTCCGCGTTCTCGCTGCAATCCATGCTCTTCAGCGCGGCAAACACCGCCAGCGTGGCGATCAATCCAATTTACGGGGCAAACCCCGCCACCAACGGTAACGGCATTCTTACTCCCGACGGCAGCAATAAACTGGGCCCCGACGAATACTGGCAGATTTTTGGCTTCAACACCGCCGTTAATCCCAATCTCAGCACCCAAGACACCAATCTCTACCAAACCCTCTCGCAACTGCAAACCGAATATCCCACCCTCGTAGCCTATCAGACCGTGCCAAACGGATTTAACAGCGCGCTGACGTTAAATTCCGGGTTCGACGACGTCAACGCGGTATGGATTCATTACTACGGCTACCCGGATCTTCCGCAAAACGGCATCGCCTTCCGCGCCTATATCGACAATATTGACGTAGGAGCTCCAAGCGTATTCGCCTTGCCGCTACCGAGCGGTTTCTGGCTGTTCACCGTCGGCTTGCCTTTTTTGGTTCGCCGCCGCCGTTAGTTCGCCTCAGCGCTAGTATTGACATAAGCAAAATAAAAACAAAAGGCTTAACACCATGGTACGTCTAAAATTATTCATCTTTTCCAGCCTGCTGCTCACCGCCAGCGCCTTCGCCCATGGCCCAAAACCCGTTCCGTTGACCAACGTTCCGGTCCCTCCGGTCCCCGGACTCACCGACGGCGAGGACCCTATCGTGGTGGATAAAACCAGCGCCATCATTCTCGGCAAGGCCTTGTTTTGGGACACCGCGCTCGGCAGCGACGGCCAAGCCTGCGCTTCTTGTCATTTTCACGCCGGCGCCGACCGGCGCATAAAAAACCAGGTTAATCCGGGCCAAAAAAGCCCGCAACCCACCGGACAAACCTTTCAGGCCCTTCCCGACGGAACCATGAGCGGCCCTAACAACACCTTGCACCTCAGCGATTTTCCTTTGTATCAATATCAAAATCCTCTGGACCCCGCCACCCCGGTCACCTTCTCCACCGATGACGTAGTCGGCTCGCAAGGCACCTTCGGCGGCATTTTCAAGAGCGCTTCCCGCACCAGCGGCGTCAACGACAATTGCAGCCGCGGCCAAGACCCGGTGTTTCACGTCAACGCCGTCGGCACGCGCCGGGTGGAACCGCGTAACTCGCCCACGGTCATCAATGCCGTGTTCAATTACCGCAATTTCTGGGACGGCCGCGCCAACAACATTTTCAACGGCTCCAGCAACTGGGGGCCGCGCGACCCGAGCGCCGGCGTCTGGATCGCCGACTCGGCGACCTACAAAACCGTCAGCAAGCAAGCCTTGAATCTGATCAATTCTTCCTTGGCCTCGCAAGCGGTCGCCCCGCCGCAAAACGACGTGGAAATGACTTGCGACCAGCGTAGCTGGCCGGATATCGGCCGCAAATTACTGGGACGCAAGCCCTTGCAATATCAAGCGGTGCATTACCAAGACAGCGTACTGGGCGCACTCAGTCATAGCGACGCCAACCACCAGCGTCCGGGGTTGAAAACCACCTATCAAAAATTGGTGGAACAAGCATTCAATAAAAAATACTGGGCTTACGCCGGTAAAGCCGGCGTATTCGGCACCCCTGAAAAAGCGTCCGCCGCCCAACTCTCCACCAACCCCTCATTGTACGCGCGGCCTTATACCCAAATCGAAGCCAACTTCTCCATGTTCTTCGGCTTGGCGCTGCAATTATATGAATCTACTCTAATCTCCGACCAATCGCCGTTCGACCTGTCGCCGCGGCAAACAACTAAACCGGGACAATCCGATTATCTAGTTCCCACCTGGGCCAATATCTCCGATCCGGCTTTGGTATCTCAACTGCAACGCGGCTTTACCGTATTCTTCGGCGAGCATTGCGGATTCTGCCATGCAGGCCCCAATCTCTCCTCCGCCGCCGTCGCCGTGGACGCCGCCTTGTTGACGCCTCCGGCCAACGGCGCCACGCAAACCTACGGCCCTAAAGCTTATCCGATCAGCTACGGCCCATACGCGCTGGGCGGCGTAAACTCAAACGCCGTGGCCGGAATCACCCAATACGGCAACGTCATCAACCGCGACCTGACCATAAGCAATGTCGCCGGAGCCTTCATGGACCTAGGCTTCTTCAACACCGGCGTGGCCGACCCGCAAGGCGACCCCGGCGTGGCCGGCCTGGACGCCTTCAACAATCCGCTTTCCTTCAGCGTGCAATACGTTAACTACCTGACATGCGCGGACAAATCGACCGCCGCCAAACTGCTGGCTTGCGGGGTTTACGACGCGCCGGTCGCCGCCGTGCGCGCCTGCGATTTCAGCACCAGCCTGAGCGACAATACCAGCAACACGGAATCCCCCAACCTATTCACCACGGCCGACGCCATCATCCAGGATCCCAGCACGCCCGATCCAACCACCTGCGCCTTGCCGAACACCGCCTACATTCCAACCGCCGCGGCGGCGCAAGCGGCATTAAACCAGTTGAAAATGTCGCAAGTCACCCAGGCCGCATTTAAAATCCCCTCCTTGCGCAACGTGGAACTGACCGGCCCCTATATGCATAACGGCAGCATGGCCACCCTGGACCAAGTGCTGGAATTCTACGCCCGCACCGGTAATTTTCTGAATGCCGACCAGGAGCAATTCATGCCGCCGCTTAGCGCCCTGGCCAGTACAAGCACCGGCGCCAACGACCGGCTAGCCGTGGTCGCCTTGCTAAAAAGTTTTACCGACGACCGGGTGCGTTACGAACAAGCGCCGTTCGACCATCCCGCCATTAACATCCCGCACGGCAACGCCGGCAACGAAACCGCCGCCGTCAAAGGCAATCCGTTGGACTCCAAAGCGCTGGCCAAGGATGAATACCTGGCCATCGAAGCGGTCGGGGCCAACGGCGTCAACTTGGAAACACAACGTCCGGCGCAACCGTTCGACACCTATCTGCAACCTTAAGACAAAATTATCCGCCGCCGGACGAAAATCTTGAAGAAATGAACACATGTCTACAACAAGGCCAAGCGGCGGTGGCGGCCAAAAACCTGCCGCTGGCCTTGGCTTGTTTTCAACGCGCGCTAGCCGAGCAACCGCGCGACGCCCTAGCCAACGCCAGCCTAGGTCAAGCCCTGTGTTGGGACGAACGCCCCGCGGAAGGCCTGCCGTTTTTGCGCGAAGCCGGCCGCTTGCTGTTAAAAAGCGCGCAAAAATCCGGCAACCCGGCCGAGGCGCTGCAATTATGCGATCAACTCATCTACTGGCGGGATTTTGCCGCCGCCGCCGATTTGTGCCGTAAAATCGCCAAAAACCACCCCCGCGAAGCGCGCGCCTTTCAGTTGCTCGCCCTAGCCGAACTGCGCCAAAACCATGCAACGCAAGCCCTGCACGCCGCGCGGCAAGCCCAACGATTACTACCGCGTAGCGCGCTGCTCAACATCTTGCTGGCCTCGCTAGAAGCGGCGAACGGGCTGCGGCAAGAGGCGCGCCAGCGTTTGGAAGCTTGGGAACAGGAACCCGGCTTGAGCGTGGAGGAGTATTTTCGCATCCACCGCGAACTCGCCGCCCTCTACGACAAGCAAGGCGCATACGACCAGGTATTTCCGCAACTGCGCGCCGCCGCCGGCCTGGCCCCAGCCTTGCCGGCGCTAAAAGGCATGGACAAAACCCTGGTTCCGCGCCGGCTAACCGCCCAGCAAAACGAAATCGACCCGGAACTGCTCAACCGTTGGCGCGGCGCGGAATTCCCCGCGAACTGCCCGGCTCCGGTTTTTTTAATGGGCTTCATGCGCACCGGCACCACGCTGACGCAACAAGTGTTGGCCGCGCACGGCGACATCATCGTCGCCGACGAACCGGATATTCTGGCCAAAACCGGAGACGAACTGCACCGCCTGCATCCCGGCCTGCCTCGCGCCCAACAACTGCAAATGCTGACCTGGCCGCAAGTTCTGGAATTGCGCGAATACTACTGGCGCAATGCGGAAACCCGTTTCGGCGCGGAAATTCGCGCCAAGCGTTTCATCGACAAAACCACCATGAACAGCATGGAGCTGGACGTGCTCAACGTCATTTTCCCGGACGCCAAAATTTTGTTTTTAGTACGCGACCCGCGCGACGTAACTTTAAGTTGTTTCATGCAAATCATGGCCCCCACGCCGATGACCGTGCAAATTTACAACTGGAACGACGCGGCCCAATTTTACGCCTTGGTCATGCAAGGCTGGCTAAAATTCAAGCCGCTCATGCCGGCGGCCAGTCTGGAAATCCGTTACGAAAGCGCGGTGCTGGAATTTGAAAACACCTTCAAACAAGTATTTGATTTCCTGGGCCTGACATGGCAAGCGCAAGTAGCGGCATTTCACGAAAACCGCTCCGGGCGCGCCATCAACAGCCCTAGTTTCCAACAAGTCACGCAACCCCTCTACGCATCCTCGCTCGGCCGCTGGCGGCATTACGCCGCCGAATTCGCCTCCGTCGCCGAATATTTACAGCCCTTTATCGACTATTACCACTACTAAACATCCGCCCCGCTTCCACTGCGCCTAACGCCGCCGGCGCAAACCGATGCCACCCAACCCGGCGGCGAACAAATACGCCGAGGCAGGCAGCGGCAATTCGGACACCGGCGCGGTCGTGGTAAACGAAACCGCGTATTCGGCATTAAACCCTCCGCCGCCGCCCGCGGTGACGCACGTCAACCCGTTGCAAGTTTCGCTTAAATAACCGCCGAGCACTATCGTATACTCGCCGGCCGCCAAATCATGCAAGCTCAGGGTAGCGGAACCGTTGGCTTCCGCGGTATAAGCCGTGCCCTCGAACGCCCCCAAACTGCTGCCGAACGGCGCCGGCGCGCCGGGACTCAACAGCGGCGCGCCGTTATTCAACCAGGTGCCATGGCGGGTGCTGGTGGATTTAGTATCCCAGCCTTGCCACACGGAAAACCCGGGACTCAATTGGCTATTATTGTCCGCCGAAACGGTAATAGTCACATCGGAAGCCGCCTTTAATTGAAACAAACCAAAGTCGGCATTATGCCCCCAATTAGTCGGCGTCAAGGTATAGCCGGTCGTCACGCCCTGGGCATTGGTAACCGCTGCTTGAATGACATTTTGATAAGCGTGGTAGGCGGTAGTCAATTCCGGCAGCCCGTTCGCACTTTGCGCCGCCCCCATATTAACGCTGCTAGGCAGATTGGCGCTAGAAAATTGCGCCGAGTCCACGCCATTCAACACGGTATACCAAGAAGCCGGTAAACGACCTGTGTACGCTGGTTGGCCGGCGCTAGCGTAACCCAAACCGCCGACGAAGGGATCTTGCCCGGAACCGTCGGCGGATCTGCCCAAGCCGGACAGATTGCTAGTACTGTTATACGAAATCAACGCCGCATCCGCCGCGCTGACCGGTAGTAAAGCGGCTACCGCCGCCGCGAGAAAAAAATTATTTGTGTTTTGCATAATCGTCACCGTTGTAAGCTTTTCTTAAATAGAAAGCAAATAGTATGCAAATTTCATAATTTACCCATTTTATAATCATTTAATAAAAATAAAGCCTACAGCGCCTTGTCAAACCTCTTAAAACTGTGGCATATGACTTATTCCGAAAACAAGCCGCCGAAATACGCGACGCCCATACAGATCACGAGCCATACACTTGTCCTACAAGCGCTTAACAGCATGAAGCGCATCAAATTAACCATGCTCATAATTAATCATGCTCACGCGGCAGTGTTCGCGGCGGCGAAAAAAAAAACCCGCCTAACCTTGCTGCGTGCAGGTTTACGGACTTTTTTGCATCCTAAAGGATGTCCATCCGCCGCACAGACCGGAATCAAACCAGTACCGTCTACACTCATGCAATATTCAGACCCCAAAAACCACTCGTCTACAAAACCTTAAAACTATCAGACAGAAAAGATTTGGCGCGCGCAAGTAAGCCGCTTATTCTAGCTACTTTCCGAAAAATTTTTTTATCACGGGGTTGAAATCTAATCAATCCAACGCTATTTTGTGCAAACCAAGCACCCCATCAATAATTCTTTCATCGCGGAATGGTTACGCTAAGGCTGCTTGATAAGTTTCTAGGAAACTTAAGGATTCTTCACAGGGCACAAGTGAGTAAGCTATTGACTTAGAAAAATAATAATCAGCATAGGTAAAACAATATGTGTTTCAGCGCAAATATTTCTTTAGGATTTGGCATGGCTGGACTGGCCGCGGCCGCAATAACGTATCAAGATAAAACCGAAAACCTTTGGATAAGAATCGCCCGGGCTTACCCGCTTTTTCATTTTTCACTCATGGAGTTCATACAGTATTTTGCCTATCCGGTTTTAGACCAGTGCGGCTATGGAACCAATCAATTCTTAAGCGAGGTTTCAACCTACCATATTAGCCTACAAGCGCTAGCCATCATGCCGGCGATTGCCAGTTATTCCTCCGACCCTAACGCGGTCAAAAAAGCAGCGCTCCTGGGCGGCGTACTCAGCGGCCTATTTTTACTGTGCAACTTTCTGCCGGCAAACCGGCAATTGCCGTACGACTGGCTGCCGCCGTATTTTGGCCCGAATTTTATCGGCGATCAAATAGCCTGCATCCAGAGCGGAATTTACCATCTAGCTTACGTCATCACCAGCTCCTACGGCATGGTAATCATTTACGGTTCTTTGTTTGCCCTGATGTGGAGTGGATTTGTCTGGAAAAACAACTGGCGCATGGCATCTTACCACTGCTTAATGGGCTTTTTTTTCCTCTACATGCCGCAATGGACATTAGGCGTACAAACCGGCGAAGCATCCGCAATGTACTGTTTTTATTCGATTCCGATAGCCATCAGCTTCTTACCGCGCTTTAAACATATTTTTAGCGCCAACAAAAACTCGTGGGATACCGATGATGATGGCGACATGCAATTGCAAAAAGTACGCATTGATTAGGGCGAATACTGCGTCGCTGTTGTCCAACCGGGATCAGGTCAGTTTTAGCTGTGAATCGCATTTTGACAATTTTTCGCATAAGTCAACTTTAAGCGACAAAACCGACCTAACCGATTCAAGCCGTATGTTGCACATTCGACTTGAAACCGCCCCAGGCTACGAACAAACCTTGATCCGCATTAAACTTGGTCATGGCTCCCAGCAACGCATCCACCGGCTCAAGGCCTATTTGCGCAACCTCCGACTTCACCTCCACGCATATGCGCGGGGCAAGAACTACATTTTCGCAAAAAAGCTCACTTGCGTAAATCTACCGGTTTCATCACTACGGATAATCAATTCGGGCGATAGCCAAAGGATTCCCACAGCATTGATTTCGAATGATCCTTCGGGCTGCTGTGATAGTATATCAGCCGCCGATTCCCTGACTCTTACGCGCCAACACGCCGCAAGCAGTATCTTGTAGTGGTGATTCCAACCTCCTGCTCAAGGATTCAGGCGAAGCGGCCCTGTTTTCTGATAAGAAATACGCGGCGGAGCGGATTCCGATTGGACTTTCGGGCGCTTGTGGTAATATTTTGATGAGGCGCGAACGCCTTACTTAGCCCCCGCATACGGAAGAGTAGGTTCGTTTGAACTCTCTGTTAGCCCTGTAGGGGCTTTGTTTTTTTAGTGAAATGATTAGTAATACCGTCCGAATTTTTCCGCACAAAATAATGTAACCGTTTCAGCGTTTGTGATAACATACCCTCCAGCCCACCAGCTAGGGTGGCTTGCTCATTAGGGGCGGTGGTGGACGCCGAGCCTAGTGATCCTACCGTCTCCGGAGACGGGTGTAGCAAGTCTCCCGAAACTATTTCACAAGCCAGGTTTTTCAAATATTTTGGATGATTGCTGACTACGACATTCCATCCATCCCTAGACCCGATTTTGTCAAGCAGTTTTAGCAAACTGCAAAATCACAACGCCACTTTTTAATTTGTCCAGATAATCCGCCCAATCCTGCATCATCCTAGCCCGCTCCGACAAAATGGCTAATTGCGCGCGCCTCGTCTCGCTTCTCTCTGGCCTGTTTCAAAGATGTGTCCGGGCACGCCCCCAGCGCCAACATTTTTTCCTTACCGGCAAAGAGGTACTTAAGACGGAAGTATTTTTGGACACTACCGGACAACAAAAAAACCGCCAAGCCAGATAGCTTGCGGGTTTGTGGCCTTTCTTGCATCCTATTGGATGATAATATGGTGCAGACCTCTATCACATTTATGTTTTATGTTATTAATTTAAAATATAAAAATAAATGTGATTTTATAAAATACCCCCAATTATACCCCCACCAACAATATGTTGCTGAATGGGGGCCGTTATTCATTAAGGTGCGTAGCTTGCTTGGATCAGGTCAGTTTTAGCTGTGAAACGCATTTTGACAATTTTTCGCATAAGTCAATTTTAAGCGACAAAACCGACCTAACCGATTCAAGCTGTATTCGCGGCCTGACACGCGGCGTGTATCAGAGCGTCGGAAAGATAGTATCCGGCTAACTTCAACTCCATCAACGCCGTGGGTAAATCATGTAGCAACCCTCTTCTTTTAGCGTCAACCAACAACCCAACCGTTCCCTTCACCGGCAGTCCGTAAACTTGCTTGGCGATTTTTCTGCCGCGTTTTTCATCTATTATCGCCAAGCATGGGGATTTCGCCCACGCCAAGGCAATCACTGCCGCCTCGCCGGTATCGAGTTCGGCAACCAGCAAAGGATCAGGGCGCGGAGTATCAATAACTCGTTCGCGCAAAAACGGGGCTGATAAATCAACCGCTCCCGGCTTGCCAATTCCGGCAACGGCCACTTCGTGATACACGGCGTCGGGTATCCAGAATTCCTTGAACAGTTTACCCGGCAAATCCAGTTGACCAATCAAGGACAAAGCTATCAATGGGCCGGAATTTAAGACGGCGCGTTCATGTAGCACTAAGAAAATTCCTCGGCCAACTCTTCCGGGCTCAGATCAACCAAGGGCGTACCCGCCCGGCCGGCGGCTAGCAAAAACGCCACACGTCCCATTCCGCAAAGAATACCGGCCTTGCCGGATGAAATACGCCCCTGCTCGAACAATTTCAGCGCCAACAAAAAACGGGCTTCCTCGGCAAAATTGCCGGGCATTTCCGCCGCTATCGGCAAGCCCTCTAGCGGTAGCTCAAGCGTTAATGTTTTCATTACCAAACCTCACTTATAAATACCCTAGTCATAAATACCCTAGTCAATCACAAACCCAGTCGCCTTGATGAACTTAGTTAACAGGCTAATTGAAAACCTGCCTGAATAAAATGGCGGTCAAATGCCAGCGCCCGCGCTATGCGCATTTCAGACATCACGACAAACGATACACAATCCACCAGCCCCAAGTTTTATCCTGATGTTTGTCGTACCAATGCATGGCGGTTTTGAACAAGATAGGATTCAAAGGCACAACGGTCACCTCCTCCGCGGCCTGAAAATGACGAATAATCAAACTGGCCTGTAGACGGGCAATTCGGGATAAGGCATTGCCGACTTCCAGCAATACAGCGTCAGTGGTAACCAGACTGTGACCATCATATTTTTCTGATAACACTAATGCCTGCTGGTGATACTGGTCGTTTTCGTTGATTAAGGCAATAATGTAGCCGGTATCGACGAACAAGGCTTCAGACATGTTTTGCGCCGTTCAAATAGTCGTCCAGATTTTCTGAAAAATCCGCAGGCCCGGCAATTTTTATTTGCTTTAAAGCAGATAATAGCGTTTGATTGGGTTGGATGACAGGTTCTTCGTCTGCCAGGATAATTACCCGTACCGCCTTATCATTCCAGCGTTCACGGTAGAATTCAGGAATATCGACAATAACTTGTCCGTTATGGGCAATGGCATCTAGTTCAATAGCATGCATATAAAATCCGGGGTTAGGGTTTGACGAGTTATAAGACGGAAATATTTGGAGCCGTTGGGCTGGAGGAGCAGGAACATGCCTTTTTCGTCGGCAAGTTTATAGGCTTTGCCGGGTGCGGGCTTGGCGTTTCTGATTATGGTGTCAGTTAATGCCATTGGGGGTATCTCCGCGAGAGCCAATCAAGTACCCCCAATCATACCCCCACACAGCCATGGATTTCAATACCCCCTATTGGACGCCGGCGGACAACAAAAAACCCGCCAAGC
>CAIYSZ010000030.1 GCA_903928965.1 uncultured Pseudomonadota bacterium
AAAACCGCCAAGTCGGCTAATGAGATACTTTTATTCTGGATACTTTTTTGGTGTCCACCCGATAGCGTGGATTGTAGTCAGATCAAATCCGGTAAAATTTTCCTGAGTTCTTAAATTTTGTGTTTTGTCGTGTACAGAGCTGGTGATTATGGTGATTGTGACGCAAATTAAGGAAATATATCTAGTTGTATTGTTTTGTGGGTATATTTTAAAAAAATTGATGAATTTGTTTAAAAAATTCACCAGATTGCTAATGATGTGTCTCAGGAATGCCAATGGATTGTTGTATAACGCGCTCCATAGGGATTGGGCGTCCCCAAAATCATTTTGAAAAATGCTTTCCCAATTTGTCCAGGGATTTAGTGTGTTTTTGTGCCAGTCAACCCAGTTTTGCGCGTAGTGTTGCCCAAAAGCCACGAGAGAACGATTTCCGCTTGCTGGAGGAATTCCAAATTTAATGATTATTAATAAGCATGGAATCATAAAAAAACCAAGTTTTACTAGTTGGGTGACTTGATGAAATTGGCTTAATACTAGTAGCGCTAAAAGAATAAAACTAATAAAAAATTCTGGCCGAATATAGGAGGCTAGTAAGGAGATTAGTGTTAAAACTAAATGGCGCGTAAAATTATTTTTGGTCAAATTGCTGGTAATAAGTCCGATAAATATTACAATGGCGGTAAAGTTTGAAATCTTGGGCATTGTTTCAAGATTAAATGAGCTATTTAGTAATAATACGGCAATAATAAAGGCAGCGGCCTGGGTAACTCCGTAGCATCTAAGCGCGAAAAAAAATACCAATGGGAGGGTTATTATGAGTATTGTGTTGTTTAAATAAAATAAATCTATCGAAGTATTTGAAATTTTTGATAATATATAATACCAGAATGAATATAGTGGTGAATATTCTGCCGCTGGAATATTGTTGAGTATATTAACCCCTCGTTGTAGGTATGAGCTCTCATCATACAAGGATATGTCTAGGAATTTTTGTATTTTTGAAGTGAAAATTATACCGCAAGTTAATATAATTGCCGTTAAATAAAAGTCTGTCCATTTGGTTGGTTTTGTGGGTCTGGGTGTATATGATTTTAATATCATAGGATAAAAACAAATTGATTAAAAAGATACAAGCTTAAGCCGAGACACATAAAGATTCGATTAAGTAACGTTCTAAGTAAAAACGTGTAACCGTTTTTAAATAGCGCCGCCTCAACAGTGCATTGAGATTTTGGTTGACGGAGTGTTTCACATTAGGCAAATTTAATAATGGTTGCGCACTCTTACTTACGATATTTTTATGATCAAAAACAAGTAAACAAAAATATGGCTGGACTATGTGTTTATGAAAATTAAAAAAACAGACAAAAGAATGTTCTTAAAACTATTTTTTAGTTTTAAAATTGGTTATGCAATTTTTACTTAATTCGACGTGCATTTATCTGTTCATGCGGAGCAAAATTGTAAACCAAGCCTTTCCGCTTGGCAAATTAACTTGTCTATTTAATGGCGTTAGTGGCGCGGACGGGATGAATATCCAGTCTGACTGGTGAAATCCAGGAATTTAGGACTGGGCCATTGTTTGGGGGCCGCCGCCCATGCGGGAACGACGACCATGTTTGTATAATTAATGTATTCCTTGATTTAATTTGTTGGCTCTCCGGCCTTAAGGTCATCACTCCAGCAACCGATGGGGCGGCCTAAATTGAGGTCTTGGTCTTCAAAACGCACTAGAAAGATGGTGCGCTCTGGATTTTCCTCTAAATGTCCTTTCATGACGATGACGCCGCGAGCACCAGCGGCGGCAAGGATTTGACCTTCTTCCCCTTCTGGCATGCTGCCGTCGTTCAGAATCGTATGCGCGGCGTATACCATGTCGCCTAGGTCTAGTTCGTCTATTTTCATATGTTCACCTGTCGTTTTTGTCGTAAACCCGACAATTTTGACCGGTTTGAAGCGCGTCAAATTTCCGTAATATCGGGGTCGGGTTTTATCAGGCCAGCAATTTCAATGACTTATTTTGTAAGCGCTTGAATGGCATGCTGGTTGCATTATTGATTACAAAATTCGCGCCAACCCTTAAATTTAGGAGAAAGAATATGATTACATTAACCGATAGCGCTATCCAGGCCGTGGGTCGTTTTATCAGCAATTCAGAAAAGCCGACGGGAGGCTTGCGCATTGAAGTGACCGATGGCGGTTGTTCCGGCATGTCTTATGGTTTGCGTCTGGAGGAGAAAGAGACTTCCAGCGATACCGTGATCGATTACGGCGAGGTCAAGGTGTTTGTGGATTCGTTGAGCTTGACCAAACTCGACGGTATGTCGATTGATTTTTTGGATAGTTTGGAGGGTTCCGGATTTAAGTTCACCAATCCTAACGCGGTTAAAACCTGCGCTTGCGGTTCGTCGTTCGCCACTAGCGATAACGGCGCACCGTCCAAAACGTGTTCCTAGGCTTTATTTAAATTAGTGTAGAGGTTTGTCAGTCATGTGGGATTATTCGGATAAAGTTAAAGAACATTTTTTCAACCCCAAAAATGCCGGCGCGGTGGCCGGCGCCAACGCGATAGGCGAGGTGGGTTCTATTAGTTGCGGCGACGCCTTGCGCTTGACCTTGCTGGTGAATGATAAAACGGAGGTGATCGAGGACGCCGGTTTTCAGACTTTCGGCTGTGGTTCGGCGATTGCTTCGTCCTCGGTGTTGACCGAGATTATCAAGGGTCTGACGCTGGACGAGGCGTTAAAGGTGACTAATCAGGATATCGCCAAGGAATTGGACGGGTTGCCGCCGGAAAAAATGCATTGTTCGGTCATGGGTCGCGAGGCCTTGCAAGCGGCGGTGGCGAATTACCGCGGCGAAGAGTGGCAAGACGATCATGAGGAAGGCGCGCTGGTGTGCAAATGTTTCGCCATTGACGCGGTGATGATCGAGGAAATGGTGTGGGCGAACAAATTGCGCACGGTGGAGGATGTAACCAATTACACCAAGGCTGGCGGCGGTTGCGCGGCTTGTCACGAGGATATTGAGGCGATTTTGGAGCGGGTGTTGCGCGAACGCGGCGAGACGTTCGATCCTAATGCGGCGCCGGTTGAGGCGCCGATTTTGGCGGTGGCGGAGAAAAAGCCGTTGACCAATTTGCAACGCATCAAGAAAATCGAGGAAGTGTTGAATTCCTTGCGCCCGCAGTTGATGGCGGACGGCGGCGACGTGGAGTTGGTGGAGGTGGTGGGCAATACCGCTTACGTGAATATGACGGGCGCTTGCAGCGGATGCCAAATGGCTTCCATGACCATCGCCGGCATTCAACAGCGTTTGATGGAGGTGTTGGGCGAATTCATTAAGGTGGTGCCGGCCTCGCAAATGCCGAAGTCGGAGCTGGTGCAGGTGGTGGCCCATGCGTGATATTTATTTAGATAACAATGCGACCACCAAGGTTGACCGCGCGGTGGTGGATGCGATGATTCCGTATTTTACCGAGCAGTTCGGTAATCCGTCTTCCATTCACCGCTTCGCCGACGGCGTGGCGAAGGCGATTAAGAAAGCGCGCTCACAGGTGCAGGAGATTTTGGGCGCGGAGCATGATTCGGAGGTCATTTTTACTTCTTGCGGCACCGAGTCGGATTCGACGGCGATTTTGTCGGCCTTGAAATGCCAGCCCAGCCGCAAGGAGATCATTACCACGGCGGTTGAGCATGCGGCGATTTTGAATTTGTGCGATGCCTTGGAGAAAGACGGTTATACGATACATCGCTTGCCGGTGGACCGTTGCGGCCGCTTGAACTTGGAAGCCTATAAAAGCATGTTGTCGGATAATGTGGCGATTGTGTCCGTCATGTGGGCTAATAACGAGACCGGCACCATTTTTCCGGTGGAGGAGATGGCGGAAATGGCGCATGCGGCCGGGGTGATGTTTCATACCGACGCGGTGCAGGCGGTGGGCAAGATTCCGATGATGTTGCAAGACACCAAGATCGATATGTTGTCTTTGTCCGGCCATAAGTTGCACGCGCCTAAGGGCATAGGGGTGTTATATTTGCGTCGCGGCACCCGCTTTAGACCGTTGCTGCGCGGCGGTCATCAAGAGCGCGGCCGGCGCGCCGGCACCGAGAACACGGCATCCATCGTGGGCTTGGGCAAGGCTTGCGAGTTGGCCTTGGAGCACATGGAGTTTGAGAACACGCAGGTGAAAGCGATGCGCGACCGCTTGGAGCGCGGCATAGTCGAGCAGATTCCGCATTGTTTTGTCACCGGCGATTTGAATAACCGCTTGCCGAACACCACGGATATTGCGTTTGAATACATTGAGGGCGAGGCGATTTTGATGCTGCTGAATAAGGCCGGCATCGCTGCTTCCAGCGGCTCGGCTTGCACCTCGGGTTCATTGGAGCCGTCGCACGTGATGCGGGCGATGCAGATTCCGTATACGGCGGCGCACGGCACGATACGGTTTTCCTTTTCCCGTTACAATACCATGAGCGAGGTGGACGAGGTGTTGAAGGTGATGCCGGATATCGTGGCCAGTTTGCGTAGATTGTCGCCGTATTGGGACGGTGAGGGTCCGGTGGCGAATCCTGAGCAGGCGTTTCAGCCTACTTACGCTTAAGGATAGCCGAGATAGCCGATAAAGCCTTGTTCGGCTTGCCGGGCAAGGCTTTTATGTTTTGCGCGCGGGTTAAGGCGCGCTGTCTAGGACTAGGAAGCGGCGCGTGGAATTCGTTCACGCCTGCGTCTGAATACGGCGTAAAGATGTGTTAACATATTTTTAACTGGTATGTTTACGTGTTTTCAAGGCTAGGTAGAAATGATTTTAAAGTTTGCGAGTGGAATTTGGGCGCTATTCTGGGCGGGTTTAGCCTGCGCTTTTGAGTTGGGAGTTCTAAATCCGGAGCAACTTCAGGCTTTAGAAGTGCAACAGCCTTTGGTGATTGACGTGCGCACCGCGGGTGAATGGCGCGACACCGGCGTGATACCGGGTAGCCGGGAGTTGGAGGCGTTCAATGCCGATGGCGTTTTTTACGCCGATGCCTGGTTGCAGGCGGTGCGTAAATTGCAAACTAACCCTGAGCAAACCGTGGTGTTGGTTTGCCGCTCCGGTCACCGTAGCGCGGTAGCCGGGCGGTTTTTGGCCGAACATGGTTTGCCTCATGTTTATCATTTACAAAACGGCATACAAGGCTGGATTCAATCCGGGCGCGGATTGACGAAACCTTGACCGGCGCGGAAGAAACGCCGGCGACTATAATGCCGGCCAATTATTGATGAACGGCAGGGACATGCATCAATTAATCGATACTACACACCATCCAATAACCAACCAAACCGTGGCGCTGGCGGGTATCGCCCAGTCTTGCAGCCTGGTGCATCAATTAGCCGTCAGCGGTACGGCGGATATGCCGGCGCAAGGCGCTAGCCTGAGCAGCATTTTGAAAGTCGACGCGCCGTCAGCGCTGGATGTTTACGGCGGTCTGGCGGGGGTGAGCTATGGATTGAACCATCTGCGAATGCATTTGAGCGGCAAGGGACGTCAGAATGGAGCGCAGGGCGGGGCGCAAGCGCGTTATGCGGCGCAACTGATGTACTTGCAGCGTCAACTAGCCAATCGCCCCGATTTAAGCCGGCAAATTGGCGCGGGCATCGGCAAGGTGCAGGCGCAGGTTGAGCATTTCGGCATTTTGCACCCCAATGTGCAAGCGAATCTGGCTGATTTATATCAGTCTACTTTGAGTACGATTCATCCGCGCATTTTGGTGGTTGGCGATCAGCAGCATTTAAGCAATCAGGCCGTGGCCAATCGGATTAGAGCGATTTTACTGGCCGGAGTGCGTGCGGCCATGTTGTGGCGGCAATATGGCGGGAGCCGCTGGCGTTTGCTGTTTTTGAAGGGGAACGTGTTGGCGGAGGCGGAACGCTTGTTGGCCTTGGTTGAATCGGATGCCGGAGCTGCCTGAGGTTGAGACGTGCCGCGCCGGGATTGAGCCCTACATCCTGGGCAAACGGTTCCGGCGGCTGTTGATTAGGGAGGCGCGCTTGCGCTGGCCCATAGCGCCTGAATTATCCCTGCTTTTACCGGGTTTATGCGTTTTGGCGGTTAAACGCCGCGGCAAGTATATTTTGCTGGAAACCGAGGCCGGACACGTGTTGCTGCATTTGGGCATGTCGGGCAATTTGCGCATCGCCACTGCCGGGCAGCAGGTGCGTAAACATGACCACGCGGATTTTGAGTTTACCGACGGCACGCTGTTGCGGTTTAACGATCAACGCCGTTTCGGGTCTTTGCTGTGGACGGCCGAGCCGCCGGAGGAGCATGCCTTGTTGCGGGATTTGGGGCCGGAGCCGTTGTCGGAATCGTTTAACGCCGCGTATTTGCATCATTTGGCGCGGCGGCGCGCGGCGGCGGTGAAATTGTTGTTGATGGATAGCCGCGCCGTGGTCGGGGTCGGTAATATTTATGCCAGCGAAGCTTTGTTCGCCGCCGGCGTGCATCCTGGGCGTCCGGCGCGGGATTTGACGTTGGCGGAGTGGGAGTCGACGGCCGGCTGCGTGAAATCTATTTTGCGGCAAGCGATTGCCCAAGGCGGCACCACGCTACGAGATTTTGTGAACGAGCAAGGCAAGCCGGGTTATTTTCAGCAGCAATTAGGGGTGTACGGCCGCGCGGGGGAGGCTTGTCGCCGTTGCGGCGCTTTGATTGAGCAGGTCAGGCTGGGTCAGCGCAGTAGTTTTTACTGCCCGGTTTGCCAGCCGGTTGCGGCTTAGACCGGGCGGCGCAGGAAATCGCGCAGCAGGCTCAGTGCGGTGGAGGCCGCCCATTGTTGCATGCCAAGGCGGCCTAAAGTTTTTGATTCGATGAATATTTGACTGATGAATGGCGTTAATTCTTGAGTTTGCGCCGCAAGACAAAGATAGGCGCACGCTGTTTCGGCGCCGTGTTCCGGGCTAGGTTCCGCGTAGCCGGTGGCGCTCAGCGCGATATCGGCACGGAATAGCTTGAGTGCGCCGCGGGCCATTTGTTCGGCTACTGCGGCGGATACGCAATTGACTTGCGCGGCGTGCAGAGGTTCGACGCCCAGGATGTCGACTTTTTGCCGCAGGGCGTAGGCGGTTACGCCGCCTAGAAAATAGCGGGAGCTGCCGCTTTGACTGCTGAGCGCGCTTTGGATGCGGCCGCCGGTGATGCTTTCGGCGGCGGCGACGGTGAGGCCGCTTGAGATGAGTTGCCGATGCAGTTCCGGGATTAAGGCGTGTTGGTCGAAGGCTTCTGGGTTTGGCATATGAAGCTTATGATTAATTATAAAATCAATACGCCGTATTGTTTAAAAGCCTTATCATCTGTAACCAGCGTATAGCCTTCAACAATGAAGTCGACCAAAGGCTCGCAAAAATTATCGGCTACAAAGGTAATTTGCTCTTTAGCCGAGCCGCGCTTCAAGCAGCCTGTTTTGTTGTTTAGCGGCTTTTCCGCCGTTAATTTGCTCATTAAAGCCATTTGCATTTCAATGGTACGGATATATTGTTGAACAATATTGCTTGGCAAATCATCCGGAATATTAATAGTTACTTGCTTGGCTGCTCCTGCTTAGTTGCGGTCGCGATAGTTAAACGCCCGGATACCGAGTTTAAGCATTACCCTAAGGTTTATAACAATTGTTGCATACTTTTTGATAACCGCGTAGTTGAATCCTGCTGCTTTTGCTTGGCTTCATCCGGAGAAGTGAATTGCCCCGGATTTGTCGGAGGCTCCAAAATTTGAGAAGATACAGTCATGGACCGGAATTACGCTCCTCGCAAGATGAAACCTTGGGATTGGTTGAACCCTAAACGCCTCCCATTGCTTCCAACGACCCCAGGCCTTGGCGGCCGGGAGCGATTGGCGGGGGTGTAGCCTGCATGGATGCGGGCTCCAAGCCTTCATGGATGAATTCACGGCGTCCCCCGACAGTCGCTCCCGGCCGCCAAGGCCGGCATGTAAGCGACGTTTTTTGGCTTTGTTAGCGATATTGTCCTAATTTAAGCTGATAACCTAACCCGTTTTTGTTGTTTGTAAAGGAGTCTTGTTTGTTGTAAATACGCAACAAAAACGCGGCTGGCGGTTTTAGTGGTTCGGGTTTGGTGTTAAAATCTTTTATTTTGCAGGATTTTAGGGCTATACAATGGCAGGGCATAGTAAATGGGCGAATATCAAGCATCGTAAAGGCGCTCAGGATGCAAAGCGCGGCAAGATTTTCACCAAATTGATACGCGAGATTAGCGTCGCGGCCAAGGGTTCAGGGGGCGGTGATCCGTCTAAAAATCCCAGTTTGCGTACCGCCATCGATAAGGCGTTGAGCGCCAACATGAAACGGGATACCATTGATAATACAATTAAAAAAGCCATTGGCGCGCTCGACAACGTCAACTACGAGGAAGTGCGCTATGAAGGCTATGGGCCGGGCGGAACCGCGGTTATGATCTATTGTTTGACCGACAACCGCAACCGTACCGTGGCTGATGTGCGGCATGCCTTTAGCAAGTGCGGCGGCAATTTGGGCACCGACGGTTCGGTGGCTTATTTGTTTCGTAAGATTGGGATCATCGCTTTTGCTCAGGGCGTGGACGAAGATGCGCTGATAGAGGCGGCGATGGAGGCCGGGGCCGAGGACGTGGTGACCCATGAAGACGGGTCCATGGATGTCATCACCGCGCCGGACGATTATATGCAGGTCAAGGATGCTTTGCTGGCCGCCGGTTGGCGGCCGGAGAACGCCGAGGTCGCCATGCACGCCGACACTAAAACCGCGCTGGACGCGGAGGCCGCGGAAAAGATGCTTAAATTGATTGATCGCCTGGAGGATTTGGACGATGTGCAAGATGTTTACTCCAATGCGGATATCAGCGATGAGATCATGGCGGCGCTGGATGCGTAATTCGGCGGTTCGCGCTTGAGCAGGATTTTGGGTTTAGACCCCGGTTCTCGGGTAACCGGTTACGGTGTGGTAGAAAGTCATGCAGGCGAGGTGCGCTACGTCGCTAGCGGTTGCATCCGGATAGGCGACGCGGCGTTTCCGGTGCGTTTGAAGCGGATTTTCGACGGCGTTTCCGAATTGACGGCGCTGTATGCGCCCGAAAGCATAGCGGTGGAGCAGGTGTTTATGCATAAGAACGCGGATTCGGCCCTGAAATTGGGACAGGCGCGCGGAGCGGCGATTTGCGCGGCGATGCGGCACGGGGCGGATGTTTATGAGTATGCGGCGCGGCAAGTGAAACTGGCTTTGGCGGGAACCGGGGCCGCGGATAAGCGGCAGGTGCAGCATATGGTGAAAATTTTATTGGCGATTCAGGGTGAGATGCCGTTGGATGCTAGCGATGCGCTTGCGGTGGCCTTATGCCATTGCCAATTGCGGCAAACCGAGTTGCGCTTGCGGCGGGCCGGGTTATGATTGGTTTTTTGCAGGGAGTGTTATTGCAAAAGTCGCCGCCGCGCTTGCTGTTGGATGTGCACGGCGTCGGCTACGAGCTGGAAGCGCCGATGACCACGTTTTACGATTTGCCGGCCTTGGGTGAGACGGCCAGATTGTATACGCACTTGACGGTGCGCGAGGATGCGCACATATTGTTCGGTTTCGGCAGCGAAACCGAGCGGTTGCTGTTTCGCGCCTTGATTAAGGTCAATGGGGTGGGGCCGAAGCTGGCGCTGACTATTTTGTCAGGCCAATCGGTGGCGGAATTTTACCGCAGCGTGCGGACTAACGATGTGAAGAGTTTGGTGCGTTTGCCCGGCGTTGGTCAAAAAACGGCCGAGCGTTTGATTATAGAACTGCGGGACCGCTTGCCCGAGGCGGAGCCCGGCTTGATGAACGCGGCCGCGATGGAACCGGCGGCGGGCGGCGCGGACGCCGCCGACGGGCGGCTTGCCAGTCAGGAGGCGGTCGCCGCTTTGTGCGCCTTGGGCTATAAGCCGCAAGACGCGCAACGGATGGTTAAGGCGGTGGCGGACGAAAATGCCAGTTGCGAGGACTTGATCCGCGCCGCTTTACGCGGAGCGGTGCGGTGATTGAAAGCGACCGCATGGTAGGCGGGGCCGGGCAAGGCGACGAAGAACGGCTGGACCACGCCATCCGGCCCAAGCGCATGGCCGATTATATTGGGCAGGAGGCCTTGCGCCGGCAAATGGATATTTTTGTGCAGGCGGCGCGCGGGCGCGGCGAGGCTCTGGACCATGTGTTGATTTTCGGCCCGCCCGGTCTGGGCAAAACCACGTTGGCGAATATCATCGCCGCGGAGTTGCAGGCGAATATACGGCAAACTTCCGGGCCGGTATTGGAAAAAGCGGGTGATTTGGCGGCTTTGTTGACCAATTTGCAGCGGCACGACGTGTTGTTCATTGATGAAATCCACCGCTTGAGCCCCGCTGTGGAGGAAGTTCTGTATCCGGCTATGGAAGACTATCAGATTGATATTATAATAGGCGATGGACCGGCGGCGCGTTCGATTAAGCTGGATTTGCCGCCTTTTACCTTGGTGGGGGCGACTACGCGGGCCGGATTGCTGACTTCGCCATTGCGTGACCGTTTCGGCATTGTGCAACGGCTGGAGTTTTATACCCCCGCCGAGTTGGCGATGATAGTGATCCGTTCCGCCGGCTTGTTGGGCATTCCGATGGAGAACGGCGGCGCGGAGGAAATCGCTTGCCGTTCACGCGGCACGCCGCGCATTGCCAACCGTTTATTGCGCCGGGTGCGGGATTTCGCCCAGGTGAAGGGCGACGGGCGAGTGGGCCGCGATACGGCGCGGCAAGCGCTGGCGATGTTGGATATCGACGAGCTGGGTTTCGATTTGTTGGACCGTAAGCTGTTAAGCATGATGATCGACCATTTTCAGGGCGGTCCCGTGGGGTTGGATACCCTGGCGGCGGCGATTAGCGAGGAGCGCGGCACCGTGGAGGACGTTTTGGAGCCTTATCTTTTGCAGCAGGGCTTTATCATGCGCACTCCGCGCGGCCGGGTGGCTACGCCTAAGGCTTTTGCGCATTTAGGCTTGCCGCCGCCGCAAGCGCCGGAGCGAAACGCGGACGTGTTCGATTTTTGAACCTGTGCGCGGCGGATGCTTGTTTAACCTTATGGCAGGCAGCTAACAAAAAAGACCATGTTAATGGGATGTAAAAGGTTTTGTGAGCCGGAGATATTTGGCGAAGGTATCGCCAGCCTTGGATGCCGGCGTCAAGCCCATAGGGAGCTATTTTTATAAATATCCAGTGGTTACAACATCCTATGCCATCCATGAGTATACACATGGAAACTTATTGTTAACAGTTTATTCCTCTCTTTTATTCTAAACCTTAGTGGGTATGCAGGAATTTATTTGGCCGGTACGTGTCTACTACGAGGATACCGACGTCGGCGGCGTGGTGTTTCATGCCAATTATTTAAAGTATTTCGAGCGTGCGCGCACGGAATTTTTGCGCGATTTGGGCTTTGATTTGCTTGAGCTGCAACTGGCGGATAGGATTTTATTCGTGGTGCGCCGCATGCAGATCGATTTTTTAAAGCCGGCCCGGTTTAACGATTTATTGTCCGTCAGCGCGCGGGTTACCGAGATGAAGAAAGCCAGTTTTACGTGTTTACAGCAAGCGCGATGCGGGGAGGAATTATTGTGCGACGCTAGCGTTAAACTCGCCTGTATTGACGCCGATTCATTTTTCCCTAAGCCTATTCCTGTCAAAATTCTGGATCAATTACGTTGATGAATACCGATTTATCGATTTTCCACTTGGTGGCGGAAGCCAGCATCGTGGTGCAAGTGGTGATGTTCATTTTGTTGTCGGCTTCGATAACTTCTTGGACTTTTATTTTTTCCAAACGCCGTGATTTGAATCAAGCGATTGAGATTACCGAGGATTTCGAGCAAGAATTTTGGTCCGGGACCGGCGTGGTCGAGTTGTATAAAAAAATGTCCAGCGACCGTTTTGAACCGGAAGGCATAGAGAAAATTTTTCTGGCCGGTTACCGGGAGTTCGCCCGCATGCGGCAAAAAGGCGACGTGGAGCCGGTGGTGCAAGTGGAAAGCGCGCAACGGGCCATGCGTATTGAGTTGGCGCGGGAATTGGACCGTTTGGACGAGACTTTGCCGTTTTTGGCTACCGTGGGTTCGACCAGCCCGTATATTGGATTGTTCGGCACCGTGTGGGGGATTATGAATTCTTTTCACGCCTTGGGCGAGGTCAAAAACGCTACCCTGGCCAATGTGGCGCCGGGCATTTCCGAGGCTTTGATCGCCACGGCCATTGGTTTGTTCGCGGCTATTCCGGCGGTCATCGCCTATAACCAGTTTTCGACGCGTCTGGACCGGTTGGCCGGGCGTTACGAGTTGTTTATTGATGAGTTCGTGGTATTGCTGCAAAGACAGGCGCATAGTAAATGAACGTCGGCGGCGGAAATAGAAAAGGGCGTAAGCGGCGCGGACCCATGTCCGAAATCAATGTCGTGCCGTATATCGACGTGACTTTTGTGTTGTTGATGATTTTTATGATTACCGCGCCGTTGGTGCAAACCGGGGTGGACGTGGATTTGCCGCAAGCCGACGCGGCGGCGGTGGATTTGAAAAATGAGCCGCCGGTGATCGTGTCGATCAAGAAATCGGGCGAATTTTATATTGATGTCGGCGACCGTCAGGACGAGCCGGTCAGCGAGCAGGATTTGAGCGAGCGGGTGACGACGATTATGCGTAAAAATCCCAAGGCGCAAATCTATGTGCGCGGCGATCATGCCGTGGAGTACGGCAAAATCGTGTTGGTCATGGCGGCGCTGAAAAACGCGGGCGCGCCGAAAGTTGGCTTGATGACTACCCCTCCGCCGGATAAATAAAGGGCGGCATGCAAAAATATTTGTCTTCTTTGTTGCTGGCGCTGCTATTACATGTCGTGCTGGTGTCAATGTTCATGTTGAGTTTTCATTGGACGCGCGAAGCGCCGCCGCAAGATGCGCCGGAGATTATTGACGCCGTTTTGCTGGATGCCACGCAAATCGACGCCGAAGTGGAGCGCGTGCGGCAGGAGGATGCCCAGCGGGAGGCCGCGGCGCAGGCGCAGCAAATGCAAATCGAAAATGCTCGGCATAGCGAGGAGCAGATATTACGTCAAGCGAAGTTAAAACGCGAACAAGAAGCGGCCGCGGCGCGGGCCGAGGCGGAAAAGCGTAGGCAGGAAGCTTTGGCCAAGGCTGAACTTGAGCGCGCCGCGGCGGAAAAAGCCGAACAGGAAAGGCAAGCCGCTGAAACGGCGGAAAAACAGCGCCAAGCGGCGGAGGCGGCGGCTAAGGCCGAGCGGGAGAAACGGTTGGCGGCGGAAAAGGCCGAGCAGGCTAAACAAGCCGCGGAGGCGGCCAAAATCGAGCAGGAGAAACGTCAGGCGGCGGAGAAAGCATTGCAGGCTAGACACGCGGCGGAAGCGGCGGCTAAGGCCGAGCGGGACAAGCGTTTGGCGGTGGAAAAGGCGGAGCAGGAGAAACAGGCGGCGGAGGCGGCGGCGACCGCCGAGCGGCAGAAACGTCAGGCGGCGGAGAAAGCATTGCAGGCTAAACAAGCGGCGGAAGCGGCGGCTAAGGCCAATGCCGAGCAGGAGAAGCGTTTGGCGGCGGAAAAGGCGGAGCAGGAGAAACAGGCGGCGGAGGCGGCGGCGACTGCCGAGCGGCAGAAACGCCTGGCGGCGGAAAAATCGTTGCAGGCTAAACAAGCGGCGGAAGCGGCGGAAGCGGCGGCGAAGGCCAATGCCGAGCAGGAGAAGCGTTTGGCGGCGGAGAAGGCGGTAAAGGAAAAACAGGCGGCGGAAGCGGCGGCCAAATCCGAGCAGGAGAAACGCCAGGCGGCGGAGAAAGCATTACAGGCTAGACAAGCGGCGGAAGCCGCCGCGAAGGCTGATCGGGAGAAGCGCTTGGCGGCCGAGAAAGCGGTAAAGGATAAACAGGCGGCGGAAGCGGCGGCGAAGGCTGAACGCGAGAAGCGTTTGGCGGCTGAGAAGGCTGAGAAGGAAAAGCAGGCGGCGGAAGCGGCGGCGAAGGCTGAACGCGAGAAGCGTTTGGCGGCCGAGAAGGCGGAGAAGGATAAACA
>CAIYSZ010000031.1 GCA_903928965.1 uncultured Pseudomonadota bacterium
AAGAAGGTTGCCTAAGTTTATGACTTGAAAGTCCATCGCTAATCTGTTTCACTCTCTAGTGACCAAACAAGGGGGTGAACATGGAATTAAGCGATGGACTGAGAGCGATTTTAAAAGACCATGTGTCTTGGAGCAAGCGCTGATTAGATTGTTTTATTGGCTTGTTACTGGGTATCAGCGCCGCGCATAAAAGGTCATTCGTGCTAGAATATACAAAGTTAGAACTATTTTATAATATTTAACATAGGGTTGCGATATTGAAAACTCTTGGTCGCAACGAATTTATGCGGCTTGCAGGGCGGATAAAATCAACAGCCTGTTAAGCATATGTCCGACACCCAATTCCCAATTGGTCGAATGGATGCTTATGATTCCATGCCTGAGTTTTTTAATAAATCATTTAAGCGTTTCACTTCAGCTAAGGCGGTTTCCTTGGCTTGGCGTTCCGCAGTTTCCCTAGTTATTGCGGTAAGTTTGGCTTCGCGCTCTGCTTCTAGTTCCTCTCGCAAGGCTTCTTGTTCGCTAGCAATGGTTAGTTGTTCTCGCAGGTAGTTTTGCCGGGCTTGGTAGCGGTGGTAGTCGCGTTCTTTGTCTGAAAACTGGCTCAATGTTGTCATGGCTTGAAGCATCTCCTGGGTTTGCATCCAGTGGGGCAGGGCGGTGTCGTTAAGTTGTTCGCCGTCCTTGAAAAATTTTAACCAGCGTTGTTGCTCGTTTTCGACCTGCGCCGCCTGGAATTTGTTCAATTCCAGCGTCCAAATGCCGCCGTGTTCGATTAGAGGCTTACATTGTGTATTGCGGAATTTATACGCGTGATGGTATTCCACATCGTCCTTGAATAGGTTTTCGGCCAGCAACCAGATTGAGTAGGTAGGTTGCAGGCGATGAAACGAAGCGCCGTTTTGCAGTTGTTGCGTATAAATGTCGGCCCAATTATAAAGCATGCGCGCGGGTAACGCTGTATAGTTTACCAGTTGTATTTCCAGTTGGTAAAGATTGCCGTTCTGATCGCGGGCCTTGACGTCGACGATGCTGAGTTTATCGTTTAGCCATTCCTTGTCGTTGTAAGGATTCATTAGTTCAACAGTTGCCAAGGGCGCGGCTAATTCGCTTTGTAACATGGCATTAATGAAGTGAATGAGCAGGTTGCGATTATTTTCCGCGCCGAGCAGGGCTTTGAATACGCAATCTACTTGTGGGTTGATGCGATGTTTCATGTCAGGATTGTTAAGACAGGATTTGGTTGAATTTATTGTAACCGATGCGTTGAGCCGGCGTCCAGCCGTCCCACCTACCCCGAAGACATTTTCCGTGTTTTAATAACCTCAATCTGCTCGGGCGAGAAGGGCATCAACTCATCAATCCGGCTATTGGTCCAGGTGGGCAGTTTTTCCAAGGTATCCCTGAGCCATGCGCTAGGGTCCAGGCCATTAAGCTATGAATCGGTGATAGTTTTATGGCACGAATATATTGCGGCAGAGATGGGCAAAAGCTCGATACCGGCAGGCGTTAAAGCGTCATGCATCCATTCCGCTGGATCACAGGGCAGAGTCAATCTGCCGCGTTGATTCGACAGCGCAATTTCGTAACAGGAAACGGGTGAAACAGCTACACGATCTGCTGACTTGATAACATCCAGCCATAGACTGCGAAATCGCTCGAATTCTTTTGTTATCCACCAAAACCATATGTGGGTGTCCAGCACAACTATTTCAGGCATTCCCAATCCTCTTGATCAACAACCGGACTAACAATATCACCCAGGGTCTTGCCTTTACCGGCAATGGACGGCGGCAGTTGACGCTTGATTTTCGGCCCGGTTTCTTCCAGGATGGTGACAATAATCCGGGCGTTATTAATATTGGGCTGATCGGTCAGCCACTTGACTTGACCATGATCCAAAGTCGCTTCGAAACTTTTTAACATAGTGTCCTCATTCGGTTTCAGGTGTTAGATAGCAATTCGTCTAGCATAGTATCGAATTGTGCTTCAACCTTCGCTGCAAAATCCATTTCGATTTGATAAACCTCGGTAAATTCGGCAAATGCCCACCGGCCATAGGTTTTTAAATTATTGACGCCCGGTATCCAATAGGTTTGCATGGTATTTTTCTTGTCCTTGGCGTCCTCGCGGCGATAACCTTTTATTTCCACGATTAGATTGAGTAAATCATCGTCGCCGCGGCCGTCGTCGATCCGGACAATAAAGTCCGGCAAATATTTACGGGTTTCAGAACCATAACGGTAAGGCACTTCCAAACCCAAGCTATGGTTTTTAACGTATGACTTTACCAGTGGATGATTTTCCGCCACTCGGCAAAATTCGGCTTCCCAATCGCTATCCAGTATCACCCAGTTGATATGGCTACGATGGGCGGCGGTTTCCCAACGCTCAGTCTTGGACGTATTGAAACTGACGTGAGCAGTGCTGCCGCTGGGATTGTAGGGGTCGAGTACCGCTTTGATAGGACGACTGCCTACCCAGGACTGGGTAATTGCTGTGGTAATGCGTTCGCAAGCCATATCCGCCAGTTCCTGATACATCAATTGCGCCGGATAAGTGCCGCCTTTGCACACTAGGCAGCTATCCAACCATTGTTTGGTGATGCGTTTCAGTTGCCCGAACAAATGCATTTTGGCTTCATCGCCCGGATCGCGCCATTTGCTATATAGCAAGCGCTGGGTCAGATGAAACAACAGGCTGGATTGCCGCATATCGCCGGTGTGCACCAGATTCAAATCCACCGCTTCGCCGATGATACCGGCATTTTGCGTGACGGAGGGGCCAACCAGATCGGGGGTAAGCTCCAGAATGGAATCGGCGTTGAATTCAGCAGTCAAACGTTCTTCCGGTAGCTCTACCCGATAGCCTTGCACGCGGGGAAAACGAATTTCCAGGGCATCGCGTTCCGGGCGCACGGCTTTGACGTGGATAGTTTGCCGGGGCAGTTGCGGCGGGCGGCGCTATCTCAGGTTTGGCGGTGAAGTCGAAGGGTATGCCCAGCACATCGGCGTATTCGACATTGAACAAACCTTCTTCGTTTAATTCATATGACTGGCGGCGTAAGGCGCGGCCTATGACTTGCTCGCACAGCAGTTGCGTGCCGAAAGCGCGCACACCTAAAACATGCGTCACGGTATTGGCGTCCCAGCCTTCCGTGAGCATGGATACCGAGACTACGCAACGAATCGATTCTCCTAGCCGGTCTTCCTTGCCGACGGTGTTCATCACTTCCCGCAGCAGTGCTTGATCGGTCAGGTTATCGGCTTGCCTTGCGTCGCCACTGCGTTCAATAATTTCCCGCCGGAAGCGCTCTATCTCATCGCCGGCCATTTTTCGGAAATGTTCGTCCAGGGCGTCGCCGGATTCGAGTTGTTCGCTATCAATTAATAAGGTGCGCGGCCTAGCAAGCTGATTGCCATAATCGTCGTAATTGCGGAATAAAGGCAGGCGGCCGTTTTCTAGCGAGCTGGAACCATCTTCGTTTTGGCGTTGAAACCCTGAGATATAGTCGTAAACCAGTTTGGAGGTGCTGGTGTTGTTACAGACCACGATAAAACATGGAGGCACTTTTATGCCGCTTTGTTGCCAAAGCTGATAGGTTTTTTCGTAATGTCCGTACAAAGCTTCCAGGGCGGTTTGCAATTCCACCGGTATACTTAATGGATCAAGCCTTGCTGACTGACCCCGCCCTTTTTTGGGCATTTTGTTGCCGATGCGCTCCCAAAGATTGCGGAACATTGGCATTTCGTTGCCGGGTATATTTTCGGCGACCGGAACGCGCGGCAGTTTAACGATGCCGCACTCTATGGCGTCCATCAACGAAAAGTCGCTCATGGCCCAGGGGAACAATGTGCCTTCGACGTAGCCCGAACCTCTTAGGAAAAATGGGGTGGCGGATAAGTCAATGACGCGCCGCACGCCAATTTGACGGTTTATCGTCTCCAGGCCGCTAATCCATAACCGGGCTGCTTCATTGTTTTTTTCAGCTTCCTTTTTTTCATCGCCTTTCAGATCGTCATCGTGGTTGGGCTTTTCCCGGTAGCAATGGTGTGCTTCATCATCAATTTTACAAAACTATAAACGCAATCTTTTGCTATGTCAAAAAGTGTGACCTAGATAACTATTTTGCCGCAAGCGCCGCAAAGGTTGTTAGATCGGCTCAATTTGAACAGTGAATGAGGGATTCCCCGCCGGAAGCAAGCCGGTTAATAAAACGCCGAAATACCAGCCACGCCTTGCGCGCCGGCCCGCTGGGCGCGGGCAAGGTCGCCAAGGCCTAGTCCGCCCATTAAATAGGCGGGCAGCTTGGCCTGATCCAGCAGTTCGCCGCATAAGTCCCAGCCCAGCGCCGGCTGTCCGGGGTGGCTGGCGGTGGGCAGGGCTGGGGCCAAAACGGCGAAGTCGGCTCCTATTTGCGCGGCGCGGGCCAGTTCGCCGGCGTCATGGCAGGAGGCGGCCAACCAACGGAGGCCGGGCGGACGCCTGTCTGTCGCCTTTAGGGCGCGGCTGGTCAAATGCAGTCCGTCGGCCGCCGCTGGGTTGATGACTTCTACTAGGTCTGCGTTCAGCAAGGTTTGCATGCCGCGGCGGCGGCAGAAAGCCAGCGCCGCGGCGGCGGTTGCCGGCCGTAAGGGGGCAGGCAGCGTTTTCAAGCGGATTTGCACCAGCGTTACGCCAAGTTCGCGCATGCGTTCAAGGCGGAATTCGGCTTCGGCGGGGGTGGCGGCTTCCAGTACGGCGTAAAATTCCGGCAACTTTAAGGCGGTGACGATGGGTGCGTTGGCGCTGGGAAAGGCGTAATTTTGCAAATCGGCGACCGCGACCCAGCGCATGATTTGGCCTTCCCGGCCATGCGCCGCCCCGCTCCAGGCGGTAACCCGCCAGACGTCGAGCAGCACGCGGCGTTCCGGGTAATCATGAGCGACGCGAATCATGGGTGAGGCGTCTAGCACGCAGACGCCAACTTCCTCGGCTAGTTCCCGCCGCAGCGCCTCATAGGCGGTTTCGCCGGATTCCAGCTTGCCGCCCGGAAATTCCCAAAAACCGCCTAAGTGCGTATTCTTGGGGCGTTGCGCGATCAAAACCCGGCCGTTTGCGTCCAGCGCCACGCCTACCGCTACATGTAAGCGGGAAGAAACGTTCATTCAGGTGCGGTATTCGGCGTTAATGCGCACATAGTCGTAGGAAAAATCGCAAGTCAGCACTTGCTCGGCCGCTATGCCGCGCCCCAAGCGCACGGTGATTGTGATGTCGTCTTGCCGCATCACGCGTTGGCCGTCTTGTTCAAGGTAAGCGGCGGCGCGGCCGCCATTTTCGACGATGCAGACCGTGCCCAAATAGATTTGCACTTTCTCTAAATCGAAATTTTCCAATCCCGCTCGGCCGACCGCCGCCAAGATACGGCCCCAGTTGGCGTCGCTGGCGAAAAAAGCGGTTTTTACCAGCGGGGAGTGAGCGATGGTTTTAGCCACTTGCACGGCTTCGGCAGCGCTGGAGGCTTGTTCTACTTGGATGCGTATCAATTTGGTGGCGCCTTCGCCATCGCGCACGATCAATTCAGCCAATTGGCCGCACACCGTACGCAGAGCCTGGCGGAATTTCAGGTATTCCGGACTTTCGGCGCTAATTTCCGGCGCGACGGAGCGGCCGCTGGCCAGTAGCACGCAGGCGTCGTTGGTGGAGGTGTCGCCGTCCACGGTGATGCGGTTAAAGGATTTCTCCACCGCGTCGTGCAGCGCTTGCTGCAGCAGGGATTGTTCAATGCGGGCGTCGGTGGCGATGAATACGAGTAAGGTCGCCATATCGGGGTGGATCATGCCCGCGCCTTTGGCGATGCCGGTAATAACCACCGGTTGGCCGCCGATTTCGATTTTTAAGGATGCGCCCTTAGGGAACGTATCGGTGGTCATGATGGCCGTCGCTGCCTGCGGCCAATGGGTTTCGGCCAGATTGGCGACGGCCTTGGGCAGGGCGGCGGTTATTTTCGCCACCGGCAAAGGTTGGCCGATGACGCCCGTGGAAAACGGCAGCACTTGTTGCGCGATGCCTTCCACTTCGCCGGCCAGCGCGGCGCAACAGGCGAACGCGTCCTGCAAACCTTGCTTGCCGGTGCCTGCATTGGCGTTGCCGGAGTTGATCAATAGCCAACGCGGTTCCATGCCTTCAAGGTGGGTCTTAGCCAGCTGCACTGGGGCCGCGCAAAATGCGTTTTGCGTAAATACCGCCGCGCAAGCGCCGTCCTCGGACAATTCAATGACCAAGAGATCGTCGCGCACGGTTTGTTTGACGCCCGCGTTGCAGGAGCCTAGTTTTATGCCGGTTACGGCATGCATTTCGGGAAAAAGATGTTCTCCAACTGCCATATTGGTTCCGTGAAGTGTTCAATCTACCCTGTCATTTTATGACAGTCCGGCGTAATTGACTACCTTAAGCATGGACTTGGATAACAATGACGTATTCGTCGCCCGTCTGCCGCGCATCCAGAACTTGATGACCGTTAATGCGGCACCAGGCCGGAATGTCATGCATCACGCCCGGATCGGTGCATTGCACGGTCAAGCGGTCTCCCGGACGCAGGGTCTTGATTTTGTCCTGGGTACGGATCACCGGCAGCGGGCATAATAGCCGGCGCAGATTCAGCACGCTGTCGCCCTGGCTGTTCGGAATCGCTGTTTCATCGCTGATCATAGGAACCACTCCGCGGGAATTTGTTCCGGCGTCAGCGGTTTAACCGTTATATTGCGTTCCTCGCCCTGCCGCGAGCGGAGGGTGACCTCAACCGTCTCGGCTTCGCGGCCTTGACCGTAACGGGCCAAAATGGCGGCCGCCAGTTGCAAATCTTCTTCGGAGGTTTCGCCGTCAATCAACACCAAGGGGCCGCGGCAACTGGCGCAGTTCAGGCTGACGAATTCGCTCTTGTATCCGCTCATGAATCTGGATTCGCCGTCCTCGCGGGCGATAATCATTTTAAAATGCGGCCGCGGGCGCAGGTGACGTCCCACTTTTAGCAGCATAATGTCGTCCAGTTCGTAATCGCGCTTGCCGCGGAAGCGCCACAAATCGGTCAGTTTTTGCGAATAACTGGCGTCGGTCAGAAAGCAGCAACCGCCGGCCGGTTGCGCGTAATCGGTGAAGCCGTAGTTGGCGGCCAATTGCATTTGCGGTTTGCGCGAACGGCCGCTGAAATCGAATAATTTTTCCCGGCTAATCCAGCCCATGCGTTCAGGCAGCGTGGGCGGCAGGTTTTGCGCCGACAAGGGGCGCACCAGCAAATCATCCGCGCCGGATTCCGCGGCCACGATGGGCATGAGTTGCTTGCGTTGCGACATGGGACGCTGGCCGACCACTTCGCCGGTGATGATAAAATCGAAACCGTTTTCCAGTATCCACTGCTTGGCCTTGTTGACCATGAAAATTTTACAATCCAGGCAGGGATTCAAATTGGCTCCGTATCCGTGTTTCGGATTTAAGAGAACTTGTTTGTATTCCTCAATGATGTCGATGATGTGCAATTTAACGCCAAGCTGTTCCGCAACCCATAAGGCGTTGTTGCGTTTGGGTTTGTCGCCGTCGCGTTTTCGTATGGCATGGGTATGGCCTTCCACGCAGAAACCGGTGAAGAAATTGATGCCTTCCACATGCACGCCTTGCTCCATGACCGCTTTAGCGGCCAGCATGGAGTCTAGGCCGCCGGAAATCAGGGCGACCGCTTTTTTGGGTGGGTTCATCGGTTTAGTACCGCCTAAAAGCAAAACCGGCGATTATACCGTTGATTTGCAAGCAGGTATAGAGTAGGTCTTAAAACTCTTCGCCGGCATGGAAGTGGTCGAATTGGGTGCGGTAGTCTTGATGTTGATGGTTGAATTGATCGTTTAAAGCCTGCACCAAGTCTTGAGTCTGTTCGATCAAGGCGGTCAGCTTTTTGCGAGTTTTTTTGCTTTTGCCCACCGGGGTGGTGATAGGCAATAAGGTGCGCCAAAACCCTAGGCTTTTTTCAAACAATCCGGCCAGATTTTCCGGCAGGTTTAATTGGTTTTGCCGTTTGATGAGCTGCTTGATGATTAGCTTGGCGTGAAACCGGCTTATCATGAGGTGCACCGGGGTCAATAACAGCAGGGTGACGGCAACGGCCGCCGGTCCTATGATAGGGTCGAATAAAACATCCAGCACTCCGCTGGCGATTTCGGCGAACAGCAGCAGCATGATTAAAAAGCCTAAAATAATCAACATAGAAGCATTGCTGCGTTCTTTCCAGATGATCAAGGCTTCCTCAACTTCGGCAAACATGACGTCGTCTACGTCGCGTATGCTTTGCTCCAAGGTGGACAGAATCCGGTAAGAGCGATTGTTGTGGATGTTGACCAAACGTTGCTCAATAGCGGCTAATCCGCCGCTATTGTGCGACAACACCACGAATTGTCCGGTGCGGATGCCGAATTCGGTTAGGCGGCGTTGCCAGGCGGCGGCGATGTCGTTGCTTTTTTGCGTGTCTAGGCTGATCTCGGAGTGGTCGATAACGAATAAAAATTTGTTGGAGTCTTGCTGCGCGACGATGTCGGCGATAATCTCGGCGGTAAGATTGGCATCGGCTTCAAATAAATCGGTAAACACCAGCACCAGGTCGGAAATGCCGATGACGTATTTACGCAAGCGTGAGCTGGCTAGGGTTTCAGTCGCTTGGTTCAGCACCGGCGTGTCGATGACCAGTTTGTTTTTGATGGCGGCGCTGGGTACGGTGATGAGTTCGAGATAAGCGTTCAAACGCGCGCTTTCGCCGTTGGCAACCGAGTCCAGCACTCGGCCGATCCGGTAAAACGGCAAGCGGTGGTCGGCATCCAACGCCGCGCCAGGCAATACGGCGGCGGCGGCTTGCGGCGTATAATGCAGCACGGTGAATTTATGCCGGGCGCCAGGGATGTCCAGGCCAATATAGCGGTTGATGAATTCGGATTTGGCGGGCGAGTAGCCGCCGAGAGTGCTGACAATCGGCCACCATGAAGTTTTGCGCGCGGTGGTTTCCTCGTTGTCCAGCAAATCCAGGTCTTGCTCTAGCTGGTCCAATTCTTGAAAAACCTTGACGGCTTTTTGCAATACCGGGTCGGTTGCCGCGAATTGTTTTTCCAGATTGAGTAAGTGCTTGCTAACCGTTTTTTCCGCCATGACAAAGTAGCCTTATATTCTATAAACGATGATTATCTGACTGTAGGAGTATACACCGTTGCTTGCACCGCGGAAAATTCTTAACGGCTTGTTATGTATTAATCTTTTATATTCAATTCCTTAAGTTTTCTGGTCAGCGTGTTGCGGCCAAGACCCAGTAAAATCGCCGCTTCATGCTTGCGGCCGTGGGTATGTTCGAGCGCGGCTTCAATCATCAAGGCTTCCATGGCGGGTATCGCTTGCTTGGCGATATCCATTTTGCCGGCGGTCAGTTGTTGTTTGACCCACAGGTGAAACGCCGATTCCCAATCGCCGTTCAGCAGCGCGGCGTTCACGTCTTGGCTAGGATGGGTCAATTCCGGCGGCAGGTCCTCAATGTGAATTTCACGGCCGGAAGCCATTACCGTTAGCCAGCGACAGGTATTTTCCAGTTGACGCACATTGCCCGGCCATTTCAGATGGCTCAGGAATTGCTCGGTCTCCGGTTTAAGCATCTTGATTTCGGTGTTTAATTCCTTGGCGCTTTGGAACAAAAAATGCCGCATCAGCAAAGGAATATCCTGACGCCGGTCGCGCAGCGGCGGAATGTGGATGCGGATGACGTTGAGACGGTGAAATAAGTCCTCGCGGAAGCGGCCTTGCGCGACGAGGGTCTCCAGGTTTTGGTGAGTTGCGGCGATAATGCGCACGTTGACCTTGACCGAGGCGTGCGCGCCGACCGGGTAGAATTCGTTGTCAGCCAGTACGCGTAGCAAGCGGGTTTGCAGTTCCGCCGGCATGTCGCCTATTTCGTCGAGGAATAGGGTGCCGTTGTTAGCTTGTTCAAAGCGGCCAATGCGGCGAGTTTGGGCGCCGGTGAAAGCGCCTTTTTCATGGCCGAACAGTTCCGATTCCATCAAGTCCTTCGGAATAGCCGCCATATTCAAGGCGATGAACGGCTGGTCGGCGCGTGGACTGTGCCGGTGTAGCGCCTTGGCCACCAGTTCCTTGCCGGTGCCGGATTCACCGTTGATTAAAACCGTGATATGAGAGCGGGCCAGGCGTCCGATGGCGCGGAACACTTCCTGCATGGCTGGGGCTTCACCTATGATTTCAGTGTTTTCCTGCGGATCGTTCTCCATCTCGCTGGCCGGGCTGAGATGCTGCCTGCTATGCACGCAGGCGCGATGCACGGTTTCCACGACTTCATTAACGTCGAACGGTTTCGGCAAATATTCAAAAGCGCCGCCGTGAAACGCCGACACCGCGCTTTCCAAATCCGAATGCGCGGTCATGACGATGACAGGCAGTTCAGGGTAAAGGATTTGCAAGTTTTTCAACAGCTCCAGGCCGTCAATGCCCGGCATCCGAATGTCGGTGATCAACACTTGCGGTTGCAGGCTGGGCAATAGTTTCATGACTTCCTGGGCGCTGGCGAAACTTTGCGAAGGGATGTCGGCCTTTTGCAAAGCTTTTTCCAGTACCCAGCGGATTGATTTATCGTCATCGACTATCCATACTTTATCCGATTGTGGCATAGACATTCTCCAACGGCAGGTAAATGGAAAACACGGTGCGGCCCGGCTCGCTTTCGCATTCGATCAGGCCGTTGTGTTGATTGATTAGGGATTGCGCGATGGACAAACCAAGGCCGGTGCCTTCGGCGCGGCCGGTGATCATGGGGTAAAAGATTTGATCCAAAAGTTCAGGTTTTATGCCCGGTCCGCTGTCGACGATTTCAATTTTTATGGTGAGCTTATAGCGCTTGCGCCCGATGGTCATGTGGCGGCGGATGCGGGTTTTCAATAAAACTTCGCCTTCGGAATGGATGGCTTGCACCGCGTTGCGCACAATGTTCAGCAGCGCTTGAATCAATTGATTTTTGTCGGCGTAAAGTTCGGGAATGCTCGGATCGTAATCGGTAATCAGATGGATGTTTTTGTTAGCCTCCACCATGACCAGTTGCCTGACCCGCTCCAACACCTCATGAATGTTCAACTGCATTTTCTGCGCTGGTTTGTTAGGGCCGAGCATTTTGTCCATTAGGTCTTGCAGCCGGTCGGATTCGGCGATAATGATTTGCGTGTATTCGCGCAGTTCCGGGTCTTGCAGCTCCTGGTCCAATAATTGCGCCGCGCCGCGCAAGCCGCCGAGCGGATTCTTGATTTCATGCGCCAAGCCGCGCACCAGCAAGCGGCTGGTATTTTGTTGCGCCAGCAGTTGTTCTTCCTTGGTGATGCGTAAATGCCGGTCCACTTGCTGGAGTTCGATCAGCACTTCGTGCAACTGGCCTTCCTCAAACAGCGGAGTGGCGCAAAGATTGATGGTGATGGACTGGTTCAGGCGTTCCAGTATCAATTCTCTATCTACCATAGGTTCGTTAGTCAGCATGCGTTGCCAGAGATCGTCCAGGCTCAGGTTCTGCGCGGCCCTGAGCAACTTGCGCGCGTTGGCGCCCAGCAAATGCTTTGCGCTGTCGGCAAACAGGATTTCCGCCGCCGGATTCACGTAAATCAATCGTGAATCCTTATTGAACAGCAGAATGGCTTCGTTAAGGTGATCAAGTATTTTTTTATACACTGTGGCTGAGAGTGGATTAGCAACTGGTTCTAAATAAGCAATTTATAAGCCAGACTAAGAATTACGCGCGGTTAATCCGAAAAATTCAGCATAAGCGGGTGTTTCGCACCATTTAAGTGACCAACATTGGTGCAAATGGGTAATTATGGTGCAATTAATGGTCTAGGTAGTCGACCAATAGCGGTGCGTGATCACTAAAACGTTGCTCTTTATACACCGAGGCGCTTGCGGCAGCGACAGCGACATTGGGGCTGACGATTTGGTAGTCGATGCGCCAACCCACATTTTTCGCCCAGGCTTGGCCGCGGTTACTCCACCAGGTATAGCCGGTTTCGCCGGCGTCCGGGTACAGGCGGCGGAAAACGTCTACCCACCCCAGTTCGTCGAACACGCGGCCCAGCCAGGCGCGCTCCTCGGGTAAAAATCCGGAGTTTTTTTGGTTGCCGCGCCAGTTTTTCAAGTCTATGTTTTGGTGGGCGATATTCCAATCGCCGCAAATGACGACGCGGCGGCCGCTATGCGCTAACGCCTGAAGATGCGGAAAAAAACGCGCCATGACGCTGTATTTGACTTGCTGCCGCTCCTCGCTGCTGGAGCCGGAGGGCAGATACAAGGACACTATCGACAAATCGCCGATTTGAATTTCCAGATATCGGCCTTCGCTATCGATGTCCGGATAACCGAGACCGGTGATTATGCGATCCGCCGCATGCCGGCTGTAGATGGCGACGCCGCTATAGCCTTTTTTTTCCGCGGGGTGAAAATAACCGTGCATGCCGTCCGGCCGCAGCATGAAATCCGCCAGGTCGCCGGCTTGGGCCTTGAGCTCCTGCAGGCAAATGAAATCCGCTTGCTGTAGCGGCAGCCAGTCGTAAAAACCTTTGCCGGCGGCGGAACGCACGCCGTTCACATTAACGGTAATAATACGCATTATCTGCTACCTTAGTCTAAATTGCTCTGTCATGTACTAGGGGGTTGCTCTATGTTTAACCTTAATCTTAACCTTAATTTTAAGTTCCGGGTCGCCCGCCGTTGCCGCATGGGCTTATTATTGTGGTTATGCTGCTCTCTGACGTGCGCACGGGCGCAATCGGCGGATATGTTGGCGGCTGATGTGCTGGTAGTCGGGGCCGGTTTATCCGGTCTGACCGCCGCTTATTATCTACAAAAAGCCGGTAAAAGCGTACTTATGTTGGAAATGACCTCGCATATCGGCGGGCGCATCCGCACCGCGGCGTATCCCGGCGGCGAGCGGGCCGAGGTTGGATTGGAGGAATTTTGGTCCGATAATCCGGCCCTGTCTATATTCCGCGAGTTGGAAATACCGTTGGAAACGGCGTATGGGGGGTTTTCCAGTTTTTATTACCAAGGCGAATTGCATGCCGCCACGCATCCGGACAATCAGGCATTTATCGCCAGTTTCGCCGACGCCGAGGAAATGCGGGCCTTTCTGCAATGGGATGCGCAAATGCAATCCTTGTTCAAGCAATTAGAGCAACATCCTTTGCCGGCGGAATTGTCGGCATTGCAGGACGTTTCGTTCGCCGATTGGCTGGCGCGGCGCGGCGGTTTGTCCGAAAAAATGCTGGCGTTCGTACGCATGCAAATCGAGCCGGAGGTTGGGGTGGATTGGCGCAATCTCAACGCGTTGGACGGCTTGGCCGAATGGCGCTTGTTGGCCGCGCCGGGGCAGCTCCCTTATCACGTGGCGGGCGGTAATCAAGCGGCGGCGGAAAAAATAGCCGAAGCGATAGGCAAGCATAATATTTTGCTGCAACAACAGGTGGCCGAGGTCGACGCGGACGCGGACGGTGTTAGCGTGGCGGCTTTGGATTTGCGCGATTATCAATGGCGGCGCTATCGCGGCCAATACCTAGTATTGACGATGCCATTATATAAGTTGAATGAAATTCAGTTTCGGCCGCCGTTGACCGAGGAACGGCGGCAGGCGGTGCAAACTCAAGCCGGAGGGGCGTATTTTACCGCGCATGTCGTAGTAAGCGCCGGCGCGCAACGCTTTTGGACGCGGCAGGGGCAAACCGTGTTGCCGATTTTAACCGACAGCGAACTAGGCGTCATTTACGGCGGAACCGGCGGTAACGCGAACACCGCGGTGCTGAATTTATTGATCACCGGCGCTTACGCCGAGGCGTTCAACAATAGGCTGAACGCCTATGATGAAATAAAAGGCATACTATTGGCGGCGTTTGAAAAACTGTGGCCGGGTTTCGGCGCGGAGGCGCGGGACATCTATTTCTACCGTTATCATCCGCGCGCCATAGCAGTCTGGCCGCTAGGGCGCTCGCGTTTCGACGCCTTGAGCGAATCCTTGCGCCGGCCCCAAGGCCGAGTCTATTTCGCCGGCGATTTTACCGAGGACAGCCATTCCAACGGCGCGGCGCGGGCCGGAATTAGAGTGGCGCGGGAAATCGCGCAAACTAAGCCTGGCAGTGATTGATAAGCTGTTAAGAATAAGTCTCTAGGTAGGGTGATGGGTAGCCTGTCATGGTAGCCGCTTATTTAACGTGACGGCGGTCGCGCAAATTAGCTTTCGCTCGCCGATTTTTACATTTCGGCCATGGGTTAGGTTAAAATAAGTCAAGTGATTGTTTTGGTTTATTATAGGGATTAATATGCATTTCAAAAAACATATGAAAGGTTTGGCGGCGGCGGCTTTGCTGGGCGGGGCGGAGAACGCCGCCGCAAGCGTGGATCATGTTTTGCTGATCTCGATTGACGGCTTGCATCAAAGCGATTTGACATGGATTCAAGCAAACCAATATCAGTCCACTTTACCGAATTTAAATTTCTTGATTAATAATGGCGCTATTTACAGCAATGCCACCGTTCCAGCGCCTTCCGGCCCTTATACCGGGTTGCTGAGCTTGAGCACCGGCGGCAAGCCGCATACTACCGGGGTTTATTCCTTCAATGGCTATAGCCGCGCCTTGTCGCCGTCCGGCGCTTGTTCCGCGACCGGAACCACCGCCGATTTCAGCTCGGACGCGGATAACACATCCAACGGCCAGCTGCTTTTGGACTCCGGCGCCGGCCTTAATATTTATCCGGTGACCCCATTCGAGCCGACCAACGTGAGCGCCGTGCCGGCAGGGATTTTAGGCTTGGCCTTGCCCGGAGTCGCCTCAAACGCTGGCGGCGTGCAAGCGCTTTTGAATTCGGCCTCGTTGCCGGCCGATCCCGGCAAAAACTGCGCGGTTGTCTATCCGCATGAATTTTTACAAGTGAATACCGTATTCGAGGTGGTGAGCAATCATCTGGGCCAAGCTTATGCTACCGCTTGGGCGGACGATCATCCCGGCTACGAGATTTTGAACGGTCAATCCGGAAGCGGGGTGTACGATTTGTTCGCACCGGAAATCAACAGCTTGGTTAGCATTAATGGAACGGCGGATTGGACGCGGCAGAGCATTACCGCCCAACAATTCGATAGTTTCAAGCTCAAGGCGGTGTTGAATTGGATTAAGGGGCAGGACCGTAAAGGCAATGCAATCACTTCCGGAAAGGCGCCGGCTTTATACGGTATGAGTTTTCATGCCGCCGCTGCCGCGCAGAGTTTAAATTTTAGCTGCTATGACATTAATCAAACCGCGTGTCAATCGGGCTCGGGGTATGAAGGCGGCTACGACATCTCCGTTACCGGAAAGCGTAAGAAACAGCTCACCACGGTATTGCCGGGCAGTTTATTGGCCGAGGCGCTATCCTATATAGACCAAAGTATAGGTCTGATTGTCCAGGAAATTCAGGCCAGCGGCGCTTCGACCGCGATTATTCTGACCTCAAGATACGGGCAATCGCCGCTTAACCGATCCAATCTCACCTTGATTAATTACGATACCTTGATCAGCGGCTTAAATGCGGCATGGAATGTGCAGAATCCTCCCTTGGTGGCTCATGGGAATAAAGGCAATGGTTTAATGCTGTGGTTGAATTACCGTAATGCGTCGGCCTTGAGTTTCGTGAAAAATTATTTAAATAGTTATACTTCTAAACATGGCGGTCTAGGCACTGATGCAAGCGGCGTCAAAACGGTCAAAGGCTTTACCCAATCGGGTTTGAAAACCGTTTTAACCGGCGGCGCGGTCACTAGGTATTTGCAGGCGAGCGGCAAGGACGCCCGCGTTCCCGACGTGCTGGGTTTGCCGCAGGAAGGCGTGATCTTTGTCGGCGCCGCGGATTTTAACCAGGCCCAATTGACCACTATCGCCGCCGCTGGCGGCAATTCCGCCGAGGATGTTAATGTGCCGTTGATCGTGACCGCGGTGAATGCGCCGCAGGTCCTTAACACCGGTGTTATCGAAACTGCCGTTAGCGCCACGCAAGTAGCGCCGACGATTTTGGAACTATTGGGTATCGCCACCACGAAAGCCAATGGCTTAACGGCAGTGCGCGCGGAAAAAACCGCCGTGCTACCGATGCTGATTAAGTAACTGCTTTCAACGCCTAGGTCTGATCCTCGATTTTTAAATTTAAAAACCAATCAGTTGTAGGCGGGTGCATATGATTAAGCGATGTTGCCTAGTTTTCCGGACTAGGAAAATGCTCCCGCCGTAATATCCGCCAGAATCTCTCCCGCCGCGCGCGCGCCTTCCTCCGCGCCACCTTCCATGTAGCCTTGAAAATTGATGGAGCAATGCTCTCCGGCAAAGTGTATATTGCCTTGCCTGACGCCTTCGTAACCACTAAACAAGGTGTATTGACCCACTTTCCAACAAGAGTAGCTGCCGAGCAAATTGGGATCGTCCTTGGGCGAATGCAGCGCGGACAAGCCGTTATATTCCTGGCTTAGGCCTGGAAATACCGGTTCGATTTGCCTTAAAAACCGGGCGGAGTATCTGCGTACGGCCTTGGATGTAGTGGAGAAGGAGTCGTCGCCTTGGTCGGGTTTTATGAATGCGCCCATGGAGCCTAGATAATCCACCATTACGCCGGTTTCGCCGGGTTGGGCGCGGGTCTGATCCCATCCGTTTTGATAACCGGTGTCGGCAAATGAATTGCCGTTGGAGAGCCCCCATGGACCATTTTGATTCCACAGCCTATGCTCGAATTGCAACATGATCTTGGCATTGACGCCGTAACCCAAGTCTTGAATCGCGGTTTTCTTTAACGCGTCGAAACCGGCCTTGCTGTAATCCACATTACGCAAGGTACTAAATGGGAGAGTCAAAATCACGCTATCAAAGCTTATCTGTTTGTAGCTGACCGCGCCGTTGGCCTTGCCGACGCTGAAGGTGAGCAGGATTTGCTTGTTCGGCTGTCTGGCAATGGCGACTAATTTATGATTCAGATGAATGGTGTTGGGCGGCAGCGAATGCGCGATGGCTTGCACCAATTGCTGGTTGCCGCCGCGAATATGATAACGCTCGTTAGAGTAGCCGAATAAAGTCAAATCATTGGTCGGGCCAGGCAGTAGATAAACCAGATTCAAGCTGCTTTGCTGGCTGGTCGGCAGGCCGAACTCGATATCATAGGCCACGTCCAATAATTTACCAAATGGCGAACCGTGGCCGCCGGGGACAAACTTGGTAATCCAGTCGTGGATACTGATGGAGTCTAAATATTGACCGGTCTCGGTATAGGAATTGTAAAGCGTGGGAAACGGGGCAGCGTTGTTTTGCGCTTGCAGGATTTCCAGTACCGGTTGAAAGTCCTGGTCCGCCTGCGCGGCGGAATAATACTTGCCGCCGAAATAATAGGTTTCGGTCGAGCCTATTGGTTCCGCGGCATGCAAATCATCCAGAGCCAAGCCGAAGCGTTGCGCCAATCCTTGAATAGTCACATGGCCGGAATCAATCAATTCTCCGCACCATTCCGACACTTGATCGTTTTTCCAATAATCAGTCAGGGATTGAATGCGTCCGCCGAAATGATCGTCGGATTCGTATAAGGTCGCGGCCACGCCGGCGTCACGCAAGGTCAGCGCCGCGTTGAGCCCCGCGACGCCGGCGCCGACTATGGCGATTTTCGGCTGCCGGCCGCCGGCGAACAAGGGTTTTGCCGAGGGCGCTAACGATGCGGCGGCGGCAAAAGCCGCCATTTTCAAAAAGTCGCGCCGTTGCAGATGCGCTTGTCGTTCGCGTATGGTTTCAATGCTGACGCCTTGTTGCAACGCGGCTTGATGTTCGCTGGCCAAACGGCGCAACATTCTCATGAGTGGGGTGCGGCTCATGGCCATGCTCCTGAATGAGTGATGAGTTAAGTAGTGTTTTTTGCTATCGATATATTTTTTATATTTATAAATGTAGAGGTTGAAAACCATAAATACAATTGGTTATTAGTAATAACCCTCATTTTCATGTTAGTAAGACAACATCCAATCTGACAATGTGGCGAACACGACTAGGCGCGAATAAAAAATACCGGAGCTTATATGTTTATATTCAATAGGTTATGTTTGTTTTTAGTCCTTGGCACGCAGCTTGCAATAGTACTAATGCTATCAACACAAACGCTTTCAAGAGGAGATATGTTATGGCGTTACGTCAATGTGCTATTTATGGTAAAGGCGGCATCGGTAAGTCCACCACTACCCAAAACCTGGTTGCCGCTCTGGCGGAAATGGGTAAAAAAGTGATGATTGTAGGCTGCGATCCGAAAGCCGACTCCACTCGTTTAATTTTACACGCAAAAGCGCAAAACTCTATCATGCAAATGGCGGCTGACGCCGGCAGCGTGGAAGATTTGGAACTGGAAGACGTATTGAAAGTCGGCTACGGCGACGTGAAATGCGTTGAATCCGGCGGTCCTGAGCCGGGCGTAGGCTGCGCCGGCCGCGGCGTAATCACCGCCATCAACTTCTTGGAAGAAGAAGGCGCTTACGACGACGAACTGGACTTCGTATTTTACGACGTATTGGGCGACGTCGTGTGCGGCGGTTTCGCGATGCCTATCCGCGAAAACAAAGCGCAAGAAATTTACATCGTATGCTCCGGCGAAATGATGGCGATGTACGCCGCCAACAACATCGCTAAAGGTATCGTGAAATACGCCAACTCAGGCGGCGTACGTTTGGCCGGCTTGATTTGCAACTCTCGTATGACAGCGCGTGAAGACGAACTGATCATGGAGTTGGCAAGACAAATGGGCACCCAAATGATTCACTTCGTGCCGCGCGACAATGTCGTGCAACGCGCCGAGATTCGCCGCATGACCGTGATTGAATATGATTCAACCGCGAATCAAGCCGACGAATACCGTCAATTGGCTAGAAAAATTGTCGACAACAAAAACTTGGTTATTCCAACCCCGATCACCATGGACGAGTTGGAAGAATTGTTGATGGAATTCGGCATCATGGAAGCCGAGGACGAAAGCCAAGTGGGTAAATCCGCCGCCGAAGTGTAAAAAAATTCCGCGCGTGGTCAGGGCGGGCTCAAGCTTGCTCAGACCGCGCCGGTTCGATTCAATCATTCCACATCAGGCTTAGTTGGGGGATTGCCCACGGCCTCAGGAGGATAACATCATGGCTGCATTGACCAGAGAAGAGACCGAAGCGCTGATTCAAGAAGTGCTCGAAATCTATCCCGAAAAAGCACAGAAAGACCGCGCCAAGCACTTGGCGATTAACGACCAAAGCTTGGAAAAAGCGAATAAATGCATTACCTCCAATCGCAAGTCATTGCCAGGCGTAATGACCATCCGCGGTTGCGCCTACGCAGGTTCCAAGGGCGTAGTGTGGGGTCCGATCAAGGATATGATCCATATTTCCCACGGTCCTGTCGGTTGCGGACAATATTCCCGCGCTGGCCGCCGTAACTATTATGTAGGCACCACTGGCGTCAATACTTTCGGCACCATGAACTTTACCTCGGATTTTACCGAGAAAGACATCGTGTTCGGTGGCGACAAAAAATTGGCCAAATTAATCGACGAAATCGAAGTGCTGTTTCCGTTGAATAAAGGCATTTCCATTCAATCCGAATGTCCAATCGGTTTGATCGGCGACGATATTGAAGCGGTATCCAAGGTAAAAACCAAAGAGCATGGCAAAACCATCGTGCCGGTGCGTTGCGAAGGTTTCCGCGGTGTGTCCCAATCTTTGGGCCATCACATCGCCAACGACGCGATCCGCGATTGGGTATTGGAAAAACGCGACGGCGACGATAGCTTTCAAACCACTCCTTACGACGTGGCCGTGATCGGCGACTATAACATCGGCGGCGATGCCTGGGCTTCCCGCACCTTGTTGGAGGAAATGGGCTTGCGCGTGGTAGCGCAGTGGTCCGGCGACGGCACTATCGCTGAAATCGAAAACACGCCGAAAGTGAAACTGAATTTGATTCACTGCTACCGCTCCATGAATTACATCGCGCGGCATATGGAAGAAAAGTACAGCATCCCCTGGATCGAGTACAACTTCTTCGGCCCTACCAAAATCGCGGAATCCTTGCGCCGCATTGCTTCTTATTTCGACGACAACATTAAGGAAGGCGCGGAGCGGGTTATCAAACGCTACGAAGCTGAATTTACCGCGGTCATCGAAAAATACAAACCGCGCCTGCAAGGCAAAAAAGTCATGCTTTACATCGGCGGTTTGCGTCCGCGTCACGTGATCGGCGCATACGAAGATTTGGGCATGGAAGTAGTCGGCACCGGTTACGAGTTCGCGCATAACGACGATTACGACCGCACTATCAAGGAAATGGGCAACGCTACCTTGTTGTACGATGACGTGACCGGTTACGAGTTCGAGGAATTCGTCAAAAAAATCAAACCGGATTTGATTGGTTCCGGCGTTAAGGAAAAATACATTTTCCAAAAAATGGGCGTCCCGTTCCGGCAAATGCACTCATGGGATTATTCAGGCCCGTATCACGGTTACGATGGCTTCGCCATTTTCGCCCGCGACATGGATATGACCCTGAACAACCCATGCTGGAAAAACATCCGCGCGCCTTGGAAAACCCAAGACGCGGGCGATGAAGCGGTAAAAGCCGTGGCCTAAGCCTCGTTTCTAGCATAAAGCGCCGCCGAGTTTACAGAGCGCGGCGGCGCGACAGCCAAAAAATATTTGCAATTACTTTCCCTAGGGCGTATGTCCACAGATTGGTGGCGCGCCAGGAGATGAATCATGAGCCAACAAGTCGATAATATCCAACCCAGTTACCCCCTGTTTCGTACCGATGAATACAAGGCCAATTTGACCAACAAGCAGGAGATGTATGAAGAACGCCATCCGAAGGATAAAATCCAGGAGGTGTTCGATTGGACCACAACCAAAGAATATCAAGACCTTAACTTTAAGCGCGAAGCCTTGACCGTAGACCCGGCCAAAGCCTGTCAACCGCTTGGCGCTGTATTATGCGCGCTAGGGTTTGAGAAAACCATGCCTTATGTGCACGGCTCGCAAGGTTGCGTGGCCTACTTCCGCAGCTATTTTAACCGCCATTTTAAAGAACCTATTTCTTGCGTGTCCGACTCCATGACCGAAGACGCGGCGGTGTTCGGCGGCCAAAAAAATATGTTCGCCGGCCTGGAAAACGCCAAGGCCTTGTATAAACCCGACATGATTGCGGTGTCTACCACTTGCATGGCCGAGGTTATCGGCGACGATTTGAACGCGTTCATCAATAACGCGAAAAAAGAAGGTTATATAGACCAAGATTATCCGGTGCCGTTTGCGCATACGCCCAGCTTCGTCGGCAGCCATACTACCGGCTGGGACAATATGTTTGAAGGCATTATTCGCTATTTCACTCTGAATTACATGGAAGGCAAGGAGGTTGGTTCCAACGGCAAAATCAATTTCGTACCCGGTTTTGAAACTTATTTAGGCAATTTCCGCGTCATTCATCGTATGATGAAGGAAATGGGCGTAGACTATACTTTATTGAGTGATCCGACTGAAGTTTTAGACACGCCGGCTGATGGCGAATTCAGAATGTACGCCGGCGGCACCACCATGAGCGAAGTCAAAGACGCGCCGAATGCACTGGACACCATTTTGCTGCAACCGTGGCAATTGGAGAAAACCAAGAAATATGTGCAAAACACCTGGAAACACGATGCGCCGAAATTGGAAATTCCCATGGGTTTGGAGTGGACGGATAAATTCTTGATGAAAATTTCCGAAATCTCCGGCAAGCCGATTCCGCACTCCTTGGAAGTCGAGCGCGGCCGCTTGGTGGATATGATGACCGATTCACACGCTTGGCTGCACGGCAAAAAAATCGCTCTTTACGGCGATGCCGATTTCGTGCTGGGAATGACTAAATTTCTATTGGAATTAGGCGTGGAGGTGACTGATGTATTGGTTAACCACGGTAACAAACGCCTTAAAAAAGCTTTTGAAGAATTGTTTAAAACCTCGCCTTACGGCGCCAGTGCTTCCATACATGTCGGTTGCGATTTATGGCACTTCCGTTCCTTGATGTTTACTAATAAACCGGATTTCATGATCGGCAACTCCTATGGCAAATATATCCAACGGGATACTCGGCATAAGGGTGAAGAGTTTGAAGTGCCTTTGATTCGCATCGGCTTCCCGATTTTCGACCGCCATCATTTGCACCGGATGACCACCTTGGGTTACGAAGGCGGCATTTACATCTTGACTACCCTGGTCAATGCGGTGTTGGAGCAGTTGGATAAGGAAACCATAGGCATGGGCACCACCGACTACAACTTCGATTTGATTCGTTAAATTGTTAGTTTAAACTTAACGGGCGAACGCATGGCGTTCGCCCTGACTTTTTTTATCGGAGCCATATATGCCTAGCGTGATGCTAAGAAAAAGGGAAGACGGCAAGCTGCTGTTCTATGTACCTAAAAAGGACTTGGAAGAAACGATTGAGTCCATTGAATTCGATAGTCCGGATAAATGGGGCGGCGAGGTGGTTCTGGGTGACGGTTCACGTTATTTTTTTGAGGTGTTGGATACTCCGCCGCCGATTCCGATTACCTTGCAAGCGAAAAGAGTTTCTGGAGAATAAAGATGGCGTTATACATTGTGGCCGAGGAATGCATTTCCTGCGGCGATTGCAAACCGGTTTGTCCGACCGATTCCATTAAGGAGGGCCCAGTGGTTTTTGAGATCAATAAAAAAACCTGCACCGAATGTAATGGCGATTACGACCAACCACAATGCGTTAAAGTTTGCCCGATTGATAATTGCATTTTGCCCTTGGTAGCGTAATATGGGGCGTACTATTTAAGGTATCTGCATGACGATTACTCCTGACTTATTGCAAACCATGGCCGCTAAGATAGCGTCACAGCCATTGAGTGAAAGCGTGGTGGCCGCGATGCGGCAGGATTACCCCGGTATTCATTTCACTTATTGCCTGGAAGATGATATACCCAACCATGAACCTTTACTCAGTTTTGATCATTTCAATCTGTACTTAGTGGACGGCCGCCAACATTGTTTATGCTTGACGCATAATTACGACAACGCTACCGGTATTGTCATCGCCGAAGTCATACCCGACTAGGCGGTAACATGTCGGAGGTCGCCGAAGTATCCCTGCCGATGGCGGAATGCAGCGTATGCGCTTTTCGCGGAAAGACGCTGCTTATGGGCCGTTGCATGCCTGGAGATACCTGCGTCGCCGTTAAAAGCGGACGGCAGATAGATCGTTTTTTCCGCGTCAACCCTAATTACGCCGAAGCCTTTCTGCATGACCCATTTTGGGAGCGTCGCGCCATCGCCGTGCGTTACGCGCCGTTAAAAGCCATTGCTTGCTTGCTCGCCGACCCGGATGAGGTGGTACGCCGCGCGGTGGCGTTTCGCTTGCCGCCCGCTCAATTATCGCCGTTGCTCAGCGATCCGGACCGCGAGGTGCGGGTTACCGTGGCGCAGCGTATCGACTTGGCGCAATTAGAACGCTTGGCCAATGACGCCGACTATTTAGTGCGTTTGACGGTGGCGGAGCGTTTACCGCCGGGCCGTTTGTTCCGCTTTATCAAAGATCCCGACAGCCAAGTGCGTAAATGCGCCGCCAAGCGGTTGCCGGAGGTAAGCCTAGGTTTAATGTTGCATGACGCCGCCGCGGAAGTGCGCCGCATAGTGGCGGAGCGCCTGCCGCCGGAAGACGCGGTCAGCCTGCTGCATGACCAGGACTGGGTGGTGCGTTACACAGCCGCTTTAAAGGTGGAAGCCGACCAATTGCCACTCTTGCTGAACGACCCTGAGCCCGATGTGCGGGAAGCGGCGCGCTTACGTTTGCAACAGTTAAATTCCCCGGAAAGTTAATATGACAGAACCAAAATTAATCCCCGCCGGCCAGATTCTTACCGAATGCTGTAAAAAAACCATTCCCGGCCAAAACGATGATATGTTGTTGCATAAGTTGCAAGCCTTAATTCCGGATTATCCGGTGTTTTTGGCGCACGCCAGCGAGGAATGGTATAAATTGGGCGGGGTGGTGGACAACGCCGGCCGCCGCATCGCCGGCGATTTGACGGAATGGGTGGAACGCAGTTTTATTGAATGCGGCCAAAATCTGCAAACCTTGATTGAATACGCGTTGGAGCAGCAATATATCGCCACCCGCGTTACCGGCAGGACCTTGAGTTTTGTGGTGCAAACCGGGCCGCAAGCGGAAGATTTCATCTTGATCGAGATTGATAAAATCCATGAAGTAACCGACCGCATGTTGGTGGACAGAGAGCATCCGCCAGAAGATTTGGAGGAGTTTATTGACCCGATGCAGCCGTTTTGCATAGAAAGCGCCGGCCTAGGGCATTCTAAATATATTTATAAACGCAAAACCGATGTCGGTCTGTTCATGCAAGCGGTCAACGAACATTATCCGACCGAGCACCCGGCGCAACGTTTCATGGATGATTGGAACCGTAGCAGCGCCGGGCAGGAGCACCGAATGTCGCGGGATTGGATTATACGGCCTTACCGGCACATCGGCCGCTTCGGCGAGCAAATCGTGAATGTGGAGATCATCGACGTGCATCAAGGCAAACTGCCGCACTTGGAGGATTTCGCGGGCAAAAAAGGCCCGGCCTTGAGTAGTATTCTGACCCGGTTTGACAGGCAAGCCGGTTATCCGTTCGCCTGGTTTTTTTATATGCTGAAAGGACAATCGGTGTCAACGCATAGCGCCGAATCGGTATACCTGGATTTGTCCAACGATTTTGCTTACTTGCCGAAACGGGACGAGGCGGTGCTTAGGGATTGGATTGCCCAGCCCTATAACGTTTAATTTTAAAGCGGGGAGGGGTTTCCCTTGTTGTATTATGTGACTTATGTTCCGTGGATCAGTACTTAAGCATATAAATCAGGCATACAGCATGATAAGTTATTGACTTTTAGATACGCGATTACCAGAAGATTTATGCATAAGTACTTAAGCCGTAAGTGTTTCCTGGGATTAGGCTTCCAATCCGCTGTCAAAGGCGGACAGGTCGGATTCGTCGCCATAGATTAGGGACAGTTTGGCCGGGTCCGGCGCGTCGGTTTGATGCGCGGAATACGCGTCCAAGATGGGCAAAATATAGCGAACCGATTTCGGGGAAGCGTAAACGAAATAATAAGTTTCGTCTTCGTTCCAGCATCCGAACATGGCCATGCCCAGGGGGCCGTTTTTAGCTACATACGCGGAACGGAACGCGCCAAACAAGACGCCGACTTCGCCGGATTCATATTCGTTGCGTGATAGCGTGATGCGGCGCCAACCTGTTGATTTTGACATATTTACCTGCCATCTCTAGGATTTATAATGTTGCGGAAGCCGTTTGCGACGCTTGCCGCCTGTCTGGGTTTTGACCATGACCGCATTATAAGCTTGTTGCCTGTAAATAGTTCTAAATTAAAGGGGCTAGGCATGGGCATTCCGCCGCGCTACTCAATTGCCCGTAAACGCCGCCAACTCAGCCAATACCCGTTTCGCCGCGCCGGATGCAATGGCTTGCAACGCTCGGTTCATCCCCGCCGCTAAATTGTCCGCCAAGCCGGCGGCGTAAATAGCGGCGCCGGCATTCAAGGCAACAATGTCGCGCGCCGGGCCGGGTTGGTTGTCCAACACTTGCCGCACGATGCCTAAGCTGGCGCTTGCGTCGGTGATGGCTAGATCCGCTAGATTGCCGCGCTGGAAACCGAATTGTTCCGGGGTAATTTGATAGCGGCTGATGTTGCCGTTTTTTAATTCCGCCACATCGGTAGGGGCGGCGATGCTGATTTCATCCAAGCCGTCTTGGGCGTGCACCACCAATACGTGTTCACTGCCCAATTGCAACAAAACTTGAGCCACCGGCTCCAGCCATTCCGCGGCGAACACGCCGATCAATTGTTTTTTCGCCCGCGCCGGGTTGGATAATGGGCCAATCAGATTGAACAAGGTTCTGACGCCCATTTCCTTGCGCGCCTTAACCGTGTGTTTGACGGCGGTGTGATGGTTGGCGGCGAATAGAAAGCCGACGCCGATGCGTTCTATACAGGCCGCCACTTGCTCCGGGCCGAGATGCAGATTGACGCCGGCGGCCTCCAGCACGTCGGCGCTGCCGCTACGGCTGGAGACCGAGCGGTTGCCGTGCTTGGCCACTTGGCAGCCGGCGGCGGCGGCAACGAACGCGGCGGCGGTGGAGATGTTGAAAGTATTAGCCCCGTCGCCGCCGGTGCCGCAGGTGTCGATCAAATGCGGGCCGCTGATATCTACCGGCTGCGCCAACTCACGCATGACTTGCACGGCGGCGGCGATTTCTTCTACGGTTTCGCCTTTTAGGCGCAAGGCGATCAACACGGCGGCCAGTTGCGCGTCGGTCAGTTCGCCGTGCATGATGGCCAGCATCAGGGCGCGCATTTCGGAAGCAGCGAGGTGTTGTTTTTGCAATAATTTTTGCAAAGTTTGTTGAATTTGCATGGCGGGCGGATGGACTTGATCTTGGGCAAATTGATTATGATACCAAACCAGCGGGGTAAAACCAGGTTGGTTTGAGTTTTTAGTGGCGGCGCGGGTGATGACTCTCTAAGCCTCCCACACCCCCGTCAACCGCCCCCGGTCGCCAAGGCCTCGGGTGGTCGGCTTGGCAAGGTTTGCCGCGGTTTGGCTTGGCCGCCCGAAATCTGCGTAGCCAACGTAGCTCCGATTAGCGCTTGCGTCGGTAATCGGAGTTTATGAAGCCTATAAAAGTGTTTGCCTTTTATTGTAAGGGTAATCCCCTTACCCAACCCGGTCAAAAATGGATATTGCAATCTCCACCGCGATCAGCCCGATGATGATTAATTCCAAGATCGAGGAGTGCTGATGTTTTTGTTCGTCGGCCAATACCTCCAGCAATTCGTGAATGGTCTCCAGCTTTTTCGATAATACATCCGTGCGTTGGCGGATTTCCAGATAATTGGCGGCCATGGAGTATATGGCTTGGTATTCCGGATGCTCCCAGAAGAACTCCGGGGTGTCCAACAGGTCGTAATTCAGGATGATATCGCTTTTGGTCAGGAACAACTGGCCGCGAATTTTGGCCATGGCGTTGCGGTTGAGTTTGATTTTGCCCTCCCGCGCCAGCGATTCCGGCAAATGGCTGGTGGCGTGGATGGTGTCGATGGCGTTGCCCTCGAACGCAGCCAGCTTGATCGATTGCCCCATGGCGTGCGACAAGGCCAGCAGTACCCGGATGTCGCTGGAGCGCAGTTCGATGTGATCGTGCTGAAACCGGTCTTGCTCGCAGTCCAACGCATAACTAAAGTTGTCTTCTTGCGGATTGGCTTCCGGCTTGATGGCGTATTCCAGTAATAAGCTCTGCAAGGCGCGGCGTTCGTCCAGGCCGACGTGCCAATGCACCACCACGCCGTAGGGGAATACGATGGAGCAGCCGTCCTTGTAATCCACGATCAGGGCGTTTCTGAATAATTGCGCGCGGGCGGTGCTCAAGATGTGCTCGCGCAGCTCCGGAAAGCGGAAAGACTGGGCCAGGCAAACGGTCAGGCAATGGTGGATCGTGCGATTTTGCGTCATAAAAATTCAGCTCCAGAAATCCAATGCTTCACTTTGGCGACATCGTTGCGGCAAAACGGTTAAAATATTCTCTTGATTCCATATTTGTCAACCATAGATTTATCAACCATTGCTTGCGCCATGTCTCACTATAATACCGACGACTTAAGAATTTGCGAAACCAAGGAAGTGGCGCCGCCGATTCACGTGCATAATGAAATACCGCTGAGCGACGCCGCGGCGGCCACTATTTTAGAAACCCGCGCCGCCATTCACAACATCTTAACCGGCGACGATGACCGTTTGTTGGTAGTGATCGGCCCGTGCTCGATCCACGACCCGGTCGCCGCCCTGGATTACGCCGCGCGCCTCAAACACGTTCGTGATCGCTTAGAACAGGAATTATTGATTGTCATGCGCGTGTATTTTGAAAAACCGCGTACCCGCGTCGGTTGGAAAGGGTTGATCAACGACCCTGACTTGAACGACAGCTTCGACATCAATAAAGGCTTGCGCTTAGCTAGAAAATTGCTAAGCGACGTCAACGATCTAGGCGTGCCGGCCGCTACTGAATACCTGGATTTGATTACGCCGCAATACGTGTCCGATCTGATTTCCTGGGGCGCTATCGGCGCCAGAACCACGGAAAGTCAGGTGCATCGTGAATTGGCTTCCGGTTTGTCATGCCCGGTAGGTTTCAAAAACGCCACCGACGGCGGCGTTAAAATCGCCATCGATGCGATTAACGCGGCGATGAGTCCGCACCATTTTCTGTCGTTGACCAAGCAAGGGCATTCGGCGATCTTCTCTACCCGCGGCAACGAAGATGCGCATATTATCTTAAGAGGCGGCAATAATGGCACCAATTATGACAGAGAAAGTGTGGAAAAGGTGGCGCAAGATTTAATCCAAGCCGAATTGCGCCCGAATATAATGATCGACTTCAGCCACGCCAATTGCTGCAAGAATTTTCTGCGGCAAATTGAGGTTGGCCGCGACGTGGCCGAGCAAATCAAGGCCGGCGACCGGCGGATTATCGGCATCATGGCGGAAAGCCATTTGGTGGCGGGCCGGCAAGATGTGAAGAACGGTCACGCGGAAGTTTACGGCCAAAGCATTACCGACCCGTGCCTGGGTTGGGAAGATACTGAAAAATTAATGGATGAACTGGCTACGGCGGTAAAACAACGTCGCGCCGTGCTTCAACCGGCGCAGGTGGAAACAGCATGAAAATTTTGGTAAACGGCTTCAGCCGCGAGTATCCGCCCACCGCCACCGTCAACGACGTGGTGGCTGATTTGGGTTTGACCGGCAAGCGGATTGCGGTGGAGCTTAACTTAGAAATCGTCCCTAATACTCAATACGACGAGCAAACCTTGGCTGACGGGGACCGCCTGGAAATCGTGCAAGCCATCGGCGGCGGCGAGGAAGACAGTTTCACGCTGGCCGGCAGGCAATACCGTTCGCGGTTGCTGGTCGGCACCGGCAAGTATAAAGACTTGGAGGAAACCCGGCAGGCCATCGCCGCTAGCGGCGCGGAGATTGTCACCGTGGCTATCCGCCGCACCAATATCGGCCAAAATCCGAACGAACCCAATTTGCTGGACGTCATTTCGCCGGAGCATTACACTATTTTGCCCAATACCGCCGGCTGTTATACCGCCGAGGAAGCTGTGCGCACCTGCCGCCTGGCGCGTGAATTGCTGGGCGGGCATAAATTAGTCAAGCTGGAAGTGTTGGCCGACCAATTAACTTTGTTCCCTGATGTACAACAAACCTTCGCCGCGGCCGAATTATTGGTCAAGGAAGGCTTTGACGTGATGGTGTATACCAACGATGACCCGATAGCCGCCAAGCGTTTGGAAGACATAGGCTGCATCGCGGTGATGCCCTTGGCGGCCCCTATCGGCTCAGGCCTGGGGATTCGCAACCCGTATAACATTTTAACGATTGTGGAAAACGCCAAAGTGCCGATTCTGGTCGACGCCGGCGTAGGCACCGCCTCGGATGCCGCCATCGCCATGGAGTTGGGTTGCGACGGCGTGTTGATGAACACCGCCATCGCCGCCGCCAAGCATCCTGTGTTAATGGCGTCGGCCATGCGCAAGGCGATTGAGGCCGGCCGCGAGGCGTTCTTGGCCGGGCGCATGCCGCGCAAGCGTTTTGCTTCCGCTTCCTCGCCGATAGACGGTTTGTTTTTATAAACCGCGATTCGATGCCTAACCCGCTGCACGTCGACCCCAGCCGCATTCGCAGCTTTATCCGCCGCCAAAGCCGGGCCACCGCCGGGCAGCGGCAGGCGATGGATTTATATTGGAACCGCTATTGCCTAGCCGTTGCGCAGCCGTTTGACGCGGCGAGCGCCTTCGGCCGCTCCGCGCCGTTGGTGCTGGAAATCGGCTTCGGCAACGGGGCTAGTCTGGCCGACATGGCGCAAGCTAATCCTGGTGTTAATTACCTGGGGGTGGAGGTGCATGGTCCGGGAGTGGGGCATTTGATTATGCTGTTATCGGAACGCGGCATCGAAAATGTCAGAATTTATCATCACGACGCCATCGAGATTTTGGAGCGCAAAATTCCCGATGCCAGCCTCAGCGGTGTGCATTTGTTTTTTCCCGATCCGTGGCAAAAACGCAAGCATCATAAACGCCGTATCGTGCGCCCTAGTTTTATAGAATTGTTGCAAAAAAAACTGGCGGCCGGCGGGTATTTTCACGCCGCCACCGATTGGCGCGATTATGCTCGGGAAATGCTGGGCTTGTTGTCGGCTTCCGGCCTGCGCAATTTAAGTCCCAACGGCGATTATTGCCCGCGCCCGGATTATCGGTCCTTAACCAAGTTCGAGCAACGCGGCCTCCGGCTAGGGCACGGGGTTTGGGATTTGATTTTTCAACAGCCTGAGTAATTCCGCCATGGGCGTACTCGGCAAACTGGCCTCGCAAACCGTTATTTACGGTCTCAGCAGCATACTTGGCCGGTTTTTGAATTATTTGCTGGTTCCGCTGTACACCTATACCTTCAGCGCCGCCGAATACGGCGTGGTGTCCGAATTTTACGCCTACGCCGGTTTTTTTTCGGTGGTGTTGGCGCTTGGCCTTGAGACCGGTTATTTTCGTTTCCGCCGAGAACCGGGCTATGATCCGGCGCAAGTATATTCCGCGGCTCTAAGCGTGGCGCTGGCATTGAATCTACTGGTGTTCGCGGCCGCATGGCTGGGGCGGCAAGCCGTGGCCGATTGGCTGCGCTATGCCGATCATCCGGAATATGTGGTCATTTTCGCCGGTTTGTTGTGCATGGACGCGGTTTGCGCCATTCCTTTCGCCAAATTGCGCGCTGAAAACCGCGCTTGGCGTTTTGCCGGGGTCAAATTCGCGGAAATTTTGCTGACCATTGCCTTGAATCTATTTTTCATTCTGGGTTGGCGCGAATTGGAGGTTTACACGCCGCCGGAATGGCCTCCGCTGTTGCATTATCAAGCGCAATTTGGCGTGGCGTATATTTTTTTGGCTAATTTATTGGCGAGCGCCGCCAAGTTTTTCTGGTTGGCGCCGGAACTAAGCGGTCTACGCCTGCCCGCGCTCCCCCTATTGCCGCCGCTGTTGAAATATTCCTTGCCCATGGTGATTACCGGCCTGGCCGGCGCAGTGAATGAAACCTTGTCTCGGGCGATTCTTAAAATCCTGCTGCCGTACGATACCGCTACGAATCTTAAAATGTTGGGTATCTTCGGCGCTTGTTATAAGTTGTCGGTGTTGATGACCTTGTTCGTGCAAGCTTTTCGCTATGCCGCCGAACCGTTTTTCTTTTCCCTGGCCGGCCGCGGCGACGCCAAGCGAAACTATGCCTTGGTGATGCAATATTTCGTTTTGGTCGGCATGGGTATTTTTTTGTTTGTAAGCTTATTTATCGATTTTTTTCAATATTTCATCGGTCCGGAATTCCGCGCCGGCCTGGGCGTGACGCCGATTTTATTATTGGCGAACTTGTGCTTAGGCATGTATGTCAATTTATCGGTTTGGTATAAATTAAGCGACCGCACCGGTCTTGGCGCTTTGACGGCCGTGCTCGGCGCCGGGCTGACCATAGGTTTGAACATTTGGTGGATTCCGCGTTGGGGCTACGTGGGCTCGGCTTGGGCTACCCTGCTTTGTTATGCTTTCATGGTATGCTTATCTTGGTTGTTCAGCCGCTTTTATTACCCGGTGAATTATCCTTTGGGCAAAATTGCATATTATTGGTTGCTAGGCCTAGGGCTTTACTGGGCGGATGATTATTTAATCAGGCAATACGGTTGGCAGGTCTGGAGCGCGGGCGGTTTATGCTTGGCCGTCTATTGCCTGGCCGCCTTGAGTCTTGACATTCCAAAATTCTTGAAATCACGCCGCCTATGAATAAGTCAGTTTTGCTGTTGGGCTTGTTGCTAGGGTTGATTGGGTGCGCCGAAACGCCGCCCAGACAACAGGATAATTTATGCGGCATCTTTAACGAAAAAGACGATTGGTACGATGATACCTTGCGCGCGGCGCGGCGTTGGGGCGCGCCGATTGCCGTGCAATTGGCGTTTATTCAGCAAGAATCCTCGTTTGTCGCCGACGCCCGCCCGCCGCGCCTGTATTTATTGGGGTTTATTCCCTGGTTTAGGGATAGCAGCTCTTACGGTTACGCCCAAGCTCAGGATGATACCTGGTCGGACTACCAGGACGCTAGCGGCAATAGCTTCGCAGACCGTGACGACTTTGCCGATAGCTGCGATTTCATCTCCTGGTATTGCCGCAATAGCCACCAGAAGTTAGGCATACCGTTCAACGACGTTAAAAATCTGTATCTAAGTTATCACGAAGGCTGGAGCGGTTATCAGCGTAAAACTTATCTCCAAAAGCCGGAGTTGCTGCAAATCGCCGACAAGGTGAGGCAGCGGGCGTTAAAATACGATGCGCAGTTGTCGGCTTGCCGGGCGGAGTTGGAGACGAATCGTTAGGGGTAGCTGCGCCGCTTATCACTCATCCCGCAAACTTTGCAGTTTTTCCGCTACCCGCCGCGCGTCCAGGGCCGGATCAACGTCGTCGAAAATGGCGCGGATGGTTAAGTCAGGGTCTAATATAAAGGTGTACCGCTTGGCCATATTCAACAACGGTATTTTCACGCCGTAGGCGGCGCTAACTTTGGCGTCGGCGTCGGAAAGCAGCTTGAAATTCAGGTGGTGTTTTTGCTGGAAATCGCGGAGGTCCGCAACCGAGTCGGCGCTAATGCCGTAAACTTCGGCTCCTTGTTGTTTTATCGCTTGCAAGCCGTCGCGGTAGGCGCAGGCTTGGGTGGTGCAGCCCGGTGTGCCTGCCTTGGGGTAGAAATACAGTACCGTCCAGCCCATGCCCTGGCGGAAAGAAAGATCGAAATTCTCACCGGCTTGATCAATCAAGCTGAATAGCGGGGCAGGTTGTCCGGCTGTAGGAATTTCCGTGGCAGCGGCGTGTCCGGCTGTGGCTAGACAAAGTAAAAACAATAGCTTATGCATTAAATAGAATCGTTTCATGGCTAGGCCTCGCGGGTTTGGGATTTGAGGTGGTTACGATTCAAAGTATATAGTATCTAAATATAATGATGTAACTTCATTTAAACCATAACAGTTGCATGGTAATTAGAAAAATTCTTATTATCATAACCTGGTTGTGCTATGATATTTCGGCTTATTATTTTTTCATAATCAGCCTGGAACCAACTGCACATAACGGAGCAATAAATGAGTTTTACCAAGAAAATAATTACTGCAATTTTTTTAATGATTAGCCTGTTCGCCAGCCCAGCTTTTGCCGCGAAGGAAGATCATAATGCCGGGGTAAGAAAAGCTGGCGAGGAAACCATCGCAAAAGTTGAAGAAGCTTTGAAACTTGCCGAAAGCAAGGGAGACAAACAAGAAATTTTGAAGTTGTTTGGAGATATTCGCCAATCTCAAAAAGAATTCAGATACGAGCAAACCGAGCGTTTACGCCAAAAAGCCGGCGATAAATTGAGAATCGCTCGCGAAGAAGTTGAAGCCGGTAAAGATGGCATTGAAGCTATTAAAGCAACTTTAGCTATTTACAAAGAAATGTGGACCATTTATTTGGCTGCTCATTAATACATAGCTTGCTTGTTAAGCCTGTTGCCGTGTAAGAGTTCACTTCCCCCCTAGTAAAAGGGGAGAAAAGGCGGATTTATTTAATAAAATCTCCTCTACCCCCTCTTTTTCAAAGAGGAGAACTGAATGTTTACATAGCAGTAACCAACGGACCTTCTGTCCGTTGGTTTTTTGATTTAGCAGCTAAGCTTGTTACTAGGCAATCTGTTTAAAGCCGGTCGGGATGAACGGCTTAAAAAGATTTTCCCGCCAGATAGTTTAATAAGCTTAAGGAGCCTCTGATTAATTCGTGGCTTCAAAATTCAGTGCTATTGAAATCAATGGCTTGAGGCCAAGGGTTGTTTGAAAAACTGATTTAATCAGAGGTTGCTTAATTTAAGTCACTGATTGTAAATATAATGTTTTTGGTTTGTGGCAAATCGCCTGTTTTTTTGTTCAATACGGGAAAAATTGAGCGATTTAACAATGTTTAATTAAAATTGTCGAGGCGTCGGCGCGGCGATGGCATGGCGGACAAGCTTTGCAGATGTATGGCATGACCATTGCATAATAGTAAGTGGTGTCACGGATGTTAAGTTCCTTCCCCCCGCACGAACATGGATAACTATAGACGCCAGGGATAAGCCAGATAAAAACAGCTTGGGTTTTTATCTGGCCAAGGATGATCTCAAAAACTTCACGAAATAAATCGTCACGTCAACCGTCTGCACGCGCTAAAATTCCCCAATCGGCGCGTTGCGCCTTAAGTCTCGTTTCAACCCCCTTTTTTCACGCAATTCTCACGCAATATGCTGAATTTCAAGAACCTTGCTATTCGCCGAGGCGCGCGCCTGTTGTTCAGCGGCGCGAATTTTATTATTCATAAAGGCCAGAAAGCCGGCGTTACCGGGGCCAACGGCGTCGGCAAATCCAGCTTGTTCGCCTTGTTGCGCGGCGAATTGCACGCCGATGCCGGCGATTTCAGCATGCCGCCGAATTTGGAAATCGCCCATGTAGCGCAGGAAACCCCGCCTTTGGCTTGCAGCGCCTTGGATTACGTACTGGACGGCGACCGTGAATTGCGCCGTTTGCAGCAACAATTACAAGAGGCCGAGCAGGGCCAAGATGGTCTGCTCCAGGCGGAATTACACGATAAATTGGCGGTGATTGAGGGATACACTGCACCGGCGCGCGCTTCACGATTGCTGAACGGCCTTGGGTTTAGTCCGCAACAAGAAAGCCAAGCGGTTAGCTCGTTTTCCGGCGGTTGGCGTATGCGGTTGAATTTGGCGCAAGCCTTGATGTGTCGCTCGGATTTATTGTTGTTGGACGAACCGACTAATCACTTGGATTTGGATGCGGTGATTTGGCTACAGGATTGGTTGTGCAAGTATGCCGGCACTTTGCTATTGATTTCGCACGACCGCGATTTTCTGGATGCCATCGCTACGCATATCGTGCATATCGAGCAAAATCAGGTCAATATTTACACCGGTAATTACACCGCTTTCGAGCGCATGCGTGCGGAAAAGTTGGCGCAACAGCAGTCGGCTTTTGATAAACAACAACGGGAAATAGCGCATATTCAGAGCTTTATTGATCGATTCAAGGCCAAGGCCACCAAGGCTAAGCAAGCGCAAAGCCGGATCAAAACCTTGGAGCGCATGGAAGTTATCGCCCAAGCGCATGTGGATTCACCGTTTGATTTTAGTTTTCCGCCGCCGCGAAAAATGCCTAATCCGCTGTTACAACTGGAGGCGGCCGATATCGGCTACGGCGAGCGGGTAGTGTTGAGCCGTGTCAATTTAACGATCGCGCCAGGAGACCGGATTGGTTTATTAGGACCTAATGGCGCAGGCAAATCCAGTTTGATCAAGGTGCTGGCCGGGGAAATGCCGGCTTTGCGCGGCCAGTTGCTGTTGGGTGAAGCCTTGGAGATAGGTTATTTCGCGCAACATCAATTGGAACAGTTGCGGGTGGATGAAACACCTCTGTGGCATTTACAGCAAATCGACAAACAAGCCACGGAGAAGGATTTACGCAATTTCCTGGGCGGTTTCGATTTTTGCGGCGACAAGGTTAACGAAGCGGTAGGGCCGTTTTCCGGCGGCGAAAAAGCCCGTTTGGTGTTGGCGTTGTTGGTTTACCAAAATCCCAATCTGTTATTATTGGACGAGCCGACCAACCATTTGGACCTGGAAATGCGGCACGCCTTAAGTTTGGCTTTACAAGAATACGCCGGCGCGTTGGTGGTGGTGTCGCATGACAGGCATTTGCTGCGCTCGGTGACTGACCGCTTGCTGCTGGCCGCTGACGGCCGCTTACAAGAGTTCGATGGCGACTTGGAGGATTATCGGGCTTGGTTGGCGGCGCAAAAAGCCAACGCGGAAAATCCGTCCGGCGTGGATGCCCCGGCGGAGGCTCAGGCATTGTCGCGCAAGGATCAGCGCAAACAGGAAGCGGACAGGCGCAACCGTTTAAAGCCCATGCTGGACGCGGTGAAAAAAGCGGAAGCTGCGTTAGAGGAATGCAACCGCCAGCGGCAAGAATTGGAAAACCGGTTGGCGGACGCGGAGCTTTACACTGAGGCGAATCGCGAACGTTTAAAGCAATTGCTGTATCAAAAAAGCCTTATCGACCAAGCTATGGCGCAAGCGGAAGTGGATTGGCTGGCGGCCGAGGAAAATCTTCAAAACGCGGAGTAAGCATGCATCCATTGATTCAACTGTTCCTAGATATCACTTTGCTGCGCAAGGGGCCGCAAGATACGCCGGCTTCGCCTTGGTTGTTGCGGGTGTTGGCAGGTTTGTATCTGGGCGTCAATTTTTTGATTCTGGCATTGAATCAATATGACGGGGCCGCGTTGCCGCAAGTCGCGGTCGATTTTTTGTTGTTGCTGGGGTTTACTTGGCCGCTGTTGTATTTTTCCGGAAAGAAGGCGCGTTTTATGCAAACCTTGATCGCGTTAACCGGCACGGATATTATCATTAGCGCTTTGTTACTGCCGTTCGCCGCGTCCCGTGAGTTATTGCCGCCGGAATTAATTTTTTTTGCTATGCTGGTATTAATGGGCTGGCATTGGATTGTTTACGGTCATATTTATCGCCATGCCTTGGATAGGCCGATCTTTTTCGGTTTGGGCCTGTCCTTGCTTTATGTGCTAATTTCGTCGCAAATTCTGGAATTGCTGTTTCCGGTGCTTACCTCACATTCATAAGGAGATTGTTATGTCACTGTATAAAAATATTTTGCTCTCGGTGGATTTTTCCGGCCATAGCGAAAACGTCGCGCTTGCCGCCAAGACTTTGGCGGAGCAAAACCAAGCTAATCTGCATATAGTGCATGTGGTGGATAATTTGCCGTTCAATACCGATCCTTACGGCCCGATACAATTTGACATTGATTTCACTCAAGAATTGTTGGATGCGGGTAAGACCCATTTGGCCAAGTACGCTGCGGAACTGGGCATCCCGCAAGAGCGGCAATGGTTGGAAATGGGAAGTCCAAAGCATGAAGTCGTGCGCGTGGCCGAGGAAAACAATATCGATTTAATCGTGCTCGGTTCTCACGGCCGCCATGGATTGGGTTTGCTGTTGGGTTCAACGGCTAACGGGGTGCTGCATCACGCTAAATGCGACGTACTGGCTGTGCGATTGAAGGAATAGGCCTAGCGGCTTAACGCCGGCTTGGTATAATGGCTGTGTACCAAACCCGGCAAATAATAATAATAGGATGAAACATGCTAGGCCATATCGAAAGTTATGATGCGGAAACTCAAACCGGCGTCGTTAAACATCAAGATCAATTTTTTGAATTTCACATCGACCAATGGAGCGATGAAACGCCTCCCCAGGCCGGCGACGATGTGGATTTTGATCACGACGAAGGCAGGGTTACCGAGATTGGTCCCGTAGGCGAGTATTTGGCTCGCGCCTTGCCGGTCAAAAGCCGGATGCTGGCGGCTTTTTTGGGGGTGGTGTTCGGCGCCGCCGGCCTGCACCGTTTTTATTTGGGTTATTACGCCATCGGTGCGCTGCAAATCATCGTCACTTTTTTAACCGGCGGCTTCGGCGTGATGTGGGGATTTTTTGAAGGCGTGCTGCTTTTCGCCGGCCATATCAACAAGGACGCCAAGGGCCGGCCGTTGAAATAGGGCCGGCCCGCCGAGGCGGCCGGATTTAGTTCATGTGATAATTCGGCGCTTCCTTGGTGATGGTTACGTCGTGTACATGGCTTTCCCGCATGCCGGCGGCGGTTACGCGGACAAATTGCGCGTTGTCGTGCAGATCGAAGATGGTGCGGTTGCCGGTATAACCCATGCTGGAGCGCACGCCGCCTAGTAATTGGTGAATAATCGCCAATACGCTGCCTTTATACGGCACCCGGCCTTCAATGCCTTCCGGCACCAGTTTTTCCACCGTTTCCACTTCATCTTGAAAATAACGGTCGCTGGAGCCTTGCAGTTGCGACATGGCGCCTAACGAGCCCATGCCGCGGTAGGATTTGTAGGAACGGCCCTGAAATAATTCCACTTCGCCGGGGGCTTCCTCGGTGCCCGCGAACAAACCGCCCAGCATCACTGCATGCGCGCCCGCGGCCAAGGCCTTGGCCACATCGCCTGAATAGCGGATGCCGCCGTCCGCGATCAACGGCACGCCGCTGCCTTTAAGCGCGGCGGCGACGTTGCTGACCGCGGAAATTTGCGGCACCCCGACGCCGGCCACGATACGGGTGGTGCAAATCGACCCTGGGCCGATGCCAACCTTAACGCCGTCCGCGCCGGCTTCCACCAATGCCTTGGCGGCGGCTGCCGTGGCGATGTTGCCCCCTATCACTTGCACCTTGGGGAAATTCTGTTTGATCCAGCGCACCCGGTCCAACACGCCTTGGGAGTGCCCGTGCGCAGTGTCTACGATGATGACGTCCACGCCTACGTCGATTAGGGCCTCAACCCGGCTGTGCGTGTCCGCGCCGGTGCCCACCGCGGCGCCGACGCGCAGCCGTTCTTGCTCGTCCTTGCAGGCATGCGGATTGTCCTTGGCTTTTTGAATGTCCTTGACGGTGATTAGGCCGCGCAAATGAAAATCGTGGTTTACCACCAGCACTTTTTCGATCCGGTATTTGTGCAGTAAATTGATGACTTCGCGGTGGCTGGTGTTTTCAATCACCGTGACCAAGCGTTCCTTGGGCGTCATGATACTGCTGACCGGTTCGTCGAAATGGGTTTCAAAACGTAAATCACGGCTGGTGACGATGCCCACCAATTCCGGGCCGTTCACAACCGGTACGCCGGAAATATTTTTGGCGCGCGTCAATTCAATGACTTGTCTGACCGTGGTCTCCGGGGAAACCGTGATCGGGTCCTTGATGACGCCGCTTTCGTATTTTTTGACCCGCTCCACTTCACGCGCTTGTTGCTCTATGCTCAAGTTCTTATGCACAATGCCTATGCCGCCTTCTTGGGCGATGGCGATGGCCAAGCGGGCTTCGGTTACGGTATCCATTGCCGCCGAGATTAAAGGTATGTTTAGGGTAATGTTTCTGCTTAACTTCGTTTTTAGCTCCACTTCGCGAGGCAACACCGTGGAATAAGCGGGAACTAATAACACGTCGTCGAATGTGAGCGCTTCTTGAATGATTTGCATAAGCATACCCTAATGGCTGATCGAAGTAAGCCCTACATTGTACCGCTTATTCAACAGGGCGAAAATGTGAAAAAGCTAAATTTTGCTTCGTGTTGCGTATTCAGCGGCGTCGCGGGCGGCGCATATGTCCAAATATTCCTCGGAATTGGGTTTGTGTAAAAACAATCCCAAAAGTGTTAGCGCATCATAAATATATAAAGTGCGCAATTCGTCACCCAATACAAACAGTCCCCATCCCAGCAAACCGACGGTTTGCATCAATGACGATGTGATGAGTACGGTTTGCAAATAACGCGCCGCCGCGGGTTTGGGGCCGGGCATGGTTTGATTCAGGCGTAGCAGGATGTGTCTTAGCAATTTGACCAAGGGGAAAAATATTATCACCATTGCGTAGAGCACGCTTCTGAGCAGCATTCTGTCCGCTTCGGGCCAGTGCACGCGCCAGGTTTCCGGCCAAAATTGGCAAGCGATATTGTAGGCGACGGTCAGCAGCAAGAAATTGAGGCTAATCACCCAATGGATGCGCAATTCGGAGCGCCAAAAAGGTCTAACAGCGTGCATTTAATCCGCCTGTGCGAAATGTTTGCGAAAGTTACGCAAGATTATCAAAAATGCCACAAAGTCGTAAAGTGTATGAATTATCATAGGTATCAGCAAATTGCGTTCGCCCTGGCAGTCCAGGCTCCAGCCAAGGTATAAACCGGTCAATATCGCGAACAGGGCGTAGAGCGGGGTCACGGCGTGCACCAGACCAAAAACCAGATTGCTGATTATCAAAGCCGCGCTAAGGTTGATTAATTTTTCCAGCCAGGGTTGTAACAGGCCGCGAAATAATAATTCCTCCGAAAATCCGGCGACCAGGGCTAAAATCAGCAAATGCAGCCAATGCAGTTGAATAAGGCTTTGGCCTAACGAGCCTTCTATCATGTTTTTGATTTGCTTGACCGCCGGAATAGGCAGGTATTGCATGCCCATGAAGATCAGCAGCAGGGGCAACGTGCCGGCGACGCCTAATAGCGCGGCCGTTTCGGTAAAGCGTAGATCGGCGTAGGGTTGGATGTCCAACAACCAGCCCAGCAATAGCGCCGCCACCGCCAACATGCTTTCAAACCAGCATGCCATGGTGAAAAATTTTTCGGAATTCAAATCGGTTTTTTCCTTACGCTCAAATGCCAGCCCCAGCAAATTCTATCTAAAAACAGTTAAAATTGGCAGTGATTGCAAACTAACAGCCAAAATATGCAAACCTTCATCCATAAAAGCCTCAAAAAACCGGAGTATACTTGTATGTGATGAAACGCGACGATATTTCGGCCTTGGCGTTCGTCAAGGATTTTAGTTTGCCGCCGGAGCGCATGCCGTCCGGCGTCGGCGCGGGAAACGTCATGCAAAGTTTGCAAAAAAAGGCTATTACATGCAACTTCCGCCAACCGTAATGTCAATGGAATAAGCCGAAACCCTGCTCAAGCATTGAAAGCGCGCGCTATGGCCGTAATCCATGCTAACATGCTCGTCTTGAGCTAAATCAGTCTAATACATCTCTATCGGATACAACACATGTCAGATAATTCATTCGAATTTGAAGAACCCAAATCAAGGAAGAAGGCGTGGATATTTAAAGTTAGCGCGTTAATCATTTTAATCGTTGAGCTCGCGCTCGGTGAATGGTGGAGCCGAGAACCCGAGCAATTCAATGTGTTGGATGAAGCCATTGAGCGTATGAACGTCACGCATACCGATCAAATGCCGATAGGCTATGTCTATGCCAATACGCTGGCGCATATCGCCGACGTTATTTTGTTCAAGCCCGGCGGCTATTTGTCCAACGACGTAGCCCCGCCCGGCCTGTTGTGCGATAACATTCAAAGTTGGGAATACGGCGCATTGGTCATGCTGCGCGACGGCACCACCGCCTTGCGTAACCATTTTGCCCGCGACCAATCGCAATCCGCCGAAGACCCTGATTTAGCCCGCGCGGAGCCCAGTTTTTATTATGAACCCAACTCCTGGGCCTTGCCGTCCACCGAATCCGAGTATATTAAAGGCATAGAGTCCTTGCATGGCTACATGGGGCGCTTGCAAAACCCCACCGCTACTTCCAAGGCGGCGCAATTTCACTCGCGCGCCGATAATCTTTGGCAGTACACGGAGGTGGTGATCAAACGCTTGGGCGGCCTGTCCACCCGCTTGGCCGCCAGTACCGATAAGTTCGCCGGCGCGGCGCACGGCGACCCGTCGAACCCCATCGATATCAATATGCCGACCATAGGCAAGACCCCGTGGCTGGAGATCGATAACGTGTTTTACGAAGCGCGCGGTTCCTGCTGGGCCTTATTGCACATTTTGAAAGCGATTAAACACGATTTTGCCGATATCTTGTTGGACAAGCGGGCCATGAATACCTTGGACAACATGATTCAGGCCTTGGAGAACGCCTTGTCGCCGACTTTGAGTCCGGTGGTGCTAAACGGCGACGGGTTTGGCATTTTCGCCAACTATTCATTGGCCATGGCTAACTATATCGCCCGCGCCAACGCCGCCGCGCTAGACCTGCGCGACGTGATGAACAGAGGTTAGACGCATGAGCCAATCAGTCGAAACGCATTTGAAAAAAATTGAAACCTGGAAGCGCATCATGTTCATGCTGCTGTTCATGCTGATCGATAGCCTGGTAAAAATGCTGCTTTGGCTGGTGGTGTTTACGCAAACCGGGTCGGTGTTGCTGACCGGCGCGGTGAATGCGAACATTCTGGAATTCGGCTACGGCCTGGCGACCTACCATTATCGCATCACCTTGTTTTTAACCTTTAATAGCGAACAATTGCCGTTCCCGTTTACCGAATGGCAACTTAACGCGGAGCCGAGCATCATAGAACATCCGGAGGATTGATGCGGCGGCCTTATCAATCCTCCAGCGTGGCGAAGCCGTGCAAGCCGCGTTTGGATGGGGCGGCCAGCCAATCCTGTAAATAAAGTAATTCCGGAGTTTGCCGCAAGCCGTCCAGGCTTTGCTTTTTTTTCAGCAAGCGCATGGCCGCCGATAAAATTTTCAGGCTGTCGCCGGTAATGCCGGCGCGGCGCAGGCCGACCAAATTCAAGCGGTAATGTCGCGCCGGGCGGCCGCCGATGAGCATGAACGGCAGTACATCCATATTCAGGCCGGTAGTGCCTTGCACAATGGCGTAGGCGCCGATGCGGCAAAATTGATGCGCCACGACCGCGCCGCCCATGAACACATTGTGGCCGATTTCCACAAAACCGCCGATGGCGACGTTGTTGGCGAAAATGGTTTTGTCGCCAATCTTGCAGTCATGCGCTACATGGCTGTTGTTCATGAAATAGCAATCCGAGCCGATGCGGGTGGACCCTTCGGCCACCGTGGCGCGGTGCGCGGTAAAACCCTCGCGGAATACGCTACGGTCGCCGATTTCCAAGCGGCTGGGGATTAGCGGATTGAAATGCAGGTCTTGCGGCAGGTCGCCCAGCACTGCATGCGGGTGCACAATATTGCCCTCGCCCATGCGCACGTGGCCGTGAATCACGGCGTGCGCGCCGATTTTACAGTTCGCGCCGATCACCGCGCCGGCCTCAATGACGGCGAATGGCCCAACGCTGACTTCCTCGCCCAATTCGGCGCTTGGGGCCACCAAGGCGCTGGGATGTATCAATGTGCTCATGTTAACCTCGCGGATGGAATTGTGTATGCAGTTGTTTTAACCGGTGCTGGGCGATATGCGTGTAAATTTGGGTGGTTGACAGGTCGGCGTGTCCCAACAGCAATTGCACCACCCGCAAGTCCGCGCCGTGATTCAGCAAATGCGTGGCGAACGCATGCCGCAAGGTATGCGGCGACAAACCTTCCGTGCGTAAACCGGCCAGCTTGGCGTAATTTTTAATGATATGCCAAAATGCTTGCCGCGTCATTTTATCGCCGCGTTGGGTGACAAATAAATAATCGCATTGCCGTCCGTGCAAGATATTGGGCCGCGCTTCGCGCGCATAGCGCTCCAGCCATTCCCTGGCTTCCTCGCCGAATGGCGTCAAGCGCTCCTTGTCACCCTTGCCGATAATTCTCACGCAGCCTTGGCGCATGTGCAGTTGTTGCAGGCTTAATTCCACCAGTTCGGTTACCCTAAGGCCTGTGGCGTAAAGCAATTCCAGCATGGCGCGGTCGCGCAGGCCGAGCGAGTGCTCGGTATTCGGCGCTTGCAACAATAACTCTACGTCGGTTTCAGACAGCACGCCGGGCAGGCGGCGCGCTAGTTTGGGAGCGTCGATCAGTGTGGCGGGGTCGGTTTCAATTTCGCGCCGTTGCGTCAAATCGGCGTAAAAACGGCGCAGACAAGACAGTAAGCGCGCGGAAGAGCGGGCGGCCAAGCCTTGTTGCTGCCGCAACAACATATAAGCGGAGATGTCGGCCGCGTTGGCCGCCGGCAGAGGTTTGTCTTGCAGCCAGGCGGCGAAAAATTTTAAATCGGCGCGATAGGCGGCCAGGGTATTATCGCTCAGGCCGTGTTCGAGCCACAGCCGTCCGATGAAGGCTTCAATGATGTGGTCGGAGTTGGACATGTAGGTATCCGCTTACAAAAAAGGCAGCTTGAAGCTGCCTTTTTTGCTACGCCAACCGCGGATTAAGAAAGTTTTTCCTTAATGCGGGCCGCTTTACCGGTCAGATCGCGCAAGTAGTACAGTTTGGCGCGGCGGACGTCGCCGCGACGTTTGACTTCAATGCCGCCGACGCTTGGGCTATGGGTTTGGAAAACCCGTTCCACGCCGACGCCATGCGAGATTTTTCTTACGGTGAAAGCGGAGTTCAAGCCGCGGTTGCGTTTGGCGATGACCACGCCTTCAAAAGCCTGTAGTCGTTCCCGAGTACCCTCGACCACGCGCACTTGCACCACCACGGTGTCGCCCGGGCCGAATTCCGGCACGTCGGTCTTTAATTGGGCTTGTTCCAATTCTTTAATTATATTGCTCATTACCACACCTTATCTTTTTCAACTTCAGTTCTAAATTCAGCCAAGAGAGTCGTTTGCTCTCTAGTTAATTCCAGTTTTTCCAGCAAATCCGGCCTTCTTAACCAAGTTCTGCCTAAAGCCTGTTTCAGTCGCCAGCGGTCTATGGCCGCATGGTTGCCGCTTAGCAACACCTCGGGCACCGGGCCCAAAAAGTGTTGTTCCGGCCTGGTAAAGTGCGGACAATCCAAAAGGCCGTTCATGTACGAATCCTGTTGCGCCGATTCAGCGTCGCCTAATACGCCGGGTTGCAAGCGGCTCACGGCGTCTATGATAATCAGCGCCGCCAATTCGCCGCCGCTAATCACATAATCGCCCAAGGACCATTCTTCGTCGCAGGCTTGGGCGACAAAGCGTTCGTCTATGCCTTCGTAGCGGCCGGCCACCAGTATCAGGCGCGAGCAAGCCCCGGCATGCCGAAGCAAAGCCTGAGTCAGCGGCTTGCCCTGGGGGCTAAGGCAAATGACCCGTCCGGGCTCGCCATGCCGCCGGATGTCTTGTAACGCGTCCAACAAGGGTTGGCATTTCATGACCATGCCGGGGCCGCCGCCATAGGGCCGGTCATCCACGGTCCGGTGGCGGTCATGGGTGTAATCCCGCGGATTCCATACCGCCAATTCAATCAAGCCTTGTTCAATGGCCTTGCCGGTGACGCCATAGGCGGCGGCGGCGCTGACCATCTCGGGAAATACGCTAATGACGTCAAAACGCATGGCGTTTAGAAGTCCGGATCCCAATCCACGCGCATTAAGCGTGTGTTTAAATCGATGTCCATGACGGTTTGGCCGCGCAAAAACGGTATCAATCGTTCCTGCGTATCATTCTTGACCACCAGCACGTCGTTGGCTCCGGTTTCCAGTAGATGATCAACCAAGCCGAGCTCTACGCCATCCAAGGTTTGCACCGTCAAACCCACTAAGTCCGTCCAATAATATTCACCGTCCTCGGTGGCGGGCAATAGCGCGCGGTCAATCAAAATGTCCGCGCCGATAAGCGCGGCGGCGGCATCGCGGTCCGCGATGCCGGAAAGCTCGGCAATGACCGCATCACCATGCCGTTGGCCGTTAATCACCTTGATTTCGCTTAATTGGCCATTTTTCCGCAACAGCCAAGGCGAATAGCGCAGAATATTTTCTCGCGGCTGGGTGAATGAAAACACCTTGACCCAGCCTTTGACGCCGAATACGCCGTTAATTTTTCCAGCGTCCAGTAAATTGCCGATTTGCGACATACTACTTATTAAACCGCGGCGCTAGTGTTATTAAGCCGCGGAGCCGGATTTAAACCACGGTTGCGGCTTTGGCGGCGTCCTTAATCAATTTGGCTACCCGGTCGCTCGGTTGCGCGCCGTTTTTTTGCCAATATTGCACGCGCTCGCCGTCCAAAACCAGGCGTTGCTCACCGCCGCGCGCCAATGGGTTAAAGAAACCAACGCGCTCAATGTAACGGCCGTCGCGGCTGCTTCTGCTATCTGTGACCACCACGTGATAAAAAGGGCGGTTCTTCGCGCCGCCTCTGGACAAACGAATGCTTACCATTTGAATACCTTAAAACAAAACATTGAGTACAAATCATTAGGTCGAAGTTTAGTCGAACTATATTACGCGATTTTCACAATATGTAAAGCGCTAACTTAAAAAAATTTAATGGCGTATGCCGCGCATTTGTCCGGACATGCCGCGTATCATGTTCGGAAGATTAGCCTTGCTAAACTTCCGCATCATTTTTTCCATCATTTGATGCTGCTTCAATATCCGGTTCACCGCTTCCACGTTTTGGCCGCAACCTTTGGCTATGCGCTCCTTGCGGCTGCCTTTAATCAATTCCGGGAAGCGGCGCTCTTGCTTGGTCATGGAGTTTATCACCGCGATTTGCCGCGCCAGGTCCTTGTCGTTGACTTTTTCCTTGACTTCCTTAGGAATGCCCATGCCCGGCATTTTGTCCATCATGGCGCTTATGCCGCCCAGGTTTTGCATTTGCACCAATTGTTCGCGCAAGTCCTCCAGATCGAAACTCTTGCCTTTTTGCAGTTTCTTCGCCAGTTGCTCGGCTTTTTTCTTGTCGGTTTTTTGCTCGATATCCTCGATCAACGACAACATATCGCCCATGCCAAGGATGCGCGAGGCTACCCGATCCGGATGGAACGGTTCCAGGGCGTCGGATTTTTCGCCGACGCCGATAAATTTAATCGGTTTGCCGGTAATGTGACGTATGGACAAGGCCGCGCCGCCGCGGGCGTCGCCATCGGCCTTGGTTAGAATCACGCCGGTCAACGGCAAGGCGTCGTGAAACGCCTTCGCGGTGTTGGCGGCGTCCTGGCCGGTCATGCTATCGACTACGAACAAGGTTTCGATCGGTTTGATGGCGGCGTGCAATTCCTTGATCTCGGACATCATTTCATCGTCCACGTGCAGGCGGCCGGCGGTGTCGACGATTAATACGTCGATAAATTGGCGCTTAGCGGCGTCCAATACCCGGTGTACTATGTCGGCCGGCTTTTCGCTGATGTCGCTTTCAAAGAATTTCAAGCCGTTGTCGTCGGCCAGAGTTTGCAATTGCTTAATTGCCGCCGGACGGTATACGTCCACGCTGACCACGCCGACTTTTTTCTTTTTCTTTTCCTTTAAATGCCGGCCCAATTTGGCGACGGTGGTGGTTTTGCCCGCGCCTTGCAAGCCGGCCATCAGAATAACGGCTGGCGGTTGGGTGCGCAGATTCAGTTCTTCGTTGGCCGCGCCCATGACGTTGACCAGCTCGGTCTGCACAATTTTAATCAAGGCTTGGCCGGGCGACAGGCTGGCGCTGACTTCTTTTCCCAGTGCGCGGCCAGTCACTTGCTTAATGAATTCGGTTACCACCGGCAGGGCGACGTCGGCTTCCAACAACGCCAAGCGCACTTCGCGCAGGGTTTCTTGGATATTGGCTTCGGTCAGCCGGCCTTGGCCTTTTAGTTTTTTTAGGGCGCCGCTAAGGCGGTCGGTCAAATTGTCGAACATATTTTTTTATTCTTACCCCGCGCCGGTAAACCAGTTAGATGAAATGGATTAAATAGTTTAACATAAGCCGTCAATTGAACACTTTAGTTTGTAAAAAATCGACGCATGCAAGCAGCTATTTTGGGCGTTTTGGCGTCCGTATGTTATCTAGGCGCCGCGGCGCAAACGGCAAGGGAAATTTTGGCCGGTCCGCCGGCCCGTTATTTGACCTCATGCCTGGCATGGCTAGGTTTGGCGCTGCACGGCGCTTATTTGACGCTGATTTTTTTGCGCCTGGGCGATTTGAATTTTGGTTTTTTTAACGCCGCCGCCTTGGTCACCTGGGTCATTGTGTTGATCCTGCAATGCGCGGCGGTGGATAAGCCGGTGGAAAAGCTCGGCGCGGCGGTATTTCCGCTGGCGGCGCTAGCGCTGGCGATGGACATAGGTTTTCCGGCGAGGCCGCATGTACTTTCCATGCATAACTGGCAAATGAATTTACATGTACTGAGCTCGATTATTGCGTTCAGCTTGCTGAATCTAGCCGCATTGCAGGCCATGTTGCTGATCATGCAGGACAAACAATTGCGCGGCCATAAGCCCAGGCGGTTGGCCTTGGCGCTGCCGCCCTTGCAGGCCATGGAGACTTTGTTGTTTCAATTGATAGGCGTTGGATTGTTATTCTTGAGCGGGTCGCTCGTGAGCGGTTTTTTATTTATTGATGATTTATTCGCCCAGCATTTGGTGCATAAAACCGTATTGTCGATTACTGCCTGGCTGATTTTCGGCGGATTGTTGCTCGGTCGTTGGCGCTACGGGTGGCGCGGCGCGGCGGCGATTCGTTGGACCTTGCTTGGTTTCGCGGCGCTGGCGTTGGCCTATTTTGGCAGCAAGTTGGTGTTGGAATTAATCTTGAAACGGGTATAGGGCCCCGTAGCGGCTCAAGCGAAAATCGCCGTTTTAGCCTAGCATAAGGTTTGAAATGATGGCGTCCCCAGGGGGGTTCGAACCCCCGTTCCCGCCGTGAAAGGGCGGTGTCCTAGGCCGCTAGACGATGGGGACCAAGAACAGATTGCCGCGCTCTAAACGCCGCTTAATTTTATAACTTTAATGCTAAGCAAAATTTGCCGCAACGCGTGAATGCGATATTGGCGTCCCCAGGGGGGTTCGAACCCCCGTTCCCGCCGTGAAAGGGCGGTGTCCTAGGCCGCTAGACGATGGGGACTAAGACGTTTACAACTGTAACTTTGGTGGAGCCAAGGAGGATCGAACTCCTGACCTCTTGCATGCCATGCAAGCGCTCTCCCAGCTGAGCTATGGCCCCGTAGTTGAGTCTGCGTATTTTACTTAAATTTTCAGATTTGTCTACCGTTTTCTAATTTTTTTAGCGTTTTTTATTTTGACCAAGGTTAGGCGGGCCTAGGCTTGGTTGTTGCGCCGCTTAATTGGCAGGCGAACCGGAATAATCGTTGGCGTCGAACAAAGACATAAACCGGTAGCCGCGAGATCTTTGTTTTTTGTCGCATTCGGCCAAGGATTGCCGGGCGGCGTTATGCAGCTCCATGTCGGCCAAGGATTGGTTAGGCCGGACGGATGTTTGCAAGGCGCGGCGGAAATGCTCGGCCGCCTCGGAGGCGCGATCTTGCTCCAGTAAAAAATCCCCGTAAAAATAATTGGCATCCAAGCCGTTTGGGTTGATTTTTAAACTGGTTTTTAGCATATTCTCGGCCATGAGATTGTCGCCGAACGACACCGGCCAGGGGGGTACTTTGTAATACAGCACCCCTAGGGTTAAATAGGCTGAGCCGTCCAAGGCAAGGGGATTGAGCTGTATCGCCTGTTCTAATAAATTCTTGGCCATGCTCAGCGTCGACAAGGCGTTAATCGATGATTGCACTCCAGCGTTAGTAATCATAATGGTGGCTTGCCAAATTTTCGGCTCGGCCGCTTGCGGGTAGCGTTCGGCCAAGGCTTCCGCTTTTTTCAGGAGTTCGGGCAATTTTTGTTGTTGCTGGGCTTCGTCGTTTTGATAATAAACCTGCGCCCACGCGCTTTCCAGGCCGGCTATGGCGTCGGTAAGTTCCGACGCGCGAAGCGGCGCGGTTATTAGTAGTAGCAAAAAAACAACAACAGTGGCTTGGCTCATACAGCAACTATAGTGCATTCGTTGCTTGAATGCAATAAGCCAATGAACAGTTTGTTATTTATGCCAATCTTTGTAAGGGTGTTGCGTCAGATTGTTGTTGTAATAGCGCAAATCCAATGTGACTTCCTGTCCCAGCCAAGCAGGTTTGGCGAACTCTTCGCCGACGGCGCTTAACTCGATTTCGGCTACGATCAGGCCGCTGTTGTCGCCTTGAAATTCGTCGATTTCCCATAGCCGACCGCCATAAGGAACAAAATGTCGGTATTTTTCAATTAACGGCTTACTGCATAGGGCGTCCAGCATGGTTTGAGCGTCGTCCAGCGGGATTTCGTATTCGAATTCCAGCCGCTGGGCGCCTATGACCGCGCTTTTTAGATTCAGCCAAGCTTGTTGGTCCGAAATGCGCACTCTAAGCGAGCTATTGGCGTTACCGCCTAGATAGCCTTGTTTATAGTAAACGCTATGTTCTACCAATGACCGCCAGTCGTCGTTGGCCAATAAAAATTTATGTTCGATTTCCAGCGCCATGGTTTGTAATCCTAGAGTGGTAAGCGGCTAACAAAAAAGACTATGTTAATGAAATATAAAAGGTCTTGTGAACACTCTGTATTTGTCAAGGGCGTCCATGACTATGCTTATAGCGAGTCGTTATTTTAGCCTGAAAGAAGGGCTTTTAAGTAAACGGATAAACGCCATGATGAATACGCGCCGCATGCACAGAAGACACCGCTGCCTGGTTGACTCAATACGCCGAAAGAAGATTGCGCCTTACGCGCATGAAGCTTATATTTTTGTCTTTCTTAACTCATTGATATTTAATAAGTTTGTTGTGAGGTGCGGAAATTGTCAATCTAATAAAAAGAATGAGTTATTATGAAAGGCTAGCTGGCGCCTAGAGTCAAAAACAACAGCTATTGACGACAATAATCCTAATAAGAATGCGAACCATTTAACTTAATTTGTTAAGATTATAAATATTTAAGCAAATCATATGAAATATAGAAAAGATATAGATGGTTTACGCGCGCTAGCGGTCATGTCGGTGATTATTTATCATTATAGTAATGGAAATATTTTACGGGGTGGTTATGTTGGCGTTGACGTTTTCTTTGTTATATCGGGTTTTCTAATCACCTCTATAATATACGGTGAGATGTCCGCTGGAACGTACTCCGTGATCGCTTTCTATTACCGGCGTGTCAAGCGTATTTTACCGGCATTGTTTTTTGTTTATGCATTTTGCATGATATCGGCATTTTTTATTCGATTTCCCTACGAAGCAGGAAATGTAGGCAAGAGTGTGATGTCTTCTGTTTTCTTCGTTTCAAATATTTACTTCTCCACATTCAGCGGATATTTCGACTTTAACTCCGCGTCAAATCCTTTATTGCATACATGGTCTCTTTCAGTGGAGGAGCAATATTATGTATTTTTTCCTTTATTAATTTTTGTTATTCGCTCGGCTGGGTTTGGCGTGCAAAGAATTGTCGTCATTTTATTCGCCCTAGCCAGTTTGATCCTGTCGGAATATCAAGTCCGCCTTAACTCCACGGACGCATTTTATCTGGTGCAAAACCGGGCCTGGGAGCTTTTGCTGGGCGCTACTCTCGGCATGGGCGCTTGGCCAAAACTCAAGAAAGGCTTGATGGCCGAGTTATTGGCCATAATCGGGTTGTCGGCTATTTTGGCAAGTATATTCAGTTATACTAGCAATACATTGTTTCCAGGCATTTCCGCGGCATTGCCGTGCTTGGGCGCCGTGTTGATGATATACGCCGGCGCCGCCAAGGAAACTTTTGTATCGCGGCTGTTTTCCCTAGCTCCGCTCAGATTCATCGGCATCATTTCCTATTCCTTGTACTTATGGCATTGGCCGTTGTTTATTTTTGCCGGTGAATTATTTGAGTTGCAGGGTTACGTTGAAAAATCAATGCTGCTTGCCGCCTGTTTCGCGATATCCCTATGCTCCTGGAAATTTATCGAGGAACCGTTCAGAAAAGCCCGCTACAGTATTAGGTCTACTTTTTCGGCCGCCTTAATCGCTATGTTTAGCGTGTCTTTGTTCGCGTTTAATCTAGATGATTTCAACCGTGCATATTACAAATATCCACAACGGATAGATAGCGTGCTCAGTGCGTTGTACGCGGACTCGGACGATTACATGCGAGCAGGAAAATGCTTTTTAACCGTTACCTACAATTCCTTGGCGCGTTTTAACCGGGAGGAGTGTCTGGCCGTTTCGGAAACCAAGCCCAATGTTTTGCTAATTGGCGACAGCCATGCCGCGCACTTGTGGGCGGCCTTAAGCTCGGTTTATCCCAACGCCAATTTTTTGCAAGCGACTGCGTCCGGCTGCCGGCCATTGCATAACCCGTCCGGTGAAAAACGTTGTGTTGATTTGATTAATTCAATATATAACGATTTCCTGCCTAGGCAACATCTAAACGCCGTTATTCTGGCTGGCCGCTGGAAACCCTACGAGGTGCAAAACGCAATAGACACTGCCGCCTGGTTGACTCAATACGCCGATAGGGTACTGATTTTTGGCCCGATTAACGAATATTACAAACCCCTGCCTCGGCTACTGGCGGTAGCTTTGGCCGAAGGCAAGGACGTGAACGAATATTTGGAGCCGCATAAAGATTTGAGCCGAAAACAATTGGACGAGGTATTTACAAACGCCGCGTTACCTAATAATGTCTTTTATATTTCTACTTATAAATTAATGACCGAGCACAATCCATTGATATGGGCCGATGCGGAAGATGTCCCCATGCAATTCGATTACGGACATTTAACGCCAAACGGCGCCAAAATCCTGGTGCGCGCCGCAAAGCTGGATTCGGTGTTGGTACGTTGATTACAGTAGAAATTTAACCGTGGATTATGCCCTTGCGCTTCAATTCCGCGTAAATTTGATCCAAGTTTTGCGCATCGGCATTGAAGTGTAAATCGGCTTGCGGTTCAACTCCGTCGCGAATATTCGATTCCGTTTGTTGATCGGTGGTGATGGCGAGCAAGCCGGCGGATTTGAGGGCGGCCAGCCAACCCGGTTCGGTTTGCTCCAATACCACGGCGGCGTGGCCGGTGTCGAACAATTTGCGTTCCAAGCGGTAGGCAGCCGTCAACGCTTCCGCTCCACTGATGACAATGCAGGCGGGCGTTTGCCCGAAGCGGTCGGCGCGTTCCTTTGGGCTGACCGGAGACCAGGTTTCACTGTCAACCTCGCCGATTATCATGCCGGCGCCGACGGTCACATTGCTCAAGCGGTCGATAACGATAAAAGCGCCGCCGGTTTTGTTGCGCTGGTAGGGTTCAAACACCACCGGCGCTTGCACCGCGACTTGGCAAACACCGATTTCGTTGAGTTTCAATTCGTCGGCGTCGTGATGTTTCAGGGAATTGACGTCAATACGGTAGTCTAAGGCGGCGATGGAACCTGAGACGCTGCGCGTGGCTAGTTTGATGAGGTATTGCTTGCCCGGCGTCATGGCTTGTTCTGTCATCCAGACCAGATTGGCGCGGAATTTGTCGCCGATACACGGAAGGTGTTGTTGTTGGCCGACAATGATGTCGCCGCGGCTGATGTCGATTTCGTCTTCCAGGGTAAAGGTAACCGCCATGCCGGCGAAGGCTTCCGCCAAATCGCCATCGAAAGTGACAATGCGATTGATGCGGCTGGTCTTGGCCGATGGCAAGACAGTGATGGCGTCGCCTGGTTTAAACACGCCGGAGGCTATGGTGCCGCTAAAGCCGCGAAAATCCAGATTCGGCCGATTGACGTATTGCACCGGCAGCCGTGCGTCAATAAAATTATGGTCGCTGGCGATTTCGATGCTATTCAGCAGCTCCATCATGGTTTTGCCAGTGAACCACGGCATGTTGGGGCTGGGGTTGACCACGTTGTCGCCGTCCAGCGCCGACATGGGGATGAAGTGAATATCCTGTAAATTCAGGTTACCGACAAAGTTTAAATAGTCGGATTTAATTTTTTCAAAGCTTTCTTGGGCGTAACCGACCAAGTCCATTTTGTTGATCGCCACGATGATGTGTTTAATGCCCAGCAACGAGGCGATAAAACTGTGCCGTTTGGTTTGGGTTTGTACGCCGTAGCGGGCGTCAATCAAAATCACCGCCAAGTCGCAGGTGGAAGCGCCGGTGGCCATGTTGCGGGTGTATTGCTCGTGACCCGGCGTGTCGGCGATGATGAATTTACGGGTGGAGGTGGAAAAATAACGGTAAGCCACGTCTATGGTAATGCCTTGTTCGCGTTCGGCCTGCAAGCCGTCCACCAACAGGGCCAAGTCTATATTGCCGGCGCCGGTGGTGCCTGATTTGACGCTATCCGCTTTTACCGCCGCTAGTTGGTCTTCATAAATCATTTTGGAGTCGTGCAACAGCCGGCCGATCAAAGTGGATTTGCCGTCGTCGACATTGCCGCAGGTTAAAAAGCGCAACAGTTCCTTACGCTCGTGTTGCGCCAGATAGGCGTTAATGTCGGTGCTGATGAGTTCGGATTGGTGGGACATGGGATTCTCTAATATTTTTTATTAATATATTCAGGGCGTAGTACGCATGCAGGCAATTCACTCGCCACGACAATTGATCATGAGCAAAAAACCTTAGAATTAACCTTAGAAATAACCTTCCCGCTTCTTCTGCTCCATGGAGCCGGCTTGGTCGTGGTCGATCAAGCGGCCTTGGCGCTCGGAAGTGGTGGTCAGGAGCATTTCTTGAATGATTTCCGGCAAGGTGGCGGCGGTGGATTCAACCGCGCCGGTCAACGGATAGCAGCCCAAGGTGCGGAAGCGGACCATTTTCATTTCCACTGTATCGTTCGGGCCGATGGGCATGCGATCGTCGTCCACCATAATCAACATGCCGTCGCGGTTGACCACCGGCCGCTCTTTAGCGAAATACAAGGGTACGATGGGAATATGTTCCAGGTGGATGTATTGCCACACGTCCAGTTCGGTCCAGTTAGACAACGGGAATACGCGGATGCTTTCACCTTTGTCGATTTTGCCGTTGTAGATATTCCACAGCTCGGGGCGCTGGTTTTTAGGGTCCCAGCGGTGGTTTTTGTCGCGGAAGGAATAGACCCGCTCCTTGGCGCGCGATTTTTCCTCGTCGCGCCGCGCGCCGCCGAAGGCCGCGTCGAACTGGTATTTGTTCAAGGCTTGCTTCAAGGCGTCGGTTTTCATCACGTCGGTGTGTTTTTTGCTGCCGTGGGTAAAAGGGCCGATGTTTTGCGCCACGCCGTCCAGATTGATATGCACCAAAAGCTCCCAATCCAATTCCTTGACCAGGGCGTCGCGGAACTCTATCATTTCACGAAACTTCCAGGTGGTGTCCACATGCAGCAACGGAAACGGCGGCTTGCCCGGAAAAAAAGCCTTACGGGTTAAATGCAGCATTACCGCTGAATCCTTGCCGATGGAATAGAGCATGACCGGTCTTTCAAATTCCGCCGCTACTTCGCGTATGATATGGATGCTTTCTGCCTCAAGTTGTTTTAAGTGAGTTAATTTATATTCGGTCATGAAGGGGTCCAAGGTTCGGGCGGAACAAGCAAGAATAAACGTTCTATTTTAAAGGCAAACCGCCAAATGCGCTATGCAGAAAAGTGATGAAAGAATTCCATGGAGTCATAAGAGTCGCTCAACTTGACCGCAACAAACGGCCGCTGGCGCAACTTAAGCCAGCCGATTTGGCCGCTTGTCTAAGCGAAGACCTGCAAGCTTGCGTTTGCACTATTTACGGCGACGACGGCCAAAGTCAGCAAGCTGTATTGGCGAAACTGTTTTTGCTGCCTGAGACCCTATATTACCATGCTCTGGAGCATCGTTTGGAACTGGCGGTGGCCGGCCCCATCCTGCGCAACGATTGCCCGCCATTGACTTATCGCTTGCAAGGCAAGCATTTCGCCGTCACCGGCCGCTGCTCTATGATACCTAAAGTCTGCGGCGTGGACCTTTATTTGCAGGCCAGTTATACCGGGGAGCTTGGCGCGGTGGCCCGGCAGCGTTTTGCGTTTGATGTAAAAAAAATATTGCAAACGTATAAATAACTTCTGATATAATTGCAAATACTTGGGGGCGACCTGGCTTCGACGTGGGTAGCAAAACTTCAGGTGCATGCCGAGGACAGTACACCTCGTAAATCCTACTGAAACAAGTATTCGCAAACGACGAAAACTACTCAGTGGCCTTAGCAGCTTAAAACCTGCACCACTTCTCTGACTATGTGTGCTTATGCGTGTAGGCTCTTCGGGGCAATCAGGGATCATCTACATAAGATCGCGCCAAGGCTTCGTTCGTAGCTGGAAGCGTTAAATCCAATCGAAATCGCTGTTGAATCTCTTGGCCCGTCGGGCAGTCAACGGTTAAACCAAAAGCACGGGATAAGCATGTAGAGCTTGCGGCGGAGTGCTTGCGGACGCGGGTTCGATTCCCGCCGCCTCCACCAAGAATGTCGAAGAAAAACAGCCACTTACGAGTGGCTGTTCCTTTTTTGGCACATCGTTGGCACATTTCTTAAAATTTGACTGTTGCTTTACTTCGATTACCGAACTTGGTTCGGCGGCTTTTCGATTCAAAACAAACTCAAGTTTGGAAAGTTCGCGGCCTTTGTCTGCTTCCCTTATCCATCTAGCATAAGTATTCAAAAACATCTGTACGCTGTGTCCAAGTTGGTTTGCCGCCCAAGCCGGGTTGACACCACTCATCAACATTAGAGTAGCAAAAGTGTGCCTCGTTTGATAGCAGGCGCGATGCCGCATCCCTAAAGCTTTTAATACCGGCGTCCAAACACGGCGCAAAGGTCTATCGTCAATAAATGGCTCGTTTGTATTTGGATTAAGGAAAATCAACTGCGTCGCAGTTTGTGATTGTTGTCGTGCCAAGGCCGCGAAAGCACGACTGTTCAACTCGACTTCGCGTTCAACATATGTTTTTGTGTGCTCATTGATTTCCTGCCGAACCTTGGCTCTGTGAATATGAGCTATTCGACGCCGAAAATCTATATCTTCCCAACGGAGTTCGATTTGCTCGGATGTTCGGAGACCAGTGAAAAAAGCAAATTCAAAATAGTTGTTTATCGAAGGTGGATAATGTTCGCCAATATAAGCCAGTACCAATTCTACTTCCTCCAATGTTAAAGGATCTGGCTTCTTCTTTTGGTGTTTTACATAAACTATTCGCGCTGCCGGGTTTGAGGGGATCAAGTCGTCTTCATAAGCAGCTTCAAAGATGCGCCTAAGTGGAATAATCGAATTGTTTCTGGTCTTACCAGTCTTAAATTTTATGGAGCCTATCATAGCCATTAATTCCGTATAAGTAATACCGTTCATGGAACGATTAGCTAGTTTTGGTAGCCAATGGAAATTTAATGTTTTGCGATAACCTTCAATAGTTGATTTTGCAAGGTGTGCTTGGCCGGTCAACCATAAATCCGACATTGCCCCGAATGTCAACGATTCTGAGATTTGAGTTTTTGTAACCTTAATCGAATCCGGAAAATAGATGGCATAGTCAAAAAGTCCATGCCGGATTTTTTCACATATTTCTGCGCGTAACTTGGTCGCTGCTCGTTGGTTTGCATCGGATGGTGACAAATTGAGCGATTCGAAGCATCGTTCTCCATTATATTTGAACCAAATTCGTAACTTGCCGCCATGTACTTGTACACCGGTCAGTTTTTTCCGCTGAGACATTTATTGATCTCCATTAGATTGAAAATAATGCTTGATTTTTTTGAGTCTGGTCGCTCATGTCGGTAATGTAAGCCTTCACGCCAAGTACCTCTGGATATACGATTTCGTATCGCACTCCGACTTAGCCCGCTGATTTCTGAAAGGCGATCAATATAGACCCAATCAAGAGATGATACAGATTCTGTATTTTTTGCAATAGCATTCGTTCTGATACTTTCAAGCAGGTTTTTTGCAGCATTTAGTTGAATTAGTGCTGCTTGATATTGTGCTTCGGCAAATACAATTAGGTCACTCATGTTTTTTTAGGTCGCGGTAGAGATGGCTGTTACCAGCCACCCCCCGCACAGATCCGTACGAGCGGAATTACCGCATACGGCTCCTGCCAAGAGTATTGGCCTGAAATCGCTCTTCCGGGTGCGGATGCAGCACTTTAAGTGGAGGCAGAAAGCTATCGGCTAGCTTACCAAAACGGCTCCATGGCATACGGCTTCGCTGGCTCCTTCGCAATAATGCATGTCTCCACGATCTTCTGACTTCTGCAAGGAAGCCCTTAAGTCGTATGAGATTCCCTGGCACGGCATAATAATTCAAGTAGCCCCTGACAACACTGGCAAGCCACTTTCCAATTACAGGAATTGGTTCGTGTCGCCTCCGATGCAATTCCGTACGAATTGCACTTAATGTGGCCCTCATTCTTTTCTTGATTGTCAGCCTTAACAGTTTAAATTCACCTTTCCGGTTTTTACTGCATATATGTGTAAAACCAAGAAAGTCAAAGGTCTCGGGATTGCTTTGACCTCTTTCCAAGCACTGTTTTTCTGCAAATCGTCCAAATCGAATAAGGCGTGTTTTGTCTGGATGAAGTTCCAATTTAAATTTTGCCATTCTCTCCTTCAGGTAGTGTAGGAAAGCTTTGGCTTCATTTTCGTACTGAAACCCCCATACACCATCATCCGCATACCTAACAAATATCACATCCCCTGCAAGGTATTTGTTTCTCCAATTATGCACCCATAAATCCAGTACATAGTGCAGATAGATGTTGGCAAGCAAAGGCGAAATAACAGACCCTTGAGGTGTCCCCTTGGTTGACGTCATTTTAACACCCTCGCTATCAATGGCACCTGCCATTAGCCACTTTCTTATTAGCCTTATCATACGTTTGTCGGCAATACGATGTTCCAGAAAACGTATCATCCATTCATGGTCAATCTCATCGAAGAATGCCCTAATGTCTGCGTCCAGTATCCAGTTTATTTTCTTGCCGAAAATGCCTTCAGCCAATGCGTCTAGCGCGTCGTGCTGACTTCTTCCTTGCCTGAATCCGTAGGAAAAACCCATAAAATCCGATTCATAAATACAGTTCAGAACTGTTGCAGTTGCCTGCTGTACCACTTTATCTTCAACGGATGCGATTCCGAGCGGCCTTTGTTTACCATCGGCTTTTGGTATATACACTCGTTTTGATGCGCTGGCGCGATAGCGCCCTGACTGTATTTCTTTATGCAGTTCTACGAGCTTTCCTTTCCCTATCAATGCTTCATATTCACGCCATGTGACTTTGTCAATTCCAGGGGCTGCGTTCTTTTTGAGTTCATAAAAACTCTCCCAGAGCAATTCCGGTGTAATATGATGCATCAGTGCATTAAATCGGCATTGTTTATCCCTTCTTGCAATTTCACGCACACCGGCTAATCCGCGGGACGCTCTTTTATCACAACGCTGTGTTTGTGGAGCGGTGAGTTCACCAGTGTTCCTCTTGGCTATATCCCTTCCCTCCGTTGCTTCCGCAGTCATTTTCATTTCATTGTTCAGCAATTTCATAGGTACTATGGATATATCCGACTTCTCATTGACGTAAATGGATGGATTACGGTTTTACCTTCCCATCCCTGTCCACCGGCAGATCATGGTGGACATCAACGAGACCTCGCTGCTTCCGTATAGTAAATTTCCCAGCATGCACAGGGTCTACGACCGCGTGGGATCAGGGACATCGCTTGCGATAACGTTTTGCCCTGTATTGCCTTCCGCTTCGCTTAACAACGTCGGCATCCCAGAGTTCTGATTTCGCGGCTCAATGGCTGGCCTACTGTTTCCCCTGTCAACGCTTCGACAAATCCCTCGCGAAATTTGCCGCATGACTCGGGGTTAGGATGGTTCGCTAGACCTTTCCTATGCTGAACTTTCATCAGCTATCTACTATCGGCTTTGCAGCCGCACTAAGCGTCCAACGCTCCCACCTACCCAACCGCCCCTAAAAAGTCCATCCTCTGCATTTTGTTAAATCATGAGGAAGCAGCATGTCGCGATTACAATTCTGGGAAAGCCACATTGAAGCTTGGCAACACAGCGGTTTATCGCAAACCGCTTACTGCCGGGAGCAAGGTATTAACTATCATTCCTTTACGGTGCGTTTAAGCCAGTATCGCAAAAAGCGCTTGCCGGGTTTGCCGGCGTTGATTCCGGTTCAGGTGCGGCCAAATACTCCGCCATCCGAGCCGGTGGGCAACATTCGCTTAACGCATGGCGCGTCTTTACACATTGACTTGCCGTCGAACACCTCGGCGGCCTGGCTGGCGGAGTTGTTAACATGCCTGGGCTAATCGCCGCGCCGTCCGACATCTGGTTGGCGGTGGCGCCGATGGACATGCGGCGCGGGATCGATGGCTTGTCGTCATTTGTGCAGCATGCGCTCGGTCATCCACCCTGCGCGGGTTCTGCGTTTGTGTTCCGCAACCGGGCGGGCAACCGGTTGAAGTTGTTGCTGTGGGATGGCAACGGCGTCTGGCTGTGCCAACGCCGCTTGCACCGGGGCGGGTTTGTCTGGCCCAAAACTCATGACGCGTGTTGTTCTGTGAGTCAGGCGCAATGGGAATGGCTGGTGTCCGGGGTGGATTGGCAACGCTTATCGGCTGTGCCGAAGGCCGATTGGCGGGTCTGATGTCAAGGTGGTTATCGAGGCCCGCTCAGGGTTATCAATCTTGAAAAATTGATTGATTTTAGTCATAAAATGTCTATATTATAATGACTTAAGCGGTGTTTTCGGGTATAATAAACCCCATGAAAAACCTCTCTCATCTGGACACTTTCGATCCCGCGACCGCCTCACAGGCGGAATTAGCCGCCGTCATTTTGGCGTTGCAAGAGCGGGTGCGTCAAGACAGCGTCCTGCTCAGGGAGCGTGAGGTCAAGATCGATAAACTGATCTTTGAACTGGCCTATTACAAGCGCTTGCGCTTTGCTTCTAAAAGCGAGGCGCTGCCCGGTCAGCTTGAGCTGTTTGAGGAGACGCTGGCGACTGACGTGGCGGCCATTGAGTCGGAGCTCGAACAGCTTCAGGTTGAAGCCGGCCCCGCCGCTAAACCCAAACGCCCGCGCGCGGGCCGGCAGGTCTTCCCGCCGCATCTGACGCGTATTGAGCATCGTCATGAACCGGCTTCTTGCGCGTGCGATCAATGCGGCCGGGAGATGGTCAACATCGGCGAGGACGTGGCCGAGCAACTGGATGTGGAGCCGGCCAAGTTCTTTGTGCACCGCCACATTCGCCCTCAATACGCTTGCCGGGCCTGCGAGACCGTCAAAGCGGAACCTGTGCCGCCCGCCATCATGGAGGGCGGCATGGCGGCGGTGGGTTTGCTGACTTGGATCATGGTCAGTAAGTACCTGGATCATTTGCCGCTGTACCGCTTGACGCAAATCGCCGCCCGCGATCAGGTCATTCTGTCCCGCTCCACCTTGGCGGAGTGGGTAGGTCGCACTGGCGTGGCCCTGCAACCTTTGGCGGAGCGCCTGAGGTGGCATTTGCTGCAAGGCGATACCTTGCACGCCGACGAGACGCCGGTGGCGCAGCAGGACCCGGGCTCCGGTAAAACCAAGAAAGCTTATCTCTGGGCCTACCGCAGCAACGATCTGGCGGAGGGACCCGGAAAATCGGGCGCACAAGCCGCCGCGCATCCTGGTCTTTGACTATCAACCGGGGCGCGGCGGCGAGCATGCGCGTCAATTCCTAGGCGCCTGGAAGGGGCATTTGATGGTGGACGACTATGGCGGCTATAAGGCACTGTTCGTCCCCGACCGCAACGGCTTGGTCTGTATCGAGCTGGCCTGCCTTGCGCATGCGCGCCGTAAATTCCACGAGCTCTTTCAAGCCAATCAAAGCCCCATGGCCGCGGAAGCCTTGCGCCGCATGGCCGGGCTGTATGCCATTGAGGCGGAAGCCGAAGCCCAGGCGTTGGATGTCCATGCGCGTCGCGGCTTGAGAGCGGAAAAAAGTCTGCCGCGGCTCAATGCGTTGCACGATTGGCTGTTGAAAACCCGTACGCTAACCGCCGACAACAGCGCCGCCGCCAGGGCGCTGAACTATACCCTCAAACGGTGGCCGGCCCTGTGCCGATATGCGCATACGGGGCGCCTACCCATTGACAACAACCCGGTGGAAAACGGCATACGCCCTATCGCCCTGGGTAAGAAAAATTGGCTGTTCACGGGCTCGGAACGCGCCGGGAAAAGAGCCGCCGCCATTCAAAGCTTGTTGGCCACCGCCAAGCTTAATGGCCTGGACCCTAGCGCATGGCTCAGGGATACCTTGGAAAAACTGCCCACCTGGCCCAATAGCCGGATTGATGAGTTAATGCCCTTCTCGCCTGAGCAGATTGAGGGTATTAAAACACGGAAAATGTCTTCGGGGTAGGTGGGACGGTTGGACGCTTACATTAAAATGGGCGTGCCCTTGTTTCATATCAGCGCGGTGAGCGTTGTTGAAACGTCGCTGGTTATCGAATACAAAAGAGGCGAGCAGGGTGCAAAAGAATTGTTTATTGTGACGAATACCTGCATAACTATGTGATAGTGCCATCCGCAACGAAAACGTGTTGCGCTTCGCGGTGGAGGAGTATGTCGGACGCTATCAACGCGCCGACAGCACCAACGAGGTGTCAGTGATTAAATGAAGGAGTCCCGGAGTATTTAGCTTCGGGACCGCCCTTGTCAATCTTGCTGATAAGCATGCAACGCTTAAATGCCCAAGTGCAAAATAATTTCTACGTTTCAGTTAAGGCAAGGTAGCGCTGGAAGAAAACGGAGGCGACACCTGCCCAACAATTTGCGTGACCACCATATCATGGTTACTGGGTGCGTTATAGACGCCTACTTCAGCATATTTTCCCGCGGCTAGGTTCGCCACCTGGCCGAGCGGACCCGATAGTATATTGGTATTGCCTGATTTGATTTCTGTGCCGGTAGGCGTGCGATCCGCCCAGGCGCATTGGCCGGGTCCAGGCGGGACTGAACCCGCTTTGGCATTTGCCCACTTGAACGTGGTCAGGTTATTGGTGGTTGTCAATGGGCCCTGGCAAAAAAGCGGGTAAGCTTGGACGCCTGATAGAGTATAAATCAGCGTATGTTGCGGCGTCCCTAGGCCGGTTGCCAAATCGTAACCCGTACCGGCGCAATATTTGTTTGCGTTGCTGCCGCTTAACCCATTGGGCGTGCAACCTGACACGACATCGTGAAAGTTTTTGGCATAGTTGGAGGTGCCTGCGAGAGCGTATAATTGCGGATTGATAAAGCCGGGGCTATTTACGCCGCCGCCCGCCGCCAATTGATTAACCAAGGCCATGTAGCCCGCCCATAACGGAGTGGCCAAACTGGTGCCGCCTACGGTAATAGGCCCTCCCTTATAATAAATAATTATATCCTGAGCCTGGGCGCTCACATCCGGTACATTGCGGTTGGTTTTCGAGGCCCCATTGATGCCATTGAGTCCGGATTGAAACGACGGCAAGGAGACAGATGATTCAATGCCTCCGGAACTGGATGGCCAAGCGGTTTCAAGCGTGCCATAGGCAGCGCCATTACTACTCATATTGAGCACGCTGCCGCCAACCAGCGTGATGCCGGGAAATTGCCGGCAATCCAAAGAGCCGCTGATATAGTTTGGCCATACCCCTTTCTGATAGGCACCGCCGTCACCGCTAGCCTGAAAGAAAGTCTGGCCTTGGATTTTCATTTGCAATATGAGATTGGTGTCGGTGGTTGAGCCATTGTACCAAAACCAAGAAGAAGTGAATTGTTTGACATCCGTGCGATCCGTCATGTTGGTCAGGATTGCGGTTCGGTTGCTACTACCGACAAAGGTGATGACCTGGGCGGCGGGAGCCACGGATAGCGATGCTTCAATATCCAGAGTACCCTCATCACCCGGCGTTAAAGCCGTACCCTGAGGCACCACTTGAACGCTAAGAAAACTTTGGTTGGTTTGCGAGGCATATCCATTGATATCGCTCTGGGCAAAACCATCAAGCATAAAAATACCGATCTTCTGACCTGATCCGGTCAACGTCATATTGGGTGCATAGGCATTGCGGAAATCCGCGCCCTGATAATTGCCATTTTTCCCCGAGCCTCCCGCTCTAGTAGGCGGAATGAAATTTTCAAGACCGGAAATGTGTTCTACCGGCACACCAAGGTCAATGGAGGGGTCGGCATCCGGCGCGAAGAACTCGGTTCCGTCACTGCGCAAACGGTAATTCAGATGCAGATTAAGCGCTGATTCAATATCCGCCGCGGAACCTGTCACGGTAACGACGAAACGATTTCGGTGAGCGGTTACGGTCAAGTTATTGGCTTTGGCCCAATCGACAACCGCTTGATAATCAGCGGGGTTGGCGCCGAACTGATCAGCAAATTCCTCCGCGGTCAAATAGTTACGATAAGAATCGCTATTGGGATCAGAGACGCTGGATGCTAAGTTGAGCAACAAATCCCTGTGCTGGACAGGCAGGCCGATGGATAAAGTAAATTGAGTGTTTGGCGGCACGCTACGCGATAGCGGCGCGAGAGCTATTTCCGGCGTTACATAACCTTTAAGCTGTTGGACCTGCGGCCCGGCGACAAGCAAAAGGGGCGTTGTCAAAGATAAGGTAAACAGCGCACTAGCTAAAACCTTGCGAACTGCTTTTGGTATAGGTGATTGAGACATAAGCGGTTACTCCGTAAAGAAGAGGAAAAAAATGTAACCGTTCCGCCCCTAGCCCCTGATTTGACGCTTCGGAACCAGTAAATTGTTGATTATCCTTTCCTGGTATAAAAATTTGGTCTTTTTTTCTGAGATTGGACTGAACGGCCTGCGACATATACCACGAATATTACGTGTATGCAATCCTTTTCTTGAGCAGGCGCAGCTGACATTGCAGATACCGATCGAGCAACCGAATTCGGTCAGCAGCATACAGATAGTCTTAAAGCAAAACTAAAATATGATTAGCATTAAGGAATCTCTGATCAAATCAATTTTTCATGAAAATTATACACGCAAGCCATTGATTTAATTTATAAGAAAGCATGCGGAAACCAATTAATCAGAGATTCCTTAAGTGTTTAATGAAATTGCTGAGCCGTAGGCAATCAGGATTAAATTTTAGTACAATACACCCTACCATCAAAAATATTCTAGATAGGGAGTATCGTGAAAAAATTATTACTTTTATTTACAGCAAGCTTGTTATTTAGTCTTGATTGCTTTTCAAAAACCATTGATGTAACAAGTGAAGTTAGAATTGTAAAGCTCTGTACACGACAAAACACAAAATTTAAGAACTCAGGAAAATTTTACCGGATTTGATCTGACTACAATCCACGCTATCGGGTGGACACCAAAAAAGTATCCAGAATAAAAGTATCTCATCAGCCGACTTGGCGGTTTTCAACAAAAAGTCCGTCAGCGCGTCGAGTCCATACCGGAACAGACTACATTCCGGACGACCGTGTTTCTTGACGATGAGCGGCTTAACCGCCTGATGTTTCCATTCGCCCACTTTATGCGCC
>CAIYSZ010000032.1 GCA_903928965.1 uncultured Pseudomonadota bacterium
ATTAGTCATGACCAATCTGCGCTTCGTGGCCCATGTCGCGCGGGGCTATGCAGGCTATGGCCTCCCCATGGCCGACATCGTGCAAGAAGGCAACATCGGCTTAATGAAAGCGGTCAAACGTTTTGACCCGGACCTCGGCGTCCGCTTAGTCTCCTTCGCCATTCACTGGATCAAAGCCGAAATCCACGAATACGTCATCAAAAACTGGCGCATCGTCAAAATCGCCACCACCAAGGCGCAACGAAAACTATTCTTCAACCTGCGGAAACTAAAACAAGACCTAGCCCCGCTAACCCATGACGAAGCAACCGCTATCGCCGACAATCTATCCGTGGACATCAAATCCGTCTACGAAATGGAACAACGCCTAGATGGCCGCGACATCGGTTTTGAACCGCCGGACGACCAAGAAGAACATCAATCCGCGCCCATACTATATTTGGAGCAAGCCGGAGCCGACCCCGCCCTGCAATTAGAGCAAAACGACTGGGAAGAAAACAAAATCGACCAACTAGAGCAAGCCATGAACGAACTAGACCCGCGCAGCCGCGACATATTACACAGCCGCTGGCTGGCCGAGGACAAAGCGACCCTGCAACAATTGGCCGAACGCTACCAAGTATCCGCCGAACGCATACGCCAACTAGAGCAAAACGCCATGAAAAAAATCAAAAACTACATGGTGATAGCTGCGTAAACCGATAAAATCCGCGGCGCATTGACATAAATTTAACACAGCCTTAATAAATCGCTTGGCAAACGTAAAAATCTCTGTATAATATGTAGCTTCTGTGCCGGGGTGGTGAAACTGGTAGACGCGCCGGATTCAAAATCCGGTTCCCGCGAGGGAGTGTCGGTTCGATTCCGACCCTCGGTACCATAATAATAATAAAATCGGTATTAAGCCGACCTATTCCAAGACCCGCTAGGTTATCTTTTCCTAGCGGGTTTTTTATTGCCCGCAATTCAACCTATCCCATCTTCATTTAGAAATCATCAAACCTTTTGACTGAAAATCATTAAGGGTAAATGATGGGTAGCGTAAAGCCCTGACAACCGGAACACCCCTAAAGCCGCCAACCACTGAAAACCACATTAGGATGCGGGATCAAACCCCCAAAGGAGTACACGGCATTCACGGATACCCTTTCCTGCCCCCCTCTAAAAAAACGGTATCGGCAACTCGCAGGCTAAACCTGTGACCCCCATGACAAAAGACAAAGCGTCCCTGCTTAGGCGGATAACCCGGATATAGTTAAGCAATATGGCTCAATACAAATAAAAAAACCCCGCCTAGGCGGGGTTTTAGTGTTTAGGCCGCCGCCCATCCCTGGCGGCGAAAGCTATCCTTTAACTAAACCTTAAGCGCGTTTGCCGCGACGACCCAACAAACCGGTCAAGCCCAAGCCGCTCAGCATCATCCAAGCAGCGGCCGGAACCGGAACGGTAGCAGCTGCTTGTAGGCCGGTGGAACCGGCTTGCGCGAAGGACAAACCGCGAATAACTTGGCCGTAAGCCGCGGTTTCCAAGGTAGTGGCTTGGTCCGCGCTGGAGCCCAATTGCGCTCGGCTGGCCGTGATGCTGGTAGCTGACGCATAATCGGTGAACGCAACCAGTTTGTTTGGATCAGCGCCTTGGTCGCCGGCGTTACTGATAGTGGAAGTAGTGGCGTACAGGGTCACGCTGCCGTCGCCGTTCACTTTACCTACCAACTCGCGCAAACCGTCGGTGGCCGCGGTATACGCACCGGCAACGCCGGTTTGGTCATTGGAGCCGATGGACTGACCCAAAACGGTATAGGAAATGCCCAGGTTCAAACCGTCTTGAATAACATAGTCTTCTTGCCATTTACCGGTTGCACTGTTGAAGCTCCATTTTTCCAGACCTGCTTGAACGTCGGTAGCCGCAACGCCGCCAGCTCCGCCGTTTTTGGCGATGGTGCCGCCCGCGCCTTCGTCGGCCACGTACAAGGTCGTCGCGTTGGCGAACCAAATGCCGAACGGATAGTTGCCGGAAGGATTGGTTTTAGCCAAGCCGGTAGGGAAACCCGGCAATGGAGTAATAGTGGCGGTAGAGGCATTCGTGGTCAAACTATCCAAACCGCCGGTGGCGCCCACTTGATAAACAGTGTCCACGCCGTTGCCGCCGCTGCCCTTGGTCACGTACAAGGTGTTGTTGAACACGGTTTCGCCGCGGAAATTGTCGTCCTTGCCGGTTTTATCGGCGGCATCGCCCAATTGGGTAATGTTAAAACCGTTTTGATAACCCGTGCTGGAACCGGCGGTTCCGGTCGGCGCACCGATCACGGTGGTGTTGGCGGTGGCGATTTGCGCGGCGGTAGGGTTGCTCAACTGACCCAAGGTCCCGTTGTTGGCGCCGGCTTGAATGGCTTGCACGCCGGTATCGTTGCTCAACGCGGTAAGGGTTGCGCCGGTAGGGCCGGTGCCGGAGTTGCCGGCGTTGCCTACGTCATAATAAGTGCCGGTGTTGCTGTCCAAAATGGTAGACCGGCCGTTGTTGCCGCTATACGCGTTGGTGTCGGTCACGCTCAAGCTGCCGTTCAAATTGATTTGCGCGATGGAGCGGTAGGTAGGCGCGGCGATGCTAGGGTTGGTCGGGTCGATAACGCCAGGGGTGTTGCTATTGGAAACATCCAACTGACCCACGGTGGTGTCGTAACCGTTCAAGGTCAACGCGGCGCCGTCGGTGGACAAGTTGACCGACAACTCGGATTTAGAACTGAAACTGGTCACCAAATTAATGCCTTGGTTGGCGGCGATGGCGGTCAGGTTATAAGTGCCTTGCACTTGACCGTTGGTGCTGACATCGCTAACGAAAATGGGCGAGGTAATGCCAAAGCTGCCGTCTGGAGTCGTGTTATTCCACACGTTCAAATAGCTGCTGTCGGCGGTCGCGGTTGAAGTGCTGCCCGCGGTAGTTCCGGACAAAGTAGAGGAACCGGCGGTCAAAGGGGTGGCAGTGCCTTCGTAGTAAGAACTGGTAACGACCAAGTCGCCGGCGTTGAAGGTGATCGGGCCGGAGCTAGCTACGGCTGGCGCGGCGGAAGTGTCCACCGCGAAAGCAGGAGCGGAAACGGCCGCGAACAACGCGCCGCCGGTCAAAACCGCGCGCACCGCGCGATTCATGGTTGAATTCATAGCTTGCATGTAAAGTGTCCTCTAGCGTTAAAAGTGAGTTAATCAACAAATAATTCCATTTCACTTTCAAACTATAAGTCACTATCATTAATATTTTGTGACATTAAACACGTTTTTCAGGCTTCAATGCTTAAACACGCACCCAATCTAACGCTCACACTACGCTTTTCCTTGAATTTCCTGAGCGGAAAGTTTAGGCCAGAGAAAGGCGGTATTCACTCCAGCGTTGAAACAAACTTACGAACCGGCTGAGTATCCCGGCCAGCAAGAACAATTTTAATAGAACGCCTATTCCACCACTACCCGAGACATCCTGTCGCGGCTAGACTTGGGAAATCTCTGATTAATTTGTTTCCTTATATTTTATATACTATTAAATCAATAGCTTACATATATAATTTTCCTCTGTACACGACAAAACCTAAACAAGCCCGAAAGAAGGTTGCCTAAGTTTATGACTTGAAAGTCCATCGCTAATCTGTTTCACTCTCTAGTGACCAAACAAGGGGGTGAACATGGAATTAAGCGATGGACTGAGAGCGA
>CAIYSZ010000033.1 GCA_903928965.1 uncultured Pseudomonadota bacterium
CGCCACCACCACCGGCCCGAAAATTTCCTCTTGCACCACCCGCATATCTTGCCGCGCATCCACCAACACCGTCGGCTCCACGAAATAACCCTGGCCCGGCAAAGGCTGGCCGCCGCATAAAGCCCGCGCGCCTTCCTCCCGACCAATGTTCAAATAGTGGTTAACCCGCTGCTGCTGCATTTCAGACACCAACGGCCCCATTTCCGTCTCCGGGTCCAGACCCGGCCCCAATTTGATGCTACCGGCGATGGCGCTAATCCCCGCCACCACTTCGTCATATACTTCACGCGCCACATACAACCGCGAACCGGCGCAACAGCATTGGCCGTGATTAAAGAAAATCGCGTTCGCCGCGCCCGGAATCGCCAGCGCTAAATCGGCGTCCTTTAAAATAATATTCGGCGACTTGCCGCCCAATTCCAGCGTCAGCCTCTTCAAATTGCCGGCGGCGGCGCGGACTATCATCTTGCCTACCTCGGTGGAACCGGTAAACGCCACCTTATCCACGCCCGGATGCGCCGCCAGCGCCGCGCCGGCGGTTTCGCCGAAACCCGGCAAAATATTCACCACGCCCGCCGGCACGCCGGCCTCCAACAATATTTCGCCCAAGCGCAAGGCCGACAACGGCGTCTCCTCCGCCACCTTCAACACCACCGCGCAACCGGTGGTCAACGCCGGCGCCAACTTCCACGCCGCCATTAGCAACGGAAAATTCCACGGGATAATCTGCCCCACCACCCCCACCGGCTCCAAACGAGTATAGGAATGGTATTCCGCCCCCGGCGTATACGGCACAGACAAGGGAATGGTCAAACCGTGCAATTTGGTGGCCCAGCCGGACATATAATGAAAAATCTCCGCCGCCAGCTTCACGTCGGCGGCCAAGGCCACCGCATACGGCTTGCCGTTATCCAGACATTCTAATTCAGCCAGCTCGGCGGCATATGTCTCGATCAAATCGCCGACCCGCCAAACGATCCTTGCCCGCTCCGCCGCCGGCAAACCACCCCATTCCCTGCTCGCCAACGCCTTGCGCGCCGCCGCCACCGCCAAATCCACGTCCGCCGCGTCCGCCTCGGCCACCTGCACCAATTCAGAGCCATCGGCCGGATTGTGCGTGGCGAACGTACGCCCGGATACCGCAGCTCGCCATTGGCCGTCTATCAACAATAATTTGGGTTTAGAAAGAAAATCCTTCACCGCGCTGGAAATCGCCTGCATAACTTGTCACCTCTGTTTGTTATTATTTTGTCAATTAATCTAACGCCGCCGACGCAAAACCGCCTGCCGCCGCTAAAACCAAAACGCATAATGCGCCGGAAAGGCAGCCCAGGTAAAACAATTATGCCGGCTCGCTCATTTTATCTAAGACTCGCCCAAAACCAAGCGCTAAGCAGCTAACGAAAAAGGCTATCTTTATGCAACGCATCACTCTGCATAGAGAGACTTATTATTAACGGCTTATCAAAGACTACCGTTTCGACCGTCAATCAACGAAATGGTTTAACCAACCCGTCGGGGCCAGCAACAACGCCCAACCGGCCCAAATCGCATACAACACAAAACGCCGCCTCGCCGGCCAAGCAAAACGGCGGCTCACCCCCCATTCCAAGCCAACATAAACCGGCAACGCAAACAACGCCACCCACGGCAACAACCGCCAGCCCAACCACGCGCCCAGCATGGCGCAAGCCCAAGAATCGGCATACGCATTGGCTAGCCCTAAGCCGCGATAAAAAAGCCACGCCGTCAAAAAACCCAAAAGTGCGCCCAATATTCCCGCCTCGGCCGACGCGAACACCCCGCCGCAATGCCACAACAACCCCAGCCACAACAGCGGCAACGTCACATCCAACGACGGTTCGCCGCTATCCCAAGTTAACACGCTCAAGCCAAGCAAACCCCAAGTCAAACACAAAGCCGCCGCCATCTGCCCGCCAACCCCAAACCGCCAGCCGACTAAAACCGACAATGCGCCGCACGCCAGCTCCACCAGCGGATAACGCGCCGAAATCCCCACCCCGCAAGCCGCGCAGCGCCCGCGCAACACCAGCCAACCCAACACCGGCACATTATGCCAAGGCTTGATCGGCGTCTTGCAACTCGGACAATGCGAACCGGGAAAAGCCAAATCGAAGGGCGGGTTTGACTCCGCGGGAAGACCTAAAAAATTCAAGCAATCGGCGCGCTCATCGCGCCGGGTCATGATCGGCAAGCGATAAGCGAGGAGGTTAAGGAAACTGCCGATCATTAAGCCTACTACGAACACGAGTGGTAATAATATCGCCGGCTTATCCAGCCAGATGTCCCAAACGACTAGTTCATCCATAATTTTGGCGACTCAATCGCGCTGGAAACTGTAAAGAAACTATCAATAAAATTATTCTAGAATAAAAAAACACCATCATTTCGCGAAATACCAAGCTTGTCATTTATTATCATTGGAAAATATCATCCTGATTTTGTTTGTTAAAGTGGTAAAATGCACGCAGCACCCATTCCAGCTCCAAAATGACTGTCAGCGGCACAAATATTTTCTCGGATTCACTCAGTATGCGACGAGCAATTGGGCGCTGTTTAACCGCATCAGGATCATTGAGATCATCGACATAGAAACGAGCCAGGATATTGGTATCCACGCCGATCATTCAGTTTCTCTCATGGAAGGAAGCGCACGAACACCTGAAACACAAATCTGGCAACAGTTTAAGACCTTCCAGCGGTCTGGCGCTGCGGGAAAAACTTGGTTCCTCCGAGGATAAAACGCCGAAAAAGCGTTTCTTGGCCGACGCCATAAACGCCATCCTATCCCAATCGAGCGATATTTTGTGATTTTAGGCTATTCATTAGCTTTTGAAAATCAATTAAGCTATACCCACGCCTAAAAACCAACAGCCCAAATCATTTTTTTGGGTTCACAACAAAGGAGCCAGCATCATGCCCAGACGATTTGCCGAAATCAGCTTTACCCCCAGCGTTAAAGCGACTCAAAGCCATTACGGCAGCCGCGAAGCCAATTTAGGCTTTGAACAAGCGGATGACCCTAAGAATATACTCTCGGAACGCGAGCGGCAATTTATAGTAGCCAGAGACGGTTTTTACCAAGCCACGGTAGGGGAGAACGGTTGGCCTTACGTGCAGTTTCGCGGAGGAGCGCCGGGATTCCTAAAAGTGTTAGACGAGCAAACCCTAGGTTACGCGGATTTTCGCGGTAATTTACAATATCTGAGTATCGGCAATTTGAAAACAAATCCGCATATTTCATTAATTCTAATGGATTATGCAAATCGCCGCCGGCTGAAAATTTGGGCTCAGGCCAGCGTGATTGACGTGCAAGATGATCCTGAATTGATAGCCCGGCTTGCATCGCCCGGCTATCAAGCTGATGTAGAGCGGGCTATTATATTGAAAGTGGAAGCCTATGACTGGAACTGCCCACGGCATATTACCCCGCGCTACACCGAAACCGAAATAAATGAACGGATTCTTTCACCGCTAATGGCTCGTTTAGCGGCATTGGAGCAAGAAAATCAAATGCTCAAGACTGCAAGCTTAAGTCCAGTTCGGCAAGAATAATTAATTTCGAGTCAATCCCCCGATCCCTTATTCGATTGCGCGTTTTTCTCGATATATTCGATCATCAAACTGGCGATATCCTTATTACAGGTTTTTTCTATGCCCTCCAGACCCGGCGAGGAATTAACCTCCATAACCAGCGGACCGCGATTGGAGCGCAACATATCCACTCCGCATACCTCCAACCTCATCACCTTGGCGGCGCGCACCGCCACCGCCCGCTCCAGCGGGCTCAAACGCACTTGCGTGGCCATACCGCCGCGATGCAGATTGGAACGGAACTCGCCCTCGCGCGCCTGCCGCAACATCGCCGCCACCACCTTGTCGCCTATGACAAAACAGCGGATGTCACTGCCCTTGGCTTCCTGAATGAACTCCTGCACCATAATGTTCGCGTTCAAACCCAAAAAAGCCTGAATCACGCTATGCGCGGCGTTATGCGTTTCCGCCAGCACCACGCCTATGCCTTGCGAACCCTCCACCAATTTAATCACCAGCGGCGCGCCGCCTACCTCGGAGATCAAATCCTCAATATTATCGGGATTGTGCGCGAAGGCGGTAATCGGCAAATCCACCCCTTTGCGCGCCAACAACTGGCAAGAAGCCAATTTATCGCGCGAGCGGGTGATGGCCGCCGAATTGTTCAACACATACACGTTCATCACCTCGAACTGGCGCAACACCGCGGTGCCGAAAAACGTCAGCGACGCCCCGATGCGCGGAATCACCGCGTCGAAATTGCTGATGTCCTCGCCTTGATAATGCATGGAAGGCTTCATCGAAGTGATGTTCATATAACAATGCGTCGGGTCCAGAATACTGGCCTCGTGTCCTCTCGCCTTGGCCGCCTCCAGCAGTCGAATACTGGAATACAACGTCGGGTCACGGGAAAGAATGGCGATTTTCATGCGTGCGGGATTAATTTACTTTAAAGCCGAATTTCGGCGAAACTACTTACTTGCCGATGCCGGGCCGGCTGTGGCGTTAATCCGCGCACCAGCCAATAGGTTTGCCACCCGGCGGCGGCGGCGGCGTCCAACTCTTCTTCAATGTCGGACAAAAACAGCAATGCGGAAGCCGGCGCGCCAATGGCGGCGGCAATGCGTTGATAAGAGGCCGTCTCCTTTTTACCGCCGCTGGCGGTGTCGAAATATCCGGAAAACAGCGGCGTCAAATCCCCATACTCGGTATGGGAAAACAGCAATTTTTGGGCGTGAACGGAGCCGGACGAATACACATACAGCGCCAGGCCTTGCCGTTTGAACTCGCGCAAACCCTCAACCGCGTCCAAATAAATATGGCCGGCGAAATCGCCGCGCAAATAGCCGTATTCCCAAATCAAGCCCTGTAAAGCCTTTAACGGGGTGATCTTGGCGTCGCCAGCTATCCAGGCCAAAAATTGGTCAATCAAACGCTCCAAATCGGCGTCCGGTTCGCCCAGCGTTTGCGCCGCGTCGGCCAAAATCGCCGCCACCTCCGGTTCGCCGGCGCGGGCGCGCACGAAATCGGGCAACTGGGCGGCGGAATACGGAAACAACACATCCCTGACAAACGACAAGGACGAAGTAGTTCCCTCGATATCGGTAACAATAGCCTGTATCATAAAGCCGTTGCGTAAACGTCCAAATCCGGAAACCGGGATGCGATATCGCTGCCGGTAAAATCCGCCACCCAACCTTCAGGCGTGGTAAATAAACGGATGCATTTGAAATCCGGTTGTTCACCCATGTCGAACCAATGCGGCGTATTGGCCGGCACGCTAATTAAATCGCCGGCCCGACATAACACGGCGTACACGTTTTCATCCGGATGCAAATAAAACAAACCCTGACCGGCCACGAAAAACCGCACCTCAAAATCCGCGTGCGTATGCTCGCTCAAAAACTTTTGCCGCAAACCATCCTTGTTCGGATGCTCCGGCGTCAAACTAATGACGTCCACCGACTTAAATCCATGGCTTTGGCTTAACTTATCGATTTCCTCCCGATAAGCGGCCAACACCGCTTCCGCCTCGGCGTCCGCGGCCAACGGCTGATTCGCATTCCAGCGCTCAAATTGCACGCCTATGGCAGCCAGCCGGCTTTGAATTTCAGAGAAGTCGCGGACAGTTTCCCCGGCGTCCGCCGCCGCTTGTGCATAAATAGTCAAAGCGCTCATGCCACCCCCTCTTTCTTTTTTCCGTGCAGCCGAATTTCGCATTCAAATAAAAATTCCAGGGCCTCCACGTGACGCAAGGCGTCGGTCACGGAAACGCCCCAGGTATAAAAACCATGATTGGCAATAATATAGGCGTAAATATCGCCGTGTTGCTCCACATAATCCTCCACCACCCGGCTCAAACGCGGAATATCCTGATCATTGGCGAAAATCGGCACCTGAATTTGCGTTTCATGGGTATCGATGCCCGGCAAGGCTTTCAGTAACTCATAATCCTTGAGCACGACGGCATCGGTGAAAAAGCGCGCCGCCAGCGTCGCATGCAAGGAATGCGGATGCAACACCGCGCCGATTTGCGGATACCGCCGGTACAAGGCGGTATGCAGCAAGGTCTCCGCCGACGGCTTTTTGCCCGGCTCCAAGGAGTTGCCCGCGGCATCTATCAACATAATGTCGTCCAATTTCAAACGGCCCTTATGCCGCCCGGAAACGGTGATCGCTATACTGCCGTCGCCCAAGCGCGCGGAAAAATTACCGCTAGTGGCCGGAGCCCAACCGCGGTAGTCAATCAGCCGTCCAGCCTCAATAATTTGCTCGGCCAGGTAAAAAAATTCGTCGGATTTTTCCATGTTGCGGTATTGCGGATGCGGTAAAGAAGTGAGAGTCGGCCTGTAAGCCGGGTTCTGTCGTGAACAGCCATTCATCTAGGCGGCAAGTCACCTTACCGCTCAAGCAATCTACCCAGGAGCCGCACGGGCAGTGCGAACGCTCCTCTATTTGATCTTGCTCCGGGCGGGGTTTACCATGCCGTTCCTGTTACCAGCAACGCGGTGCGCTCTTACCGCACCTTTTCACCCTTACCGAATTCTTAACGAATCAGGCGGTATATTTTCTGCGGCACTTTCCGTAGGCTCGCGCCTCCCAGGCGTTACCTGGCGCCCTGCCCTATGGAGCCCGGACTTTCCTCCCTTTTATTTACATAAAACGGCGGCTGTTCGGCCAACTCCTAAACAAATTATACCGAAGTTAACCCGGCGTGCGAAAAAACTCTGAAAATTTTTAAGCGGCGGGCCCGAAATGCCGACTTAACGCCAAGACCTCATTCACCACGCACAACACAAACATAAGATATTGTTATAAAAAACAAATAAATCAAAAACCATCATCATAAGCCCACGACTGCCTAAAATTTAACCAATTTGTCACAAGCCCAAGCTCGGCAACCTTTTACCGGCGTTTTACCCGTGTTATCAACAGAGTTATCCACAGCTTTTGTGGATTACTTTACAGAACCGCCGACACCCGGCCAACCATGGGAACCGCCCCGCCCCTAAACCCGCTCCGGCCGCCGCCGCGCCGCGCCGCCGCCCTCCAAAATAAATAAAAATTTCAAAGTTACAAGTCGTTACAAACATAACCGCAACATGTTCTTAACAAATTTAATTAACATAATAAAATTGTGCAAATTAAATACAACGCGATTAATTAGCTTGCGCAGCCAAGACTTAACCGACATACCCAAAGCTTGCCCACAAACTTATCCACAGACTATAATCAATTCAACCCCGCATAACTCAGTCAAGGCCCGGCCCCATGCAAGCATCCCCGCGCACATCCAACCGCCCCCGCATGCCCGCCAGCGTCTGGGCCCTCGGCTTTGTAAGCATGTTCATGGACATATCTTCCGAAATGATCCATAGCCTGCTACCCCTATTCATGCTGGACGCGCTTGGCCTTGCGCCCCTGCTTATCGGTTTAATCGAAGGCGCGGCGGAAGCCACCGCGCTCATCGTCAAGGTGTTTTCCGGCGTCCTCAGCGACTATCTCGGCAAGCGCAAGGGCCTGGCACTGTTCGGTTACGGCCTGGGAGCGGCCAGCAAACCCTTGTTCGCCATCGCCGCCAGCGGCGGCATGGTCCTGACCGCGCGCGTCATAGACCGCATCGGTAAAGGACTGCGCGCCGCGCCGCGCGACGCCCTGATCGCGGACGTCACGCCGCCGGAGATTCGCGGCGCGGCGTTCGGCCTGCGTCAAGCCCTGGACACCACCGGCGCGTTTCTCGGACCGTTGCTGGCCATAGCCCTGATGCTGGTCTTTCAAAATCAATTCCGCGCCGTATTTTGGCTGGCGGTAATCCCCGGCGCATTGGCGGTGCTGGCGCTGGCGCTGAGCGTGCGCGAACCGCCGCGCGGCAAAACCGCCGCCCGCGCCAACCCATTGCGCCGTGAAAACTTGAAACGGCTAAACGCCGCCTACTGGCGCGTGGTCGCGGTCGGCGCGGTATTCACCCTGGCCCGCTTCAGCGAGGCCTTCCTGCTACTGCGCGCCGAACAAACCGGCATCGAGCTAGCCTGGACGCCACTGGTTATGGTGGCCATGAACGCCGTATACATGCTCGGGGCCTATCCATTCGGCAAACTCTCCGACCGCGCCAGCCGCCGTTCATTACTATCAATTGGTTTGGGCGTGCTGATCGCCGCCGACCTGCTCCTGGCCGCCGCCGACTCCTGGCCGTGGCTGATCGCCGGCGTCATGTGCTGGGGCCTGCATATGAGCATCACCCAAGGCCTCTTAAGCAAACTGGTGGCCGATACCGCTCCGCCTGATTTGATCGGCTCAGCCTTCGGCTTCTTCAATCTGGTCAGCGGCTTGGCCATGCTGGCCGCCAGCGCGCTGGCCGGCGCGATGTGGCAATATCTGGGTCCGGCCGCCACTTTTTACTGCGGCGCCGGATTCTGCGGCTTAAGCTTGATATTGCTCGCGGCGCTGCCCAACGACGCCAAGACTAAGCGTTGAGCCGACCTGCGCGCCGATACTGCAAATTCTGCCCGACACCGCTAAAATACCCGCATTCGTATCACCGGTTCGGCCCTGAACGAACCACCCCGCGACATCGGCCGCCGCAACGCGCCGGTTTCGCCTAAACCGTAAGGAACCGTCTTGACGCATAACCACTTAGACATCCACGCCGACCGCATCCTGATCCTGGATTTCGGCTCGCAATACACGCAACTGATCGCCCGCCGCATCCGTGAAATCGGCGTCTACTGCGAAATCTACTCCTGCGCCAGCAGCAGCGAGGAAATCAAAAACTTCGCCGCCAAAGGCATCATCCTGTCCGGCGGCCCGGAATCGGTCACCCTGAGCGACACCCCGCGCGCGCCGGACATAGTATTTGAACTTGGCATACCCCTGCTCGGCATCTGCTACGGCATGCAAACCATGGCCGTGCAACTGGGCGGACAAGTAGTATCCTGCGACCACCGTGAATTCGGTTACGCGCAAATCCGCGCCCACGGCCATAGCGAATTGCTGCGCAATATTGAGGATCACGCCTCGCCGGAGGGTTACGGCCTGCTCGACGTCTGGATGAGCCACGGCGACAGGGTCAGCGAACTGCCGCCCGGCTTCAAACTCATATCCAGCTCCGCCGGCGCGCCCATCGCCGGCATGGCCGACGAAAGCCGCCGCTTCTACGGCTTGCAATTCCACCCTGAAGTCACGCACAGCAAACAAGGCGGCCGCATCCTCGGCCGCTTTATTCTGGATATCTGCGGCTGCCAGGCCCTATGGAACCCGGCCGGCATCATAGAAGACAGCATCCGCGCCGTGCGCGCCAAGGTCGGCGGTGAACAAGTCATCCTCGGCCTGTCCGGCGGCGTCGACTCGTCCGTGGTGGCGGCCTTGCTGCATCAAGCCATAGGCGAGCAACTGATTTGCGTATTCGTGGACACCGGCCTCTTGCGCCTGCATGAAGGCGACCAAGTCATGACCATGTTCGGCAAGCATTTAGGCATTAAAGTCATCCGCGTCGACGCCGAGGAACGCTACATGCAAGCCCTGGCCGGCGTCAGCGACCCCGAACAAAAACGCAAAATCATCGGCAAGCTATTCGTGGAAATCTTCGACCAAGAAGCCGCCAAACTCACCACCGCCCGCTGGCTGGCGCAAGGCACCATCTACCCCGACGTCATCGAATCCGCCGGGGCCAAGAGCGGCAAGGCGCACCTGATTAAATCGCACCACAACGTCGGCGGCCTGCCGGAAAACATGAGCCTAAAACTGGTCGAACCCTTGCGCGAACTGTTCAAGGACGAAGTGCGCAAACTCGGCCTGGAACTGGGCCTGCCGGCCGACATGATATACCGCCATCCCTTCCCCGGCCCCGGCCTCGGCGTCCGCATCCTCGGCGAAGTAAAAAAGCCCTACGCCGATCTGCTGCGCCTAGCCGACGCCATTTTCATGCAAGAACTGCAAAATCACGACTTGTACGACAAAGTCAGCCAAGCCTTCGCCGTCTTTCTGCCGGTCAAATCGGTAGGCGTCATGGGCGACGGTCGCCGCTATGACTACGTCATCGCCTTGCGCGCGGTGGAAACCATAGACTTCATGACCGCCCGCTGGGCGCACCTGCCCTACGACTTTCTGGACCTGGTATCCCGCCGCATCATCAACGAAGTGCCGGGCATCTCCCGCGTCACCTACGACATCTCCGGCAAGCCGCCCGCGACCATAGAGTGGGAATAAACCGCCTTGACCCGCCCGCTGCCGCCGGAACAATTCCAACAACGCCTGCTGGCCTGGTTTGAGCGTTACGGGCGCAAGGATTTGCCGTGGCAACAAGCCATCACCCCTTACCGGGTGTGGCTGTCGGAAATCATGCTGCAACAAACCCAGGTTAGCAGCGTCATTCCCTATTTCAACCGCTTTATAGAACGCTTTCCCACTCTAGCCGACCTAGCCGCCGCCGAACTGGACGACGTGCTGCCGCTGTGGGCCGGGCTCGGCTACTACGCCCGCGCCCGCAATCTGCATAAAACCGCGCGTTTGCTGCAAGCCGCCGGAGGCGAATTTCCGCTAGACATAGAGCACTTAAGCGCTCTGCCCGGCATCGGCCGCTCCACCGCCGGCGCCATACTCAGCATTGCCGGCGGCCAAAGCCAACCGATACTAGACGGCAACGTCAAGCGCGTGCTGGCCCGCCAACACGCCGTAACCGGCTGGCCCGGCGACGCGGCCGCCGCCAAATTGCTATGGAACATCAGCGCCGCCTACACGCCTAGGCAAAACGCCGCCGCCTACACCCAAGCCATCATGGACCTGGGCGCAACGCTTTGCCGAAGAAGCAAACCCCTATGCGAGGCATGCCCGGTGGCCGAAGGCTGCCAAGCGCTGGCGCAAAACGCCGTTGCCGCCTACCCGGCCCCGAAACCGCGCAAAACCCAGCCGGTCAAAACCGCGTTTTTTTTGCTTTTGCAAGACGCGGAAAATCGATTTCTACTGGAAAAACGCCCGCCCGCCGGCATATGGGGCGGCCTGTGGAGCGCGCCGGAATTTTTAAGCCTGGACGAACTGGCCGTTTGGCTGCCCGAGCAAGCCGCTCGTGAACAATGGCGGCTGCTACCGGAGCAACGGCATACCTTTTCGCATTACCATCTCGACTTTACCCCGGTGCGCCTGCGCCTGCAAAACCCTATAAACAAAGTGCTAGAAGCAAACCGCTGGGTTTGGTATAACAGCGCCGACATAACCGGCTTAGGCCTGCCCGCGCCGGTGAAACGCCTATTTGAACAAATCAACAATGAGGACAATCATGACCAGAATGGTAAAGTGCGTTAAATTAGGCATAGAAGCAGAAGGCCTGGACACGCCGCCGTTTCCCGGCGAAACCGGTCAACGCATTTTCGAGCATGTCTCAAAACAAGCCTGGAAGGAATGGCTAGCCATGCAAACCATGATCATCAACGAACGCCGTCTCTCCAGCTTCGACCCGGATGCCAAAAAACTTATCGCCGCGGAACGGGAGAAGTTTTTATTCGCCGGCGGTTTTGAAATGCCGGAGGGATATAAGCCGCAATAGTGCTTGTGATGCGCCACACCTCGTGCGGCAAATCCCACGCGCTGACGTTGGTTAAAATTTTTCCAGGAAGGGGAACAACTGGATGACGAACATTTACCCGATTGGATGCTGACCCAGGAGATGAAACAGGCCATGCAAACATTAAAAACCTTTTCCGAAAAAGACCGGGATTATTTTCCATACCAATCGCGGCAAGAATATTTGCGCGTGTAAAAGGATACCGTCGGCCGGTTGAAGGAAAAATTAATTGAGACACAGGCCGCCCTTGGGCAAACGGCGCATAAGCTAGGCCAAACCGAGCAAGAGCTAGGACATGCCGAAGCTGAAATTGCACGACTAAAGGCCTTGCCGGCGCAAAAGTAACTAGCGGGTTCAGCTGGCATGGAGCGGCGACGGAGCTGACGGGCCTTTACGCTGACGCTGATGTGGTGAAAGCGGTTGTCAACAAATTTTCCGCCAAACAGATAGTTTTTGAAAGCCAAGCATGAATTTACATATTGAAGGCGGCTAAAACATGCGTGCAATTACATTTCTTACTAGTATATTTTTGACAGGTTGTACTATCGTGGGCATTCGCAGCAGCCAAGAGGCGCCATATACCGTCGTATCAAATTTTGACGATATCGAAATACGGCTTTATCCACCCCTGGTAGTCGCGGAAACCGAAGTCGAAGCCGATTACAGCACTAGCGGCGGTATCGGCTTTAATCGCTTGGCCGGGTATATTTTTGGAAACAACATCCAAAAAGAGAAAATGGCGATGACCACTCCGGTATATCGCGAAAAGGTTAGCCAAGATTCCGGCGAGAAAATTGCAATGACCGCCCCGGTACTGCAAGAGCAAGTTGCCGATAAATGGATCATGACCTTTGTGATGCCGTCCGGCTACAATTTGAGCAACCTGCCCCCGCCGGTGGATGACAAAGTCATTCTTAAAGAAATTCCGGCCAAAAAAGTCGCCGTGCTTCGCTATTCAGGCAGTTTGACTATTGAACGCATCGCCGAAAAAAGCCAAGCCTTGTCTGACTGGCTGACGCAACATCAATATAAGCCACTGTCTAAAGCCCGTTCCGCCGCCTATGATCCGCCCTGGACGTTGCCGCCCTTACGCCGTAACGAAGTGCATATTGAAATAGAATAGCGCTTGACCATGCATTTATTGATTATCGCTCACGGCAGCCGCCAAGAATCATCCAATAATGAAATACGCGCATTAACGGAACGCCTACGCCAACTGGAAAGTCCATTCATGGGTATAGAATGCGCTTTTTTGGAAATTGCCGAACCTTCAATCCCCGAAGGTTTGCTCAGCCTAATTGCCAGGGATATCACGGACATCGTGGTATTACCCTATTTCCTATCGGCTGGACGGCACGTATTGACCGACATTCCAGCGCAAGTTGAACAGGTTCAAAGTGCAGCGCCAAATGTAAACATCAGGATAGCGCCTTATTTAGGAGCCGCGGATCAAATTGATCAATTGTTGATGCGCCAGGCTTTGGCAACAGTCGTCTCGTAAGCAATATTAATTGTTTCGCCGTTGCAAGTCTCGGCCGCATCGGAAACCAGCCAAGCCGCCATTTGCGCAATTGCGTATGCATTGCCGTCTTGCGCGGCGGAGGGATTGCCGTTTTCCGACCATATAGCGTTGACTCTTACAGTATCTTCTGACAATTTTCGCGTCAAAACATCCAAAAAAATGCCGAGACTTCCCTTAGAGTGAATTCCTGAGTTGGATATGCAAATAATCTTGCCAACCTCATCGGCAGGCCGAATATTAACCCTCCGCCCTAATAATTCACGCGCTTCTTGCCGCACCCTCAGAAATTGACTAGCCAACTTGAGGTTAGTGTTATCATGCAATCCGGCGGAGTTGACCAAAATATCCATGCGCCCCCAATACACCTTCAGCACATCCAGCATACTGATAACCTCTTTTTCCTGATCAACATCCGCCCGAAATATCATCGCTTGCCCTTGCTGGTCACGGATATGTTCGGCTAACTTCTCGGCCTTATCCCGCTCATCCAGGTAATTTAGCATGACCTTAGCGCCTGCATCGGCCAAGGCTAAAGCAATGGCCGCGCCAATATCAGTAGTCGCATGGATGACTAGCGCGGTTTGATCTTGCAATGGCCGAATTCCTACAGAAGTTTGCATGCTTGACTCTAGCTTAATTACGGTTACGGAGTAAGACGGCAGCGGAAAGAACTCCAACTCAGCTGTTCGGATACCAGCCCCGGCTCAATATGCGCAATCAAATCCTTCAGCTTTTGCAAGCGCCTATAATCCAATTCATCCACCGAACCCAGCGACATACCTACGCCAAGCAGGTTAACGGGAGAATCGTCCCTTATGTTTTAGACAAGTTAAGGGAGCGCCGCCGACTATTAGTTTTTTAATATGTCTACAGAAATAAACTGTGACGTTTAGGTAAATGCAATTGTCGTGCCATCACGGATTTATAAAAATAAAGACCATGAATTTCATAGCAATAGATCAGCGCCACCTAAAAACCACAAAATAACTCAGTTCAATTGGCCGCCATTAATTGAGGCGCCCGTTAATATTTGCGGGTCAATTTGGCGGCTGGCGGAGACTAAGCTAAAATTCAAACTCGATTTGCTCCTTTGAAATAAAAACCATGTCCCAAAATTCTTCACCACCGGCAGAGCCTTTAACCGCCCTCAATTTATCCGAACTTTCGGTATTGAGAGCAATCGTTGAAGGCACCGCGCAAGCCACCGGCGAAGATTTCTTTCAGTCGTTAGTAAAAAATTTAAGTCTGGCCACCGGAGCGGCAGGAGCATTTATCGCTGTATTTTTGGAAGACAAATCCCGAGTGCGTTCCTTGGCCTTCTGGGAGGACGGCGAAGTTGTGGAAAATCAGGAATGGGACCTGGCGGGCACGCCCTGCGAAGAAGTCTTACGCGGCAAGCTTTGCCATTACCCATCGGGGGTATGGAAACGGTTTCCTGACGAACAAGATGTTGAAAGTTATTTAGGCGTGCCATTGCTGAATCCAGAGGGCAATGCGCTCGGTCATTTGGCGATATTCGATAACAAGCCCATGCCCGAACAACCGCAACTTCTGTACACCTTCAAAATATTCGCCGCCCGAGCCGCCGCGGAATTGAACCGAATTCAAGCCGAAACCAAACTTATCCAAAGCGAGGAAAGCTTTCGGGATTTATTTGACGAAGCCCCGATCGCCTACGTACATGAAGACATTGAGTCCCGTTTCATTAGCGCTAACCGGGCGGCGCGCAAAATACTCGGCATTACCCCGGAACAAGTGCCCGGAATGGTGGGCATTTCTCTGGCGCCCAACACGCCGGATGCTCAGCGCCGTATCAAGGCCGCATTCGCATCCATCGCAAAAGGCGCCGATACCTCGGACGTGATATTGGAGCTACGGCGCAAGGATAACGGCAAGCCCATCTGGATTCAATGGTGGTCGAAACCTGATCCCAGCGGCCACTACACCCGCACCATGTTTGTGGATATTACCGAGCGAGTGCTGATGGAGCAAGAACAGGCTAGGCTACAGGCACAAAATCTATACTTACAAGAAGAAATCAAATCCGCGCATAATTTTGACGCGATTATCGGACGCAGTTCCGCTCTGCAGTTATTATTGGATCAAGTGCAACGGGTTGCCTTGACCGATGCCTCGGTATTGATTCAGGGTGAATCCGGCACCGGCAAGGAATTGATCGCCCGCGCCATCCATTCCGCAAGTAACCGCAAAAACTGCCCGTTAATCAAAGTCAACTGCGCGGCCTTGCCGTCCGGTCTGGTGGAAAGCGAATTGTTCGGCCATGAAAAAGGCGCATTTACCGGCGCAATCTCCAAGCGTATCGGACGTTTTGAATTGGCTAATGGCGGCACACTGTTTCTGGATGAGGTAGGCGAAATACCATTGGATGTTCAGGTCAAGCTGCTGCGCGTGCTGCAAGAACGCGAGTTTGAACGAGTCGGCGGGCAAACGCCCATAAAAACGGATGTACGCATCATTGCGGCCACCAATCGCAACCTGTTAAACGAAGTTGCGGAAAAGAACTTTCGTGAAGATTTATTTTATCGTTTGAATGTATTTCCGCTCACCACCCCGCCGTTACGGGAGCGCTTGGAAGACATTCCGCTGCTGGCGCGGTTTTTGATTGAAAAATTCGGGCCGAAAATCGGCAAAAAAATTGAAGGCATCAGCACGGAATCCATGCAGCGCCTACAATCATACCGCTGGCCAGGCAACATCCGGGAATTGGAAAACGTCATAGAAAGAGCCATTATTTTAGCCGACGGTCCTATGCTTGAAATCCGTTCAGATCAGTTATCGATTACATCCGAACCTTCCGAAAAATACGCGCAACCGGAAAATGCCAGCCTGGATGCGATAACCGCTGAACACATTCTGGCGGTGCTGAAACAGACCGGCTGGATCATTGAAGGCCCCAAAGGCGCGGCGCGGATTCTTAACATACAACCCAGCACCTTGCGTTACCGTATGAAAAAACTAGGGATTGCCAAAGCCAACCACCCCTAATTTAAAGCTTTAAGTGAGCAACTGCAAGTCCATTTGCATTACATGGGTTGCTCAATCAATTGATTTACAAGGCGCTGGTCACAAACGAACTTCCTGTGAAGTACTTATCGGCTGTGTCCGCCCGGCTATCCAAACCCGCAAAATCAAGCCGCAACTATTAGCGGCTTCCGCAAATAATGGCGGCTGCCAAGCTTGTCAAGCTGCCGGCATAATAATGAATTACACCTCATCATACACAGAGCGACTTATTGCTAACGGCTTAACCATTCAAATCTGTTTAAATCAGCCCATCCAACCTGAAAATATGTGTTGGCATAAGGATTGCTCACAGCTAATTATCTCATTTTAACCCTGATATTTATGACTTCGTATAAACCCACACCAATTCAGTCATCGGAAATCACGCCGCGCGAAATTTTTTATAACCGGCGGCATTTTATGCAATTAGCCGCGAGTACTGCGCTTGCGGGACTATTGCCATCCGTGGCGCTGGCTGGAGAGCCGTTGACCAATGTCAAAAAGTCCGCTGAAAGCTTGCCCGACCCATTAACCTCCTTAAAAGACATCACCAGTTACAACAACTTCTACGAATTTGGCACAGCCAAGGACGACCCCGCCAGAAACGCGGGGAGTTTAAGAACGCGACCGTGGACCGTCAGCGTGGAAGGCGAAGTCAACAAACCCAAGGTATTTGATATCGAAGAATTGTTAAAACTGGCCCCATTGGAAGAGCGCATTTATCGCTTACGTTGCGTGGAAGCCTGGTCAATGGTGATCCCTTGGATCGGCTATTCGTTAGCGGAATTGCTGAAACAGGTAGAACCTACCGGCAATGCAAAATATGTCGAATTCATTAGCCTGGAAGACCCCAAGCAAATGCCCGGACAACGGGACGCTACCCTAAACTGGCCTTACCGGGAAGGATTACGCATGGACGAAGCCATGCATCCACTAACCTTGCTAGCGGTAGGTTTGTACGGTGAAGTATTGCCCAATCAAAACGGCGCGCCAATACGCTTGGTAGCGCCATGGAAATACGGTTTTAAGAGCGCTAAATCCATAGTAAAAATCCGTTTGACGGAAAAACAGCCCATAACCAGTTGGATGGAAGCGGGGCCTAGCGAATACGGATTTTACTCAAACGTAAATCCCGCCGTTGATCATCCACGCTGGTCTCAAGCGAAAGAACGGCGCATCGGTGAATTCTTTAAACGCCCCACCTTGCCTTTTAACGGTTACGCGGATCAAGTAGCGCAACTCTACGCGGGCATGGACTTAACAAAATATTTTTGATTATGAAGACATTTAAAACGCTTAATAACAAGGCGCTGGCTTGGATAAAATTTGCCGTGTTTCTGCTGGCATTAATTCCAATGTTCAAATTAGTGAGTGACGCTTATTTCGATAATCTAGGCGCCAATCCTATTGAAAAAATAACCCACAGCACCGGTTATTGGGCGCTGGCGTTTATATTAATCACGTTAACCATTACGCCATTGCGGCGATTTTCAGGCTGGAATTGGCTTCAGCGTTTCCGTCGCATGTTGGGATTATACGCATTCTTCTACGCCAGCCTGCATTTTTTGACTTACCTGGCCTTGGATCAATTTTTCGATTGGACAAGCATCGTAAATGATATAGTAAAGCGGCCTTATATAACCGTCGGCTTTGCCGCCTTCTTATTACTGATTCCACTCGCGATTACCTCCAATAACCGCATAATCAAGCGGATGGGCGGCAAGCAATGGCTGTTACTGCATCGCACCGTTTATGTATGCGCCGTCGGCGGCGTGATACATTATTGGTGGCTAGTCAAAAAAGATATTACCAATCCATTAACATTTGCGATACTGCTTGGGATACTACTGGGTATCCGTTTATTTTACTGGCTGCGGGGATTGCATAAATCCAGAGCAGGGTTCTGGAATTTTGCGTAGCCAATCCGATTCTTTCTGCTGAAAACATGATGAAGTGCTTCGCAGAAAATTCGTTCGTAATCGACGCATTGTGAATCAATGACTTGTGTTACCCAAGCAATGCAAACGGACTTTCTGCCGTTCACTACTTAAATAAAAACCATGATTATTCATAAGCAGTTACCAACATATCTCCTTGAGTATAGTCATGAGTAGCATACGGCCTTGCAAACAAAAATCCAGACTTTCTGGACAAGATTGGATGCATTCATTGATTAGAGAGGTTGATAAAGGCTTCAGGTTAGCTACGTAAACAATACTCGGTGTACATCCAATCAGCAGCATCATGAAATGCCTGAGCTTGTGAACATAATTTACAAACCTTACACCATTGCTGGGTAACGGCTTGCGCTTTTGATTGATACACCCTTTTATTTTTTTTCAGCCGTTGCTCTTTAGGCAATTGATCAAATTCATCAGCAAGTTTTAAATTGCATTCCAAATTTTGCAGCAAATTATGATCATCGGGTAACAACGCCGCGGCAAGCCAGGATTCGCTGGACTTGGACGGGATGCAAAATAATGTTTTGGAATCCTGAGTTGAGAATCCCAACCAGCCCAGTAAAACCGTTTTTAATTTAAAAACAGTAGCGCCAACTGGGGGACAAGGGCAAGAACAAGGCAAAAGAGGTAATGTAGATGCAGCCGCGGCGATGGCATTCCCGCAATCCGCATAGGCTTTATCGGCGACATCCGTATCCAAATGAATGATAAGCAGATCAAATAACGCCAAGGTAGGATCATCTTCGACTGAATCAAATCCAGTGTTTTTAAATTGTCCACACCATTTCAAGACGCCGCACCAACCCGTGCCCATTTTCGGTAGGGTTGGTTCCGGTTGTAATAACGATAACACAAACGGCTCTGTACACGACAAAACCTAAACAAGCCCGAAAGAAGGTTGCCTAAGTTTATGACTTGAAAGTCCATCGCTAATCTGTTTCACTCTCTAGTGACCAAACAAGGGGGTGAACATGGAATTAAGCGATGGACTGAGAGCG
>CAIYSZ010000034.1 GCA_903928965.1 uncultured Pseudomonadota bacterium
ATGCCCGCGCCGAATAAAGCGGCGGGAGTAGGCAATGGCAAGGACAACAAGGCTTCAATGCCGGAAAAGGTGGTGGTAGTGGAACCAAGTGATTCAAGGCTGTTATCTTCCAGCGCGGTGAGCAATTGCGCCAGACGGCCGTTGCCGCCGTTGTTCAACGCCGCTTGGTCGAACAAATACACGGTTTCACCGCTTGAACCGCCGGTGTAAGCCGTTTGGGTGGCGAATGAAGTATTGAATAGAGTGGCAAAACCCAGCGCGCCGGTGGCTTTGTCGAAGGCGAAATTAGTCAGATTGGCGGAGAATACGTTTTGGCTGCCGGTCAAGCTGGCAGGTAAAGCGCCGTTGATGGTCAATGCATCCGGTGTGGATGGATTAGACGCGGTAGCGCCGCTGGCGGTCAAGGTATAGTTTAAAGTGAAGCCGCTACCTGTCGCGGTTCCGGCATAATTAGTAACGGAACCGGGCGAGAAGAAAGTAAAATTGCCCACGCCGGTGGCGGTCAGCAAATAATTATTGGTTCCGCTTACCGGACTAACGCTGACGCTGATATTTCTTTCGTCTATGCCATAATCGCTACTGCTCTGCGACGCGCCGTTGCGGTTGAAAAATATCGGCATCGACACGTTAATACCACTGTCGGGTAACAAGGCGGACGCGTAAGCGGGAGCTTGCGACATCAATAATGCAAACGGCAGAACAAAGAGTTGTTTATTAGTCATATCCCAATAACCTTAAGAGAAATAGAATTCGATACATCCAAGTAGATCACGATTTTTTGCGAAACCAGCGCCCAAGAATGCTGTTCCTGTGACGTGATGACACGCCAGGCTCTTCAATCAACGCAATTCTCGCGTTTAAGTAAAGAGTAGCATATTTACTTGCGTGGTGTCAATGTTAGATGCCATGTATTGACGGGTTCGCTCATGGATTTCGGGGTTTTAGCAGACCGGATAGTTGTATGTAAGTGTAACAAACGCGCTCAGGCGAGGCTAAATTTCCAGGGCTAGGGCGGCGAAGGCGGCGTGATTGAACATTCCAGGCGTGGCGGCCTATCATGTTAATGATATATAATGATTGCTTGATCTATTACTCAGCTTGGCATGTTAAAAACTTTACTCATATTAAGCTTGTCGGCATTGGCCGCCTGTGGCTCGACCACGCCGCCGCCGCAGGCCAAACCGTCGCCGGTTAAAAAGAATGCGTCCGCGGCCCCGCAACCGGCAAGAAATCCATCCGGCCCTAGCGGCAAGTCCGCCGGCGGCGGCGCTATCGCTTATGCTTTGGACGATGCGCCCAGCCCGAATAAATCGCCGGCCGCGCCTTCTTCCGTGTTCAAGGTAGAGTCTTTGCCGGTGAATGCGGCTCCGGTCAATACGTCAATTCCACCGGCCGCGGCAAGCGGCGGCTCGGTTGAGCAAGCCGCGGCCGCCGCCGGAACCGCCGCGGGGGTTCCGGAAGCCTCGGGCGCGGCGCAACCGGTCGCCGTCGCCGCGGCCAGCCCCGCGCCTAGCTTGGCGCCGCCGCCCTTGGCATTCGCTCCCGAGGAAGCGGCGATACCGGCCGGCACCTCGCCGGCGGTTATTTCCCTGATTCATCAAGCGGATAAAAGCCGCGCTTCCGGTGATTTGGACGGCGCGGTGACCTCTATTGACCGCGCCTTGCGCATAGAGCCGCGTAATCCGGTATTGACCTACAAACTGTCGCAAATTCGCATCCGGCAGGCCAAGCCCCAATTAGCCGAAGAACTGGCCGGCAAGGCGGCCTTGCTGTCTGGAAATAACCTGGATTTAAAGCGCAAAAGTTGGTTGCTTATCGCCGAGGCGCGGCAAATGCAAGGCAATTTTCAAGGCGCTAAGGTCGCCAAGGGTAAGGCTGACAGTTTCTTCGGCCACTAAGCCGCGGGTTACGGCGGGTGGACGAACTGCGGCAAATTTTCGCTGAAGCGGGCGCCTTGGCGCAAGTGGTGCCAGGATACCGGCCGCGCGCCGGCCAAATCGAAATGGCGGCCAAAATCGCCGCCGCCATGGCCGAGCGGCGCTGTTTGATCGCCGAGGCCGGCACCGGCATCGGCAAGACGTTCGCTTATTTAGCGCCGGCGGTGTTGTCCGCTAAAAAAGTCATTATTTCCACCGGCACCAAAAACCTGCAGGATCAGCTGTTCAACAAGGATTTGCCGGTCATTCGCCGCGCCTTGAGCCCGCGCTGGCGGTTTCAAGCCGCGCTATTGAAAGGGCGGGCCAATTATCTGTGCATTTACCGCCTGAATCTGGCCTTGAATCATGCTTACGGTCATGCCCAGGAAGAAGCGGCGGCCTTGGCGCAAATCGAGGTCTGGCGGCGAAAAACCGTGAGCGGCGACATCTCCGAGGTGGCTGACGTGCACGATCAAGACCCGGTTTGGCGGCTGGCCACCTCCACCACGGATAACTGCCTGGGTCAGGAATGCCCGGATTACCAAGAATGCTTTTTGACCAAGGCCCGCAAGCAGGCGCAAGAAGCCGACATTGTGGTGGTGAACCATCATTTGTTGTGCGCGGACTGGTCGATACGCGAAACCGGCTTCGGCGAACTGCTGCCGAACGCTGATGTGGTGGTGATAGACGAAGCGCACCAATTGGCGGAAACCGCGTCTAATTTCCTGGGCGTTAATCTTAGCTCCAAGCAGTGTTCCGACTTAGCGGACGATGCGCTGGCCGAATATTTTGCGGCCGCCAAGGACATGCCCGATCTGCGCTTGAGCTGTGAAAATCTGCAACTAGAGGTAAAACAGGCCCGCTTGGCTTTCGGCCTGGAAATCCGGCGCGGTGAATGGCGTGACGTGGAAGACAATCCGGAAATTTCCGCCGCTCTGGCCGCGTTGCAAACCCGTTTGCGCGAACTCGGCCAGCATTTGGAGCGCGCCGCCGAGCGCAGCAAAGGTTTGGCGGCCTGTTACGAGCGTTGCGAAGAACTGTTGGAGCAATGGGACGAGCTGCTGAACCGGCAAGACGAACGGTGGATCAAATGGTTTGAAACCTTTGGCAAATCGTTTACTTTAAGCCGCACTCCTTTGGATATCGCCAATGAGTTTAAGAAATTCATGCAGATGCACCGGGCGGCGTGGATTTTCACCTCGGCCACGTTAAGCGTGGCGAACAATTTCAATTATTTCGCCAATAATTTAGGCCTGAGCGAAGTGGAAAGCCAACGTTGGGACAGCCCGTTTGATTACGCGCGGCAAAGCTTGTTTTACCATCCGCGCGGTTTGCCGCAACCGAATGATCCCTTGTTCACCGACAAAATCCTGGATTTCGTGACGCCGGTGTTGAAAGCCAGCCAAGGGCGGGCTTTTTTTCTATTCACCAGTCACCGCGCCCTGCAGCGCGCCGCCAAGCTGTTGGCGGGTAAAATCGATTATCCCTTGTTGGTGCAGGGAGAGCGCTCCAAGAGCGCGCTGCTTGAGGAATTCAAAACTTCCGGCCAGGCGGTGCTACTGGCCACCGCCAGCTTTTGGGAAGGGGTGGACGTGCGAGGGGATAGTTTATCTTGCGTCATTATCGACAAGTTGCCGTTCGCCTCGCCCGGAGACCCGGTGTTGAAAGCGCGGCTGCAAGCCATGGAGAAACAAGGGCGCAATCCGTTTTTTGAATATCAGCTGCCCAATGCCATTATCATGCTGCGGCAAGGCGCGGGACGCTTGATTCGTGACATGGATGATCGAGGCGTGTTAATGGTGTGCGATCCGCGCCTGTTGAAGCGCGCCTACGGCCAAATGTTTTTGGATAGCGTGCCGGCCATGCGTCGCAGCCGGGATATCAGCGACGTGCAGGCGTTTTTCGCGCCGAACGAAACTCAGCCGCCGGCATGAAAATTCTGGCGCTGGATACCGCCACGGACGCTTGTTCGGCGGCTCTGTTCATGGACGGCGACATTCTTGAGGAATTCGCGGTCAAGCCGCGCGAGCATACCAAACTGATCTTACCGATGGCCGATCGTCTGCTGGCGCAAGCGCAACTCAGGCCGGCGCAGCTGGACGCGGTGGCGTTCAGCCGCGGCCCCGGTTCATTCACCGGCGTGCGCATCGCCGGAGGGGTGGCGCATGGTATTGCCCTGGGCGCGGATTTGCCGGTATTGTGCATATCCACCTTGGCCATGCTGGCGCAAAACCTGTTCAATCAAGAGCCGGCGGCTGAAATCGCTTTTACCGGCATTGACGCGCGCATGGATGAAGTGTATTGGGGCGTGTACCGGCGAAACCGGCAAAATTTGGCGGAATTGGCCGGCGTGGAAAGCGTATGCAAGGCCGGCGCGGTTGAGTTTCCGGCGCAAGCCGGGTTTGGGATCGGCTCCGCTTGGCGCGAGTCAGCGGCCGAATTGACGCCGCGTCTCGGCATGTTTCTGAGCGGCGTATGGTTGGATGCTTACCCGCGCGCGGCGGCGGCGGCGCAATTGGCGGCGGCCGATTTCGCGCTGGGACGCGCCGTGGCGGTGGAAAACGCGCTGCCGGTCTATTTACGCGACAAGGTGGCGCATACCGAAGCTGAACGCAAACAAGAACTGTTGCATAAATAACAGATGATCAGCAGTGGATGTTTAAATAATACCACCGCCTGATTTATGTAACTTTATTGTCATATTAACCGGATACATTTTATAGTATCCTATAGGGAGTGAGCCGAATGGAGTGCGGCGGCTAAGCTCGTCAAATGACACAACTTTTAATGTAACTGTGTTATATCACGCACTCCGAGGCGAGAGCCGCGCTCTTGACAGCGGCTTTGAGCCGGCGAATGTTTTGAAAAGTTTACTTTATCAAATAGATTTCAATTCTGGCCCGTAATTTGTATGTATATTAAATGCAGAATCTAATATCGTTCCTAGGACGCGCGAAATGAAGACCAACAATAAATTCGTATCCGCTTTTATGATGTTGCCAAGTTTTTTGATTTATCCCTCGCTGGTGCAAGCGACAAGGAATTTTGAAAAAAATCTACTCAAAAAAACCGGAAACGAAGTGCTATCCGAAAGCCTGGTGACTGATAAGCAGTTGCATCGCGCCGCCGTTGCGGCGGGCTCGGTGTTGGAAATTCCATTTTGGCGGGTGCGTATCCCTAAAGTGCATATCATGGACATGCAATTTTCGACCTTGAGCGCTTCTCAGACTTTGAATTTGTTCCAGCATTGGATTAACACGCGCTCCGTCAATCAAGTATGTTTCGCTAATGTGCATACCTTGATAACCTCACGTCAAGACACGGAACTGAAACAGATTTGCAATAAAGCATTAACCGCCATTGACGGTCAACCCCTGGTTTGGTATGCCAATTGGGTGCTCGGCGCCTCTATCGATAATCGGGTCTGCGGCCCCGATTTAATGGCGCGCTGCCTGGACGAAGGCCGGGAGCGCGGCTGGAAGCATTACTTTTTAGGCGGCAGACAGCAAGTATTGCAGGATTTAGTCTCCACGGTCAGGGAGGATTACCCCGGCGTGGATATCGTGGGCTGGCATTCGCCTCCGTTCCGGGAATTAACGCCGGCCGAGGAAGCTTGGTTGATTGCGGACATTAACGCCAAACAACCTGATTTTCTGTGGGTGGGTTTAGGCGCGCCAAAACAGGAAAAATGGATTGCGCGGCATATGCATCAATTGCACGCCCCGGTGCAAATCGGCGTCGGCGCGGCCTTTGCTTTTCTTTCCGGACATGTAGACCGCGCTCCGCGCTGGATGCAGGAATCCGGTCTGGAGTGGATGTATCGCATGGTTAAGGAAAGACGCTTGGTAAAACGTTATTTGCAAACCAATCCGCTGTTTATGTTGCTGTTTATTCACGATTTTCTGGTAGTGCGCTGGTTTGGCCGCTTCTAGTCCGGTTTGGCTTTTACTCTTTAACCGTCGGTAGCCCATTACCCATTTCTTTTCTGGTCGCTAGCCTTTGTTCGGGCCAGGCATTCCGCTTAAGTCAAGCGCTTCGCAGTAAGTTTGTTTGTAATCGACGCATTATGAATCAACGACTTGTGTTACCCATGTAATGCAAATAGACTTTCGGATACTCACTTGTCTCGTTCCGCCGGCGGCATGAGAAGAAGATTTTCAGGTTATAATAACTGATTAGCTTATTCCTGCCCGGTGCAAAATGTCTAACGCCAATCGCAACGTCAATACTGAAAAACTGTCTAGCGCCCGATTCGCGGAAGCCACCGATGCTTTCGTCGAGGAATTCACCGCATCCGTCGGTTTTGATCAACGCATGGCGCGGCAAGACATCCGCGGTTCGCTGGCGCATGCACACATGCTGCATAGTATAGGCATTTTAACGACCGAGGAATGGGCGGCGATAGAGCAGGGCATGGCGCAGATCCGCCAAGAAATCGACCGCGGCGAATTCGTCTGGTCTATTAAGCAAGAAGACGTGCATATGAATATTGAGGCGCGCCTGACCGATTTAATCGGCGTCGCCGGTAAAAAACTGCATACCGGACGTTCGCGCAACGACCAGGTGGCGACCGATATTCGTTTATATTTGCGCGATGAAATCGACCACATACAGTCCGGTTTGCTGCGTTTGCGGCAAGCGGTGCTGCAAGCCGCCGAGCGCGAGCTGGATACCATCATGCCGGGTTTCACCCATTTGCAGGTGGCGCAACCGGTCACTTTTGGCCACCATTTAATGGCTTGGTTCGAGATGCTGCAACGCGACAGCGAGCGCTTCGCCGATTGCCGCAAGCGGGTCAACGTCATGCCGTTGGGCGCGGCGGCCTTGGCCGGGACCAGTTATCCTCTTGACCGGCAGTTAACCGCGGAGTTGCTGGGTTTCAGCCGGCCGGCCAATAATTCGCTGGACGCGGTCAGCGACCGCGATTTCGCTATCGAATTCACCGCCGCCGCCAGTATCTTGATGATACATTTGTCCCGCTTTTCCGAGGAATTGGTGTTGTGGGCCAGTGCGCAATTTGATTTTATCGACATTCCCGACGCGTTTTGCACCGGCTCTTCGATCATGCCGCAAAAGAAAAACCCCGACGTGCCGGAGCTGGTGCGCGGTAAGGCGGGCAGGGTCAGCGGACACTTAATGTCTTTGCTCATGCTGATGAAAAGCCAGCCCTTGGCGTATAACAAGGACAATCAAGAAGACAAGGAGCCGTTATTCGACACCGCCGACACGGTGTTGACGTGTTTGCGCGCATTCGGGGACATGTTGCCGCATATCCGCGCCAAACGCGACAATATGCGCCGCGCCGCGCTGCAAGGCTACGCGACCGCAACGGATCTAGCCGACTATTTGGTGCGCAAGGGCATGGCGTTCCGCGACGCGCATGAGGCCGTGGGTCTGGCGGTGCGTTTGGGCGTGGACAGCGGGCGGGATTTGTCCGCGCTTGCCTTGGATGAATTACAGGCCATTTGCCCGGTTATCAGCGCCGACGTTTACGACGTTTTAACCCTGGAAGGTTCCGTGGCCGCGCGCAAGCATATCGGCGGCACCGCGCCGGACGCCGTGCGCCAAGCCATAGCCGCAGCGCGCGCCTTGTTGCAAACAGAAAGCTGATTGCCGACCTGAGCTTAAAGTGCACGGCGTAAACGTTTAAAGCCCCCTGTTCGCCGTTAACACGGGATCGTATAATATGTATTATGTTAAATAGACCTCGCTAGACCAAGCAAAGAATGTCGTCTAATGTTGTTTTACGCTAGGGACACATCAATTTGTTTGCCCAACACTTTGGCCGCCGCTTCCAATTGATCAAGCCGAGAGGCGTGGCCTAAGTCAAATAGCCGATCAACCTGCGGCGCTTTCCAACCCAGGCGGCGAGCAAGTTCAGCCTTACGAATGCCCTGGGTCATCATTTCCTGATAAACCGCCAATTTGATACTTTCCAGCGCCGATGGCCGAACACATAACAGGTCTGGACGCACTGACGGCGCAGGTAACAGCTTACGGTCATCGACATAGAACGAAAGGCCCGTCTCTAGCGCATCAACCGCCATCGCCAGCGCTTCCTGCTCTGTATTGCCAAAGGTTATTGCTTCAGGTAAATCGGGGAACGTGACTAAAAAAGTGTCGCCATCAGGCGTTAGGATTACTGGATAGTTGAACATGCGGCCTCCTACTTCAAGCCTAATTGACGCTTTATAGTGGCTTCAATACCTTTACCCAGCTCGTCTCCAGCCATTTCTTAAGTTGCTTGGAATTCATGAGTTAAATATAACAGAAGTGTTGTGTGTTATCAACAAAAACAACACATCTGTTTCATAAAGCTTTGTGCATTGAGACGGCAACATAGCCAAAAGCGACTTTAATGCACGCTATCCAACAGCGTAAGCTTGACGAATAAACTTTCCTGCACGGCGATAATCGCCTTGGCGGCGGTTAAATCCGTTTCCAGTTGTTGGCGCTGGTTTTGCGATTCCCGCAATTCTTTAGTTTTTTGTTTATTGTCCGCCGCCAGCTTGGTTTCCCGCTCTCCTGCTTTATCAAGTTCCATTTGCAAATGTTCCGCCCTAAGTTCGGCTGCGGCGAGTTGTTCTTTCGCCGCGCGTAGGATGCGGATTTCTCCATCCAGTTTTAGCCATTCCAATCGCGCTTGCTTGAGTTCGCCGGCCAGTTCGGCATTGCCGCGTTGGCTGGCATTCAACTCAAGCTGCCGGGAATCCAGCGCATTTTGCGCCTTGCGCAGCTCGCCTTGTAAAAATTGAATCTGTTGCTCGTGTTGTCTGGCCTCTTGTTCGCGTTGCGCCTGAGCGGCGGATATGAATTGTTCCAGCGCTTCCCTGGCGTGCCGGTGTTTTTCTTCTAGCGAAAGCCGGTATTCTTGCCATTGGGTTTGCTGAGTTTCCATATCCAGCGCGCGTTGCGTCAGGCTGGCGTTTTTTAGGGCTTCCTGCCGCAATAATTCTTGCGCGGTCGCATGCGCGGTTTTTTCGGTCGTCAGCTCAGCGTCCAGGCGCTCGGCTTGCGTTCGCGCGGACGCTACTTCATTCCGCAACGACGTTATCTGGCCGCGCAGTTCGGTAATCTCGGCCTGGTGTTTTTCCGCCAGCAGCGTGATTTGTTGCGCCGCCTCCGCGTGCAGGCGCTCCGCCAAGCGAGAGCTTAAATCCAGAATCGCTTCGCTGGCGGTAATGCTCCCTGCCCTGCCGCCCTCCTCCGCTTCGATTTCCTTGAGATAACGGTGTATCGTGGTCTTGGAACCGGTATCGCCGAGTTCGCCGCGTATCGCGTCAATAGAGGGACGCCGCCCCAGCGCCAGCAATCTGTCGCGGGCGCTTAAAACCTCTGCTTTATCAATACCGATTCTTGCCATGTTCTTTCTCGCTGATTACATACCGTATTACATGGTATGTATATTACATATTAAATATTCAATTGTCAAGCAGCACGCGCCGGAGCCTGCTCAGATCAAGCGGTTCGGTTTTATGGCCGGACAAATTAAGGCGCCGGATTTTTTCGACCGGATGGGTGAAGAGAGCATCGTGAAGCTATTTGTGGACGGCGCATGAAGCTGCTGCTGGACCCCCATCTGCTATTATGGGCGGCGGAAGGTATTGAATATTGGCCGTCGGATGCCAGGATATTGATGAGCGATCCTGAAAACATACTGTTCTGAGGCTGAATATCCCGGTCCGGTGCAATACGTCTAAGGTATAATGATATGCCATGCGCATTCAAGCCCTACCCACCCAGTTAATCAACCAAATCGCCGCCGGCGAGGTGGTCGAGCGGCCGGCCTCGGTGGTCAAGGAATTGGTGGAGAACAGCTTTGACGCCGGCGCCAGCCAAATTAACATCGACATTGAACAAGGCGGCCTGCGCCTGATTAGAATCCGCGACAATGGTTGCGGCATCGTCAAGGACGATCTGGCGCTGGCCTTGTCCCGCCACGCCACCAGCAAGATCGCCAATCTGCACGATTTAGAGCGCGTACTGAGCATGGGATTCCGTGGCGAGGCCTTGCCCAGTATTTGCTCCATCGCTCGCCTGACCTTGACCGCGCGCACCGCCGACGCCGACTGCGCCTGGCAAATCAGCGCCGACGGCGGCGACCAATTCGCCGAACCGAGGCCTTGTTCGCATCCGGTGGGCGCTAGCGTGGAAGTTCGTGATTTGTTTTATAACACGCCGGCGCGGCGCAAGTTTTTGAAATCCGAGAAAACCGAATTCGGGCATATCGAAAATTTGGTTTACAAACTGGCGCTAAGCCGTTTCGACATCGGCTTTACGCTGAATCACAACCAAAAAGAAATTATCAACCTCAAACCGGCCCTGACCCCTGAAGCGCAATTGCAACGGGTGGCGGCGGTTTGCAATCCTGAGTTTCCGCGCCACGCGCTGGCGTTGGATTTCGCCGCCTCCGGCCTGCAATTGAGCGGCTGGCTGGGCCAGCCCGCGTTCGCCCGCGGCCAGGCCGACCAGCAATTTTTTTACGTCAATGGCCGTTTGGTGAAGGATAAACTGCTGACCCACGCCATCAAGCTGGGCTACCAAGACGTGCTGTACCACGACCGGCACCCGGTATTCGCCTTGTATTTGACGCTGGACCCGGCGCTGGTGGACGTCAACGCGCACCCGACCAAATTGGAGGTACGCTTCCGCGATAGCCGTTCGGTGCATGATTTTGTCTTTCACGCCGTGCAACGCTGCCTAGCGGCGTTCCGCCCCGCCGCCGCCGCGCCGCCCCCAGCGGACAGCGTGTTGCTTGAACAAGCCCCGGCGGCCCCGCCCCGGCAAAGCGAATTGCCGCTAACGGATTTCACCCCGCCGCCGCGCCCGGCCGCATCGGGCGGCGGCGGTTATCGGCCGCCTGCATCGCCCGCCGCTTATGCGAGCATCAGTCAATACAGTGAGCTATACCGAGCCGCGGCCGATTCGGTGGCGGAACAACCCGCCGCGACGCCGCCGCTGGGGTTTGCGCTGGCGCATATCCATAACATCTACATTTTGAGCCAAACCGCCGACGGCGTCATTTTAGTGGATGCGCACGCCGCGCACGAGCGGGTGACCTACGAGCGTTTGAAGCAGCAATACCAAGGCCAAAAACTGGTGTCGCAGCCCTTGTTGTTGCCGATCAAGCTGCCGGTCAGCCTTGAAGAAGCGGAACTGGCCGAGCAACAGGCTGATTTTTTCCGCGAATTGGGTTTTGAGCTGGAGCGCGGCGGCCCGCAAACCTTGGTGCTGCGCGCCGCGCCGGCCTTGCTGGGCAAGCTGGATTGCGACCAATTGGCGCGCGACATGCTGGCCGATCTGGCCGCTCACGGCGTCAGCCGGCGTAGCGAGGAGCAGATCAATCAATTATTGGCCACCATGGCCTGCCATCAAGCGGTGCGAGCCAAGCGCAAGCTCAGTATCGATGAAATGAACGCCTTGCTGCGCGACATGGAGCAAACCGAGCGTAGCGGTCAATGCAACCACGGCCGTCCAACCTGGGTCGCCTTAAGCAAGCAGGACTTGGACCGCTTTTTCCTGCGCGGACGCTGAATGGCGAACCCGGCCATTTTAGTGATGGGGCCAACCTGCTCCGGCAAAACCGCGTTGGGCGTGGCGCTGGCGCAAGCGCTGGACGGCGAGATCATCAGCGTCGATTCGGCTTTAGTTTATCAAGGCATGGACATCGGCGCCGCCAAACCCAGCTTGGCCGAACGCGGCGGCGTGCCGCATCATTTGATTGATATTTTGCCGCCGACCGAAAATTTTTCCGCCGGACATTTCAAAACCCGCGCCGTGAATCTAATTGCCGATATACAACAACGCGGCAAGCAACCGCTGCTGGTCGGCGGCACCATGCTGTATTTTAGCGCCTTGACCCAAGGCCTGGCCCAGCTGCCGCCGGCGGACCCGGCAATCCGCGCTCGCCTGGAGCGGGAGTTGCAGGAGTTCGGCAATCACGTAATGCACGAGCGGTTGAAGGCGGTAGACCCAGCCGCCGCCGCGCGTATCCACGCCAACGACCCGCAACGCGTGCAGCGGGCGTTGGAGGTTTACGCTATTACCGGCCAGCCGTTGTCGGATTATTTCAGCCAACAAAAAAAGGACGAAATGCCGCCCTTTATAAAACTCATCGTCGCCCCGGAGCAGCGTAGCGCGCTGCACGCCAAAATCGCGGCCCGCTTCGACCAAATGCTGGCGCAAGGCTTAATCGCGGAAGTGGAAGCCTTAAGACAACGCGGCGACTTGCACCCCGGCCTGCCGTCGGTGCGCTGCGTCGGCTACCGGCAAGTGTGGGCTTATTTGGACGGCGAATACGATTATCCAACCATGCGCGACAAAGCCATCGCCGCCACCCGGCAACTGGCCAAACGCCAATTCACCTGGCTGCGCAAGGAGCAAAACGCGGCGCATTTTCTCAGCGAAGCGCCGGATTTAAACGCCCAAGCCCTGGATTATTGCCGCCGCCAACTCCTGGCCCACACTGCCGCGCCGGCATGCTGACGCCGGGCTTTTTAAAGCGCTTGCCGGACACGCCGGCCTATGTGTTCGACGTTGAGCAAATCCGGCGCAATGCACAAAGCGTGCAAGCGTTGCGCGCGGCCGGGGCCAAGGTGTTGTATTCCATCAAGGCCTTGCCGCTGGGCGCGGTACTGCGCGAGCTGCTGCCGCGGGTGGACGGTTTTTCGGTCAGCTCGCTGTTTGAAGCGCGGCTGGCGCGGCAAATCAGCGCCGATTGCGCCGTCCATTTGACCAGCCCCGGCCTCAAACCGCAAGACCTTGATGAACTGAACCGCTTGTGCAGCCATATTAGTTTTAATTCTTGGGGACAATTCCAGCGCGCCGACGAGTTGCCTGAAAAAAACTACTCCGCCGGTTTGCGTATAAACCCTGATTGTTCTTTCTCAGCCGACCCGCGTTACGATCCCTGCCGGCCGCATTCCAAACTGGGCGCGCCGTTGGCGGAATGCCTAAGCCCCCTACCCCCGGTTTTAGAAGGCTTGCAGGTGCATAACGTGTTCTCGCAAACCAGTTTGGACGCTCTCAGCGCCACGGCGGCGGCGCTGGAACCGATTTTACAAGCCAATCCGCACTTAAAATGGCTAAATCTGGGCGGCGGCTATCTCTACCCTGCCATCGCCGACTTAACCCGGCTGTTGAACTTAATCCGCCGCCTGCGCGGCCAATATGGCCTGGAAATTTACCTGGAGCCCGGCAAGGCGCTGGTCGGCGACGCCGGTTACCTGGTCGCCAGCGTGTTGGACCGCTTCAATAGCGGCGGCAAAACCGTAATTGTGCTAGACACCAGCGTCAACCACCACCCGGAAGTGTTTGAATACCAAACCAGCCCGCCGTTAATCCAAGCCGCCGCCGGCGGCGAAACCGCGCTAGTCGCCGGCGGCTCTTGCCTGGCCGGAGATTTATTCGGGGAATATGGGTTTAATGAACTTCCGCAAATTGGGGACAGGCTGTGCTTTTACAACTGCGGCGCGTATAGCTTGATTAAGGCCAACCGTTTTAACGGGCATGCCTTGCCTAGTGTTTATATGTACTCGGCGAATGAGGATTGTTTGCGGCTGGTTTGGCGGGATGGGTTTGAGGGGTATTATGAGCAATGGGGTGGGCAAAGGCTTTTCAAATTTAAGCATTAACATTTTGCCTATTTATATTAAACTATAATAATTGTCCAAAAAAATCGTTGGTTGGCGACGCCGGTTCCTTAGGTTGACGGCGTTTTAATGAAAAGAAGAAAAAGTAAACAAAATGGATAACAAAAATAACATTAGACCACAAAAAGCAAAAGTTTATAGCTTAGCTTTTATCACTACTTTGTCTATGGCTAATTTAGAACGCGTTAACGCGGATGACGCAACAGCTTCACCCGCGCCCAAAAAATACGCCAAAGCTCCCATGAATGCGTCCAACGCCATTATGGACGATCCTTTATTGGGCAATAGCTATGAAAAGCCAACCTGGAATCTGCATGATGCCGCCGATTTGCCGGATTGGTTAAGTGTTGGCGTTGAGCAACGTACTCGCTATGAAAGCATCGCCAATACCTTCAAACCTAATCAAAGTTTCGGTGCATCCAAGGGTAAATCCCATATAAGCAACGCGCCTGCCTTCTCGGGCGAGAAAATTTCAACTAATCCCGTCAATTATGATCCGGCCCCATCCACACCCATAAAGGGCGGCCCTGGCACTGGCGGCGACCAGGCCGTTGAATTGCAAACGGATTTATGGTTACAGGCTCAATTCGGCAAATTCCGGTTTGCAACAGAGGTGATGGACGCCCGCGACGTAGGCGGGGATCAAACGACTCTGGTTACCAATACCATGGTAGATACGATTGATTTTACTCAAGTTTATGTTGACTGGGCGGATAAAAACGCCTGGAATAGTCATTTAGGCGTTGAGGTTAAAGCGGGCCGGCAAACGCTGGATTTGGGCAGCCGCCGTCTGGTGGCAAGGCCTTATTTCAGGAATACCGTGAATAGCTTTACCGGGCTTAAAACGCGGGTGCTGGATTACGGAAAATGGCAAGTCAATACCTTTGTGACTATGCCTGTGTTACGCATGCCGGGTAACACCAATGCAAGTACCAATAATCAACTTATCTCTAATCAAATAGTATTTGATCAGGAAGCCATAGGCACTTATTTCTCGGGCGGTATTCTGGAAGGGTATAATCTGGTTAAAAATATTAATGCCGAGCTATATTTATATAATCTTCAAGAATCAAATTCCTGGGCAAACAACACCACGAATAGACGCTATTTCACGCCTGGTTTGAGATTTTACAGCAAACCGCATAAAGGCGGCTTCGACTTCCAGGCCGAAGGCATGGCTCAGTACGGCACTAAAACCTATGCCACTATCGGCGGAAGTTTACAACCGGCGCAAGCCAATATTCAGCAAAATCATGAAGCTTATTCAACGCACTTGGAAGCAGGTTATAGTTTTGATTTACCTTGGGCGCCCAGATTGTTTCTTGAATACGACTATGCTTCCGGTAGTAAAAATTATTTAAACCCGAATGGCGTTGATGGCCGGTTCGATCCTCTCTATGCCGCATCGGATATGGATTTTGGTCCCACGGGCATCTGGTCGGCATTTCAAAGAAGTAACATTAACTCTCCGGGTTTAACTTTTGATTTCGCACCCAGGGATGATCTATCCTTTAGATTCAGAAACCGGGTGGTCTGGCTGGCCTCGGCGGGAGATTGCTGGGGCGGAACCTCGTGCACTTCAGGCACTTCACCCGCTTTAGCCTATGCCGGGACTAATAAGGCCGCGCCATCCGGTAATAGTTACGTTGGCGATCAACTAGGGTTTACCGGTCGATATAATTTCAACAGCAGTTTGAACTTTGAGGCAGGTTATTATCACTTATTTAAAGGTGAATTTGCCAAAACCGCCGGAGTGGCTTCAACCACAACAGCTTGCACCGCCGCCAATTCAGTGGTTAGAGCTACCGGCGGCGCGTGCGGTTTGACCCCCGGCGCTGATTCGGATTACGTCTTCGTTCAAAGCCAGTTCAGGTTTTAAAAAATCACAACCCCAACTCGCTCAACCCGACATGCTCGTCCGGACGCCGACCCAACGGCCAATGGAACAGCCGCTGTTCCGGGTTGATCGGCAAGTCGTTGATGCTGGCGAAACGAAATTGCATCAGGCCATGGGCGTTGAATTCCCAATTCTCGTTGCCGTAGCCGCGGAACCATTGTCCGCTGTCGTCATGCCATTCGTAGGCGAAGCGCACCGCAATGCGGTTGTCGTGCCAGGCCCATAATTCTTTAATCAAGCGGTAATCCAATTCCCGCGCCCACTTGCGTTGCAGAAAGGCGTGAATCTCATCCCGCCCGGCCGGGAATTCAGCCCTATTCCGCCAGCGGCTATCCTCGGTGTACACTTGCACTACCCGATCCGGGTCGCGGCTATTCCAGGCATCTTCCGCTAGGCGGACTTTTTGGCGCGCGGTATCCTCGGTAAACGGCGGAACGGGTGGTTTTGTGGTCATGGCGTTTCCTCGCGGTCATGGCGGTTGATGTAGAATAAATTGTCTACATAAAAGAATATCAAATGGATTAATTATTGTCCAATAATTTATGCATTAACGCACTAGGCGGGAAAAAAGCGACGACGAATGTCGCTTGACGCATCCGAGCCCAAGTCCGAGCCCGTATTGCGCTCGCCTTGATCTAACGCCATTGGATGGTCAGCCAAAATCAAGGCCTTGCCCACCACGAGTTATATTTTAAAAATGGTAACTAAAGTTACCATTATCATTTTGGCTATTTATACTAGACTATGAGTATATACTAAGAAATTGTAACTTCAATGCAAACGACAGCCGATACCCCCACCCTGCCCGCCCGGCAAAAAATTTTACTTGCCGCGCATGATCTGTTTTACCGCGATGGCGTGCGAGCCACCGGGGTGGATAAGGTCATAGCCCAGGCGCACGTCACCAAGGTGACGTTCTACCGGCATTTCCCAAGCAAGAACGATTTAGTGTTGGCGTTTTTAGAATACCGGCATCAATTATGGTTGAGCTGGTTCCGCGCCGCCCTCAGGCGGCACGGCGGCGCGCCCGGCGGCGGCTTGCGGCCGTTGTTGCCGGCGTTGGCGGAATGGTTTTCGCAACCGGAATTTCGCGGCTGCGCCTTTATCAACATCGCCGCCGAAATCAGCGACGAGGCGGAATATATGACGCTATGCCGCTGCCATAAACAAGATATGCTGGCCGTCATCGGCGAACTTCCTGCTTTGACTTGCCCCAACCGCGCCGCAATAGCCGCCGCCGCGGGAGTAGCGGTGGACGGCTCCATCGTGAAGACGCAAATCGACGGCGACGCGCATGCCGCATTGAGCGCGCTGGCTTTGATATTGGACGGCTTGGATGCTCTGGCCTCAGCCGGGAACCGCTTTTCGCCTAGCGACCAAAGGCTTTGATGTTAGAGAACATTATTCGCGGACACCCCTGCCTCGCAACCTTAAAGTATGCAAGGCGTAATTTTAGCCGATTCCACATGTTCCAGTGATGTTGACTAATTGAAGTCTCTGGTTTGTCGTAAGTTAACAGCCGAAAGTCCGCCTGCATTGCTTATGCAGTACTAGTCATTAATTTGCAATGCTCACATTACAAACGACCTTCTCGTTTACCATTTATCCTGTCTTCATAGTCTTTAAACGCTTGCTTAACTTCTTGCACTGCCTTAAATGCATCGGACGAGCTATCTGAAACTAGTTTTGATTTGTCTGTGAGTATTAAAATATTATTCGTTAAATTCTTATGAAAATCATTATATGACAGCTTTTTTTCATCATGCTCAATACCACCTAAACTTTCTTGAGCACATGGACCGTAAGTTTCTGCAAGTTTTTTTGCATCTATCAATCTATCATTTAAATACCATAATCTTATTTGCTGTTTTTCCAGCTCCATTCGTTTCTGATCTAAGCCAATATAATTAATTAACATTGGCTTTGAATTTTGAATTTCTTTTTTATCCTCTTCAATTTGTTCTTTTATCTTTTCAACATTGTTTTTTATCTTTTCAATATTGTTCTCTACGTTTTTCAAAATCCGTTGCGGCCGTTCAAAAGCCAGTTCGTGCAATACGTCAAACACCCTTCTTGAAATAGAATTACTCTCTTTTTTGTCTAAAGTGATGGGCGGGAGTTTACTTTGAATTTTTGCAACCAAGCCATCAACCAGGGGCTTGCACACTGACTCAAAAGACGTTTCTGCCACAATGTCCAGCAGTTGAGCGGCAGCAACCCCGACGAGAGAATCAGGTACTTGAAACATGGACCCAAGTATTTCACTAACTTGTTCCTTAGTAAGATCATTAGCCTGTGATAGAGGAGCTGATATGGTTTCTACTAACGCAGAACGCTCTTCTTCGGCTTGCTTTGCAAGATTTTCCATTCTTTTCTCGTCATTTTTTTGTTTCTCATATAATTGTATTGGATTCCGGAGCAAATCTAATTTAACAGCATCAGTTAACTGTACCGATAATCGCGAAGTATCTTGATCATCATTATGATCTTCAGGTATTTGTACCTCTTCAATGACTTCGAGAAGCAATTCCCTCTTTGCGGATTCACTAAGCCGAGGTAAAGAAGAAGCGTGCTTAATAACATTGACGATAAATTGGCTCTGTTCCGGCGTCGTTTGCCGGATAAGTTCGCTAGATGCGCGCGTTTTTATCAAACGCGCGATTGAGTCATATTCATCTTGACGTGAAATCTTGAAATCCCTGATAACTTTGACTTCCGCGCGAGATGCGGCTTTTCCAAGAATATCATCCGTTGCAAACAGACTGAAACTTGTCGCAATGGCAATCGAACTGATAACAATCTTACAGGCTTTGGGTAGCCAAAGAACTTGATTTATAAGGTAGCTGTTACCAAATATCCTACCCAGGAGCACCAAGGACATCAGGGTTAGGGGTCCGATATACCACCAATGATCGGTAAAAAAGGAGAGCTGCTCACGCAAATGAATCAGCTGTAAATCCAAAGAGTGTAACTGTTTTGCGTTTTCCAATTCTGGAAGTGAACCATCCACTGGTACGAAATAGGCAGTTGCGAGGGTCAATAATAAAAAACCGATAACCATTGATAACGTCACAGTCACTGCCGCATCCTTCCATGGTGAATCTTTCTCTAGTTTTATTGGCAATAGGCACAGTACTAAAGAGCCTAAAAAATACCACGTTGCAGGTCGACCGAGACCAAGAATTATAAAAAAAGCTAATACGCAACCAAAGAGGAAGAGCAAAAATATCGTTGCCATTATCAGCTGCAAAATAGTTTTCATTCCATTGTGATAGTTTTTATTGTCGTTCATACAGATACCAGTAAATTTTGTAAAACATACGCACGATTTCGCTACTCTCAATCGTACCTACGCGTTGACTTAAATTCAAAGACATTATAAAAACTAATTGAATGTAATTAGAAACTACACATTGAATTAGCTGACAATATAATTACTTCCCATTCGATGAGTTATCTTTAGTTCCATAATAAAAACCTGTAGCTGCTGAAACCAAGGCGATTATTGGGCTTAATACAACACCAAAATCTTTTATATCTTCAATATTGATTTTATCAAATCCTAACAAGAGAAATATCCCAAGCACAATAAACCAGAGCAACCCGATCAACATATACGCAATTATTCGTCGCGCATTATCTTCTTGGGGCCTGGGATCATAATCGTTTCCAACATGGGGAGATGGTTGATCATAATTAGATATAGCGCTGTCTTCGGTGAAATCAAGGTTATTCTCGTTCGTTATATCCTTTCCAAGCGCGGCATGCCTACCTTCACCAGCGCCAGCACTTTCCACTGCTTGGATATTTTCATTACTTTCTCCGTGCATCGGCATTACACAAGTCAACTGATTGCATTATTTACGAATAACTTCACGAATGCGATGATCTGAATCCTCGACTAGCACTTTACATTTGTTATTTGCTTGCTCAACGAAAAACTTTTCGGAATTAATCGACCGGCAGAGTACGTCTGTAAATGTTATATGTTCTGATGCCGCAATCTTTTGCAGAAACTCAACCTGATCTTCCGGTAGATTTACGGTTATTTTTTTCAATACCATGACGGATACCTTGTGAAGAGCGTTAGATAAACTGACTGTTAATATATATGGCAAAAACTCACATGTCAATCTTATGCGCCAGGATATAACACGCGAGAAACGCGAGTTGGCGCTGGACGTGATAAAACGCATCGCCCCGGACGCGGTTTAATGCGCGGTAAACTTAAGCATCGCCGCCAGCACTTCGCGGCTGTTTAAGGTTTGCCCGGCCAAGCATTCGTCCAGCATGCGGCGCAGTAATAGTTTGGCCTCGGCTTGCAGTTCCGCGGTCAGCGCCGCGCGTCGGTTCAAGGCCGTTAATACCGCGCCGGACGCGATGCCGCTTGCGGCGGCGGTCAAACCATACCCTGGAATATAATCATAGCGCCGCCCTGCTCCGACCAGATCGCCGCTGCCGGCGTCCATGCTCAAATCCGCGCCGAAGCCGGTCTCGCGCAATAAGTCCAGTTCAAAATAGCGTAGTTCGGTTTCTATTTGCCCGCCGGCCGCCAGGGCTTGCAGGCATTGCCGGTAGCGGTCGAACAGTTCCGGGTGCGGGTCGTGCGGATGCAGGCATTTTTGCAGCAGTTCGTTCAAATAAAACCCGCAATACAAGGGCAAACCCTGCAAATTAAAATCTTGCGCGGTTTCGGCTTGGGTCAAAATTTTAAGTTCGCGCGGGTCGAGATAAGACAATTGCAAGAGGTAAAACGGCTGCAGTTGCCCGGCCAATTTGGATTTAGCCTTGCGCACGCCGCGCGCTAAAACCGAGATGATGCCGTATTCGCGGGTAAACGCTTGCAATAAAACGCTGGTTTCCCGGTACGGGCGTTGCCGCAAGATGAAGGCCGGCTGCAATTCCACCATTGCAGCCACGGTTTACTCCGGATTGTCGATAAAGCCCAGGCTTTGCAAAGCGCGTTCGTTGTCGGACCAGCCTTTTTTGACTTTGACCCATAGCTCCAGATAAACGTGCTGGTCTAGCAATTTTTCAATGTCCTGCCGTGCGTCGGTGCCGATTTTTTTCAGCATTTCGCCTTGCTTGCCGATAACTATGCTTTTTTGGCTGTCCCGCTCCACCCAAATGGTAGCGTAAATCTTGGTCAACTTCGGCTGCTCTTGATAGAGCTGAATTTCCACCGTCAAGGCGTACGGCAATTCGTCGCCCAGGCGGCGGGTCAGTTTTTCGCGGATGATTTCGGCGACAAAAAACCGCTCCGGCCGGTCAGTGATTTGATCGGCCGGATACATGGGTTCAGCTTGCGGCAATAATTCAAATATATGCCGTTCCAAGATATCAAGATTCAGATTTTTCAGCGCCGACACCGGCACAATATGCCTAAAGGCGAATTTTTGCGCCGCCTCGGCGAAAAACGCCAGCGCGGCGGCTTTATCCTCGACCTTGTCTATCTTGTTCACCACCAGTATCACCGGCAAGCCGGCTTGCTCCAGTTTTTTAATGATCTGTTGATCGTATTCGTGCCAATACAAACCGTCCAACAGCCAAAGCGCCACATCGACGCCCATCAGCGTGCTGTCGGCGGTTTTGTTCAGATAGCGGTTCAGCACCTTTTTTTGATCCTGGTGCATGCCTGGGGTGTCCATGAAAATCATTTGCCCGGCGTCGGTGGTTTTAATCCCCAGGATGCGGTGGCGGGTGGTTTGCGGTTTTCTGGATGTGATGCTAAGTTTTTGTCCCAGCAGATGATTCATTAAGGTCGACTTACCGACGTTGGGTCTGCCGATTAAGGCTACATAACCGCAATTCATGCGCTGGTTTGCTCCAATATGTGTAACATTTTTCGCGCCGCTTCCTGTTCAGCTTTTTTACGGGATACGCCTATGCCTAAGGTGGACTCGTCCAGCAGCGGCACTTGGCAGCTGACTTGAAAAGTTTGCTCGTGGCTGGCTCCGGTTTGCGTGACCAGGCTGTACAAAGGCAGCGATTGCTTGCGCGCCTGCATCAATTCCTGCAACCGGGTTTTCGGGTCCTTGGCCCAACTATCGTAGGCCAGCGCCGACAGTTTCTCGGCGAACAAGCTTAAAATCCATTGCTTGCACGTTTCAAAACCTTGGTCCAGCAGCAAAGCGCCGATTATCGCCTCCAGCGCGTCGGACAATATGGAATCACGGCGGAAGCCGCCGCTTTTCAATTCGCCGGAGCCGAGTATCAAATAATCGCCGATGTTTAAATCCTTGGCCAGTTCCGCCAACGATGTTTGATTCACCAAATTCGCACGCAAGCGGCTTAAAGCGCCTTCCTCGGCTTGCGGGAACAAGTCGTATAATTGGCGGGCGATGACAAAACCCAGCGCCGCGTCGCCCAAATACTCCAAGCGCTCGTTATTGTGCGGGCCCATGCTGCGATGAGTCAACGCGGTTTGGAATAATTCCGGTTGATTGAAATGTAAACCCAGTTTTCGAGCTAAAATCTCCGAATTTCTTTTCACCTGATTAATTGGCTGTTTTAAATGATTGAACTAAAGGACAACAAGAAAAGCAAGCCGGTATAACTGTTTTTACCTTCCGTATAGTGATTTGAATTAGAGCATTAAATACTGGTCTAGTCCTGAATGAACCTAATCCTGAATGAAAGGTAAAAATGGTTATGCTAGATTACTACTAATAAAATTTAAAAAATCGTAAGATTGACTCGTTTATTTCAGCAAGGTTCCCAAGCGCGAGAAGTCCACGCCGCCGTTTTCAAAGTCCCAATTCATCCATATCATGAATGCCTTGCCGACCAGATTGCCTTCCGGCACCGTGCCCCAATAGCGGCTGTCGTTGCTGTTGTCGCGGTTGTCGCCCATCACGAAATACTGTCCCTGCGGCACCACGAACACGTCTTCCACCGATTGCGCGCCGCGATGGACTAAAATTGAATGCTCCAGGCCGGTGAGGTTCTCGCGCAGTTCCTCCAGACCGGTCATATTGGCGGCCTGGCCCACGGCGTGGTATTGGCCGAGGGAAACTTGCGTGGCCGGCAGGCCGTTGATGTAAAGCTTGCGGTCGAAATAGGCCACGCGGTCGCCCGGCAGGCCAATGACGCGTTTGATGTAATCCACCGACGGCTGTTTCGGAAACCTGAACACCACGATGTCGCCGCGTTGCGGCTCGTTCATTTCAATGATTTTATTATTCAGCACCGGCAAGCGGAAACCGTAGGTAAATTTGTTCACCAATATAAAATCGCCCACCAGCAAGGTCGGCATCATGGAACCGGAAGGTATGCGAAACGGCTCGAACACAAACGAGCGCAGCAGCAATACGATCAACACCACCGGAAAAAACGAACGCGCGTATTCCACCGGCAACGGTTCTTGATCTTGCCGGTATTCCCGGTCGCTCGCCTTTAAATAAACCCAATAACCGCCCCAAACCACGCCGGTCACGAAAGTCGCCGCCACCAGAAAAAAAGAAAAATCAAAGTCCATAAGTGTTTATCTAAATAATTGCCGTAATTCTTTATAAAGATCGAAGACCGCGCCCGTGACCGTTGTAACGTTACTTAACCGATCAATCTTTCTATTCTTTATTAACTTGTAACACCGCCAAAAACGCTTCTTGCGGAATCTCAATGCTGCCGACTTGTTTCATGCGTTTCTTACCGGCTTTCTGTTTTTCCAACAGCTTGCGTTTACGCGAGATGTCGCCGCCGTAACATTTGGCGGTCACGTTCTTGCGCATGGCCTTAACCGTGGAGCGGGCAATGACTTTAGAGCCTATCGCCGCCTGAATGGCCACCTCGTACATTTGCCGCGGGATCAATTCCTGCATTTTTTCCACCAATTCGCGGCCGCGGGATTGGCTCAAATCGCGATGCACGATAATGGACAGAGCGTCCACTTTGTCGCTGTTGATCAACACATCCAATTTCACCAGCGGCGCGGGGTCGAAGCGCAGGAACTCATAATCGAATGAAGCGTAGCCGCGGCTGACCGATTTCAAGCGGTCGAAGAAATCCAAAACCACCTCGCTCAACGGCAATTCGTAATTCAAGGAAACTTGGCTGCCCGCATATTGCATATTGCGCTGCACGCCGCGCTTTTCCACGCACAAACTGATCACATTCCCCAAATAGGTTTGCGGAACCAGAATATTGGCCAGGATAATGGGCTCGCGTACTTCCTTAATCGTGCCGGGGTCGGGCAGTTTGGACGGGTTATCCACGTTGATAATCTCGCCGTTATGCGTTTCAACCTCGTAAACCACCGTGGGAGCGGTAGTAATCAGGTCTATATTATATTCGCGTTCCAGGCGTTCTTGCACAATTTCCATGTGCAACATGCCGAGAAAACCGCAGCGAAAGCCAAAACCCAAGGCTTGCGAGGTTTCCGGCTCGTAATTCAAGGCGGAATCGTTCAAGCGCAGCTTATCCAGCGCCTCGCGCATGCTGCCGAAATCGTCGGAGCTGACCGGGTACAAGCCGGCGAACACGCGCGGCTGCACTTTTTCAAACCCCGGCAACATATCGGCCGCCGGATTATCGGTAGCGGTAATAGTGTCGCCGACCGGCGCGCCGAAAATATCCTTCACCCCGGCGACGATAAAGCCGACTTCGCCGGTCATCAGCTGCTGCTTTTCCAGCGGCTTGGGGGAATACACGCCCAGTTTCTCCACCGAAAATGATTTGCCGGAGGACATCACGGTAATTTTTTGCTTGCGCTTTAGCGAGCCGTTGACGATGCGCACCAGCGACACCACGCCCAAATAATTGTCAAACCAGGAATCAATAATCAAGGCTTGCAACGGCGCATTTTCGTCGCCCGACGGCGGCGGAATTTTACGGATCAGCTGGTTAAGCACGTCTTCCACGCCCAGGCCGGTCTTGGCGCTGATTTTTAGCGCTTCGTCGGCGGGAATGCCGATCACGTCCTCAATCTCGCTGGTCACGCGCTCGGGCTCGGCGGAAGGCAGGTCTATCTTGTTCAGCACCGGCACCACTTCCAGGCCTTGCTCAATAGCGGTGTAGCAATTGGCCACGCTTTGCGCTTCCACCCCTTGCGCGGCGTCCACCACCAGCAAAGCGCCCTCGCAGGCGGCCAGTGAACGAGACACTTCATACGAAAAATCGACGTGACCGGGGGTGTCGATAAAATTCAGTTGATAGGTTTCGCCATCCTCGGCTTGGTAATTTAAGGTGACGCTTTGCGCCTTGATGGTGATGCCGCGTTCACGCTCCAAATCCATGGAGTCCAATACTTGCTCCTCCATTTCGCGGTCGCTGAGTCCGCCGCAAATTTGAATAAACCTGTCGGCCAGGGTCGATTTTCCATGATCAATATGCGCGATAATGGAAAAGTTTCTGATATGTTTTTGATCCACTTATATAATTAGCCTTATTAAACAACGGGCGCGCGCCGAATTTAGTTTTATTTGGATAGCCGGGTTTATAAAAACAAGCGGCGGATATCGGCTATGGCTTCGGCGGTCAGCGGTTGGTGTTGATTATCCCATACTTCGCCGTCTAGTTCGGTCGCCAAGGCGTCAATTGTATCAATAAAATCATCAAACACGGCCAGGGGTTGCTCAAGTTCGCGCGGCGTCAGATAAAACGCCAGCCCTGGACAGTAAAATTCTTCTAGCCCGCTTTCCGGAAACACGCCGTCGGCGGTCAGCGCGCCGACCGCGAAATGCACCATGCGGTTTTTGTCCAGACGCTCGAAAACCCTAACGTTGCCGTATGACAGATTAGCGCGCTCCAAGGCCTCGAACAGCTCCGCGCCGTTGAAATAGGCGCGCTGGCCGCGCGGGGTCAGCGTGAATTTCAACAATCTAGGCAGTTCATCATGCGCCGCCGGGGCTTGCGCGGCAACACTAGGCGGCGGCGGTGACGCCTGGGCCGGTTCCGCATGAGCGGGGGAAACGGGGGCGGCGATCTCCGGCTCGGGGTAAGCCAAGTCATCTTCCGCCGCGGAATCTGAATAAAAGTCGCTGAAGCCGGGCGGTTCCGCTGCGTCGGACGGCCCGTCTTCCTCGTCGCCGGTCAGGTCGTCAAGCCGCCGGGTCCAGGCCCGGAAAAAATGCCAGATCAGCATGCCGATCATCACCAGCACGCCCACCAAGATAATCACGAGTCTTAATAAGTCTTTATCCATTAGTTTTCCGCCATGCTCACCGCTTCATCAATGTCTACGGCCACCATCCTGGACACGCCAGGCTCTTTCATGGTGACGCCCGTCAAATGTCTTGCAATTTCCATCGTTACCTTATTGTGTGAAATATACAAAAACTGCACCGTTTCCGCCATATCTTCCACCATTTTTGAAAAGCGGACCACATTGGCGTCGTCCAAGGGCGCGTCCACCTCGTCCAACAAACAAAACGGCGCCGGATTCAATTCAAAAATGGAAAAGACCAAGGCTATGGCGGTTAAGGCTTTTTCGCCGCCGGACAGCAAATGTATGGAACTATTCCGCTTGCCGGGAGGGCGGGCGATGATGTTGACGCCGGCTTCCAATACGTCGGCGTCGGTCAGCTCCAAATAGGCTTGCCCGCCGCCGAACAAACGCGGAAATTTTTCCTTCAAACCATTGTTGATCAGATTGAAGGTTTCTTGAAACCGTTGCCGGGTTTCCTTGTCGATTTTATCAATCGCCTGATCCAGGCTATTCAGCGCCGCGATTAAATCGGCGTGCTGCTCGTTCAAAAAATTCAGCCGTTCCGATTGGGTGCGGTATTCTTCAATGGCGGTCAGATTGATCGGACCCAATTCCTCGATTTCGGCGTTCAGTTTATCCAGCCGGGTTTTCCATTGCGTTTCCGGCGTTTCAGCCGGCAAATCGCGCAAAATGAGCTCCGGTTCGGCTTGAGCTTCCCTTAATTGCTCGGCCACCGTCTGCTGGCGCACCCGGCTGTCTTGTTGTTGCAAGCGCAAGTCTTCCAGTAACTGTTTTTGCCGTTCTAAACCCGCTTGCGCCGCCGCCGCTTGCTCCAGACCGCCCTGCAAGGCTTGTTCCAGGGCTTTTTGCCGTTGCCGCAACGCTTTTAGCCGCTGCTCCAGCGCGTATTTATCTTCCTGGCGCGCGGCCAGCTCGATTTTTTCATCATCTAAAGGAGTCAGAGTAAATTCTAATTTATGCTCCAGTTCGGCAATGCGCTGTTCGGATTGCCGGCGCTGCCCTTGCAAGCGTTCGATTTGTTTCACCGTCAGCGTTTCCGAGGCTTTCAAGGACTCTATTTGCGCATGCAAGCGCTGAATATGCCGGCGGGCCTCGTCCACGTGCGCCGCGCCGTCTTGGCGCTGCTGCGTCAGTTCGTGCAGCGCTTCCTCCATGGCCGCTTTTCTCAGCTCGAGATCCGCCAGCGCTTTTTCCGCGCCGGCGCTATACAGTTCCGCCTCCGCTAACTGCTCGGCCAGTTCATGCAACAGCTCGGACTGCTCCGCCGCTTCGTGCTCTAATTGCGCCAGACGCCGGTTTTGTTGCTCCAGCCGCGCCGCTTGCGCGCTGTGTTCGGCATTTAGCGCGGCATATTCGGCCGCCCACTGTTTTTCCAAGCTTTGCTGCCGCTCCCGCCGCTGCTCGGCCTCTTTCAAGGCTTGCTCCGCCGCGTTGAGTTGCGCGCTCAGACCGGTTATTTCAGTATCCAATTCGGCTTGCCGGTGTTTAAATTCGCGCAATTGTTTTTCCCGCGGCAAGAGGCCGAATTGGCTGTCCTCGCCCCTGCTGATTTTTAGCCAATTCGCGCCGCGCCATGCGCCGTTTTGCGTAATAAGCGAGCGACCGGCGGGCGGATTTTGTTGCAGCGCGCCCTCGTCGAAAGCGAAGTCCAGGCCCGGCAATAAATCCGCTATATCCCAGGGGCAGTTTATTTTGCCAAGCAGGCCTTGCGGCGTAATAGCGGCGCTAGGCCGGGTTGCGAATAAAATCAGGGACAGATTTTCCTCGGCTTGCAATGCCGCCGCATAGTCTGCAACATCATCCACGCACACCGCTTGCAAAAAATCGCCCAGGGCGATTTCCACGGCGGTTTCCCAGCCGGGTTCGGTTTCAATGAATTCGGCCAGCCGCGGACGCCCTTGCAAGCCCAGCCTCTCCAGAAAGTCCATGATGTCATGTTTATCCTTACCCATGGCATGCTGTTGCAGCAACTCCAGGGAGGCGATTTTGCCGTTGGTCTCGCGCAATTCGGCTTGCAGCTGTTGCAAAGTGGCTTGCACTTGCTTGACTTCAGGCTTAAGTCGCTCGATGTCGCCGGCGGCGGCTTCCGCCTGAGCCTGCAATTCCTCTCGCTCTTGCGTCAATTCACCCAGGCGCTGGCTAAGCTCGGCCACGGCGCTGTCCAGGGCCAGCCGGTGCAGATCGCCCTGTTCTTGCGTCAATTTTTCCAGCCGTTGCCGCGCTTGGCGCTGCTGCTGTTCCCATTGAGTCCGCTGCGCGCGGCGCACTTCAATTTGCTCTCGCCGCTTGGCTTGTTCGGTCAAAAACGTTTCCCAATCGGCGCGCCATTGCTGCTGCTTGCCTTCCACGTCTTCCTGCCGCTCCAGCGCCTCTTCCTCGCGCTGCTTGGCGGCGGACAAAGTGTCCTCCGCGGCCACCAGCGCGGCGCGAATTTCATCCAACTGCGCCAAATCCTGGGCGCAAGTTTCCTGCGCTTCCTCGGCTTGCCGCAGTAAGCGGTTGAGTTCGGCCCGCGTTTCCCCCTGCGCCAGTTCGTGGTGCTTGATGGCTTGCTCCAGGCGGCCGATATCGGCGGCGGCGGCGTAATAGTCCTCTTGCACCGCGTCTATTTCTTCCTGTAAGTGTTTTTGCTCGCCGCGTTGACCGGAAGCGTCGGATTCAGTTTGGCGCAGCAATACAAATAAACGGTTATGTTCGCCGGCGACGGCTTGCAGTTTCTGTTCCAAGTCGTCCACCGCGGCTTGAAAACCCCGCCAGCGCAAGGCCAGCACCGCCAAGCGGGCTTGCCGCTCCAATTGTTTCAACTCGGTGTATTTTTCAGCTTTTTGCGCCTGCCGAGCCAGGTTTTTGATTTGTTTGTCCACCTCATCGCGCAAATCGGTCAAACGCTCCAGGTTTTCCCGCGTGTGGCGCATGCGGGTTTCGGTTTCGGCGCGGCGCTCCTTGTATTTGGATATGCCGGCGGCTTCCTCGATGTGCAGACGCAGCTCGTCCGGCTTGGCTTCCACCAGCCGGGAAATAGTGCCTTGCTCAATAATGGCGTAACTGCGCGAACCCAAGCCGGTGCCAAGGAATAAATCGGTGATGTCTTTCCGCCGGCAGCGCATGCCGTTCAGCATGAATACGGATTGGCCGTCTCGGCTGACTTGACGCTTAATGGAAATGGACTCGTATTGCGCGTAATGCCCCGCCGCCCGCCCGGCGCTGTTGTCGAACACCAATTCCACCGAAGCCATGCCCACCGGTTTGCGGCCCGATGAACCGTTGAAAATCACGTCGGTCATGCTGCCGCCGCGCAAATGCTTGGCCGAGCTCTCGCCCATCACCCAGCGCACCGCGTCTATGATATTAGACTTGCCGCAGCCGTTAGGGCCGACAATAGCGGTCAAATTACCCTGGATCGGGATGGTGGTTGGGTCCACGAATGACTTAAAACCGGCAAGTTTGATTTTTTCCAGCTTCATAACCGGCGTAACGGGGAAAGGATCAAAAAACCGCTTATTATGCGGTAAATTTAGGATGTCTGGCTGGAAAATTTTTTTGCGGACGCATTAGCGGGCAAGAGCGGGTATCAAGGCGGCGCTTGACGGCACAAGGGATACTGCCGAGCGTAGCCATGATAACTGTCGCCTACGGCAGTAGCTGCCTGCGAAGACAAAAACAACACCTTATTTCTGAGCCTCATATCTGCTTGGTAAATTCAGATTAAGCTGCAACTAGGCAAACTGGAACTTAGTGATAGCTTGTCGGACCTTATTAATTGGACGAGTTTATGCTCCTTGAGGATCATGCCGGGGCTATCAAGTTAGCTTGGTTTTGTATAATTAACGGTCTATTTGTTCCCTATGTCAATAAGCTTTATGCTTTTTTAGGAAGGGGATCTGAACGGTTACATCTGCGTGGATTACGCCTCCTACATTCCAGTTTGCTCTTTCATGCTCGCTGATTAAACTCAATAACATTGCGATCTGGATCTCTGACAAAAATTGAAACCGAGCCGCCAGGAAAGGTAATCGGACCGCCGGAAATAGTGACGCCGGCTTTTTCCAACTCTGATTGGACTTCGGAAATATTTTGCACTGATAAGGCTATGTGCGTATAACCAGCATGCTTTTCCTCTATATCTATTAAGATGTTGTCGTTAGAAGTATTTGCCGCATTGAGAATAAAGTTAATTTCAATCCCCGAGGGGTGCGACATGATGGCCACGGGCTCCGGGCCTATAGGACCCATCACGAAATTAAAGCCCAGTAGTTCATAAAATGCGCGGGCGCGATCTAAGGAATGGACGCGAATGCCGATATGAGAGATACCGGTAATTTGTTGGCTGAGTGACATAAATGGGTTCCCGCTTACAGACTAAAAATAAAAAAAACAGCCGCATAGAGATCATTAAGCATGCGGCGTCTGAAATTATTTACACAACTTTGCTATTTTTTCCCGCCCGCGGCCGGCTTATTAGCCCCCGCCTCCGCCTTATTCGGCTGCCCGCCTTGCAAACTCGCCAGCAGGTTCCAGCGTTGCTGAGTCTGTGCGTTATTCGGCCCCAATAGCGTCAGAGACACCGCCGCCGCTTGCCGCAACAATACCTCGGCCTCTTGACGCTTGCCCTGGTTGGCAAAGGCCACGGCCAGATTCTGCATGGCCTCGGCGGTCAACAAATTATTCAAGCCCAGCTTTTTCTCGCGGATCACCACCACGTCGTTAAACAATTTTTGCGCGGTCGGGAAATTGCGCCCCGCCAGCGCCATCAGCCCTAGATTGTTCAAGCTGGTTGCGTACTGCAAGCTCTCCTGACCGAAGCCTTTTTCGGCCACTTGCAGGGTTTGCTTCCAATAGGCTTCCGCCTCCGCCCATTTGCTTTGTTTTTGCAACAGCAAGGCCAAATTGCTCAACGCATCGTACCAGGATTGGTAATGCGGGGTTTTCGCCGCCTCGTGGCTGGTAATGGACTTGCGGTAAAAATTCTCCGCCTCGCTAGACTTGCCCAAGGCGTCGGACAAATAGCCCAGGTTATTGTAAACCTCGCCCATGTAGCCGCCGATTTCCTCGTCCGACTTGTCTTCCAGCACACCTTCGGCCCGGTACAAGGACTGCTCGGCGTTGGTATACATTTTTTGCTGCAATTGGGCCACGCCCAGACGGTTAAGCGCTTCCGCGAATTCCGGACCGTCCTTGTCCGGACCGGATTCCATATCCGCCACCAATTTCTTTAACAAGGTTTCCGCGGCCTGCCATTGGCCGCCGGCGCTTTGCACGTTAGCCAATTTGACGATCAAGGCAAGTTTTTCCTTAGACTTGTCGGCTAATTTATCCCGAATATCCAGCGCTTTTTGGTAACTTTCGCCGGCGGCGCGGAAATTGACCGTCGCCAATAAATCGGCTGATTTTTCCAAGGCTTGCGCGTGTTGCAACGAATCCGGCTTTACGTGCGCCAACCACATTTCGGCGAACGGGCATTCGTTGGCCGCCGCTTTTGCGTCCTTTTCCGCCAAGGCTTTATCGCAAGCCGCCAGCACCGATTGGGGGGTTAACGAAGTATCAAAGTCGCAACCCGCCGCCACGGCGGCCAGAGCCGCCACCCAAAGTTTTAATCGCATGATTCTTTCCTAACTTAAGATTCCTAACTACTGATTTCAAGATTATTTTTTACGGATAAAGAAAATTTGTTTTTGCTCTTCCCGGTAAAAATGCAAAGACGTGTGGCCCGCTTGCTCCAAATAAACGCCTATATCCAAATGCGCGGCCGGATCGGTGGCGATGATTTTCACCACCTCGCCGCTTTCCACCGCCATGATAGCCTTCTTTAAACGCAATAACGGCAACGGACAATGCAGCCCGCTGGCGTCTACTTCCAAATCAAACTCCATAACACACCCAAAATCCGAACATAACCGATTTATATCACAATCATCCGGTCCAGAATCATCATCAAGATAAAACCGGCCACCAAACTAAATGTCGCCGGGCGGCATTTACCCGCGGCATGAGTTTCAGGGACGATTTCCTCGCTGATGACGAACAACATGGCCCCGGCGGCGAAGCCCATGGCCACCGGCAGGATTTCACTAAATAAATTGACCATGGTTATCCCTAAAAAGCCGCCGACCGGTTCTACCAGCCCGGTCAAGGTAGCCAAGGCCACCGCGCGCCATTTGTCATACCCCAGGCCGATCAACGGTAAGGCCACCGCCAAGCCTTCCGGCATATTTTGCAGACCAATCGCGATGGCCAGCACCAGGCCGTTTTTCATGTCGCCGGAGCCGAAGCTAACCCCCACCGACAAACCTTCCGGAAAATTATGGATGGTGATGGCGATGATAAATAGAGAAATCTTTTGCAGCGTATCCAGGGTATTGCCGGCCACGGTCTCAAAATGCAAATGCGGCAACCGTTTGTCGGCGAAATGTAAAAACGCCGCACCCAGCGCTAGCCCCAGCGCCACCACCCAAACCCCGTAACCCGGCCACAAATGATCGCCGAAATCAATACCCGGCGCCAACAATGAAAAAGCGGTGGCCGCCAGCATCACCCCTGCCGCGCCGCCGAGCAGAATATTGAACAGCAGCGGCGAAATATCCTTGAAAAACACTGCCGGCAAAGCGCCTACTCCGGTCATCAAACCGGCTAGGATGCTGGCCAGAAAGCCAATGACCACCACTTCATCAAAAATCAAGTACAGGCCGCCGAACACGACGATTTGACTCAACGCAAAGACAGCGGCGAACACGCCCCATCGCTGCACCGGCGGCAACGCCAACGTGCGTTGATAATGCGGCCACGCTTGCAAGCGCTCGTAATAGCGAATAAAAAATGATTCCAAAACTTGCATGCCCCCTCCTCACGGTGACGCAATAAAATCAAACCGCGATTATACGCAAGGCGCTAGGCTTAGCCTAATCCGGTTGCTAAATGGTAGTGGTTCAGTTTGACGTTTTTGCCTGATGAACTTTTGCTCTAACTGTGCGATCCGCCGAACTAAACGATCATGTTTGCGAGCCGGCCAATATAGTCAATTTGAATCCTGAACCGAAACCAAAATTCAAACTGAACCACTACCTGCTAAATCCTTTGGATGCATGGTCTCGGTGGATATCCAACTACCCGAGGCCTTGGCGGCCGGGGAAGGTTGGCGGGGGTGCGGGAGGCTTAGGATGCCTACCCCAAGCCCCCATGGACGGGTTCACGGCGGCCCCCGACAATCTTCTCCGGCCGCCAAGGCCGGATTTGCGCCAACAACTTTTAGCATTTCTAGCGCTATTACCCGCCCACAACTAAGTCTTTAGCTCATTTTGCGAAGTAAAAAAGCATCACGCCCGGACGCTTACTTTATTATACTGTAGCCTCACGACAACTTGCCGCCTTGATTGCCTCATGACCAAGCCAAAAGTCCTCATTACCCGCCGCTGGCCGGACTCCGTGGAACAAAAACTGCAACAATTGTTCGACGTCAGCCTGAACCTTGACGACCACCCCATGAGCGCCCAGGAGCTGAGCGCCGCGCTGCAAGAATACGACGCGGTGTGTCCCAGCGTCTGCGACAGCCTGCCGGCTGAAATCATCAATACCCCGAACAAGCGCTGCCGCATCCTCGGCAATTTCGGGGTCGGCTATAACCACATAGACGTCAACGCCGCCCGCGAGCAAGGCATTGCGGTCAGCAACACGCCGGGCGTACTGACAGAAAGCACCGCCGACATTGCCATGACTTTGCTGCTAATGTCGGCGCGGCGCGGCGCGGAAGGCGACCGCCTGGTGCGCTCCGGCGGTTGTAGCGGCTGGTGTCCGACGCAAATGATGAGCAGCGACGTCACCGGCGCCACGCTGGGTTTAATCGGCTTCGGCCGCATCGCCCAAGCCATGGCGCGCAAGGCCCATTTCGGCTTCGGCATGCGCATCCTGTTTTATAAACCCACCCCCGCCGACCCTGAGGATATTAGCCGCTATCACGCGCAAGCCTGCGCCAGCCTGGAAGAATTATTGCCGCAATGCGATTATGTGTCCCTGCATTGCCCCGGCGGCGCGGACACCCGGCATATCATCAATGCGCGCACCCTGTCGCTGATGAAGCCTAGCGCGCATTTAATCAATAGCGCGCGCGGCGACGTAGTGGACAGTCAGGCTTTGATCGACGCCCTGACCGCCGGAAAAATCGCCGGCGCCGGCCTGGATGTGTATGAAAACGAACCGCGTCTACATCCTGGGTTTCTGGCCTTGGAAAACGTAACCCTGCTGCCGCACCTCGGCAGCGCCACCATCGCCACCCGCACCGCCATGGGCGAAAAAGTGCTGGCCAATTTACAGGCGTTTTTCACCGGCCAGCCGCTGCCGGATCGCGTGGCCTAGCGCCATAAATGCCGCGACCAGCCTCCGCGCGCACAATTTTTAAGTTTAGTATATTATTGGCGAAAGTAAGCCCGCCAGCGTAACCAACCAAGGCAGTAATGAGCATAAAGTCAGACACATGGATTCGGCGCATGGCCGAACGGCACGGCATGATAGAACCGTTTCAAGCCGGGCAAATCCGCGAATCGGCGCAAGGGCGCATCATCTCTTACGGCACCTCCAGCTATGGGTACGACGTGCGTTGCTCCAACGAATTCAAGATATTCACCAACATCAACTCCACCATCGTGGACCCTAAGGACTTCGACGAAGCCAGCTTCGTGGACGTTAAATCAGACGTGTGCATTATTCCGCCTAATTCCTTCGCCTTGGCGCGCACCATAGAATATTTCCGCATCCCGCGCGAGGTGCTGGTGATTTGCCTGGGCAAATCCACCTACGCCCGTTGCGGCATCATCGTCAACGTCACCCCGCTGGAACCGGAATGGGAGGGCCACGTCACGCTAGAGTTTTCCAACACCACGCCGTTGCCGGCGAAAATCTACGCCAACGAAGGCGTGGCGCAAATGCTATTTTTCTCGGGAGATGAAATTTGTGAAACCTCGTACAAGGATCGCGGCGGCAAATACCAAGGCCAATTAGGCGTCACCCTACCGAAAGCCTAACATCATGACTGCAAAAGACATATTAAGCCAACTCGACCGTTATTACCAAGATGTAAACACGATTATCCTGAATCGGCAGAACTGGATCACCGGCTTGTTGCCGGCCAGCACCGCCGTCACCGCCCACGGAGACTATACCGACGCCTGGGTGCGGGATAACGTGTACAGCATTCTGGCCGCCTGGGGCCTGGGACTGGCCTACCGCAAACAAGCCGCCCTGCCCGGCTGCGCCGACCGCGCCTACTTGCTGGAGCAAAGCACGGTGAAACTGATGCGCGGCTTGCTGATCTCCATGATGCGGCAAGCTCCCAAGGTGGAAAAATTCAAAAACACGCAAAATCCCCTGGATTGCCTGCACGCCAAATACAACACGCAAACCGGCGATATCGTGGTCGGCGACGGCGAATGGGGGCATTTGCAACTGGACGCCACGTCCATTTTTTTACTGATGCTGGCGCAAATGACCGCCTCCGGCCTGCGCATCGTATTTAGCGTGGACGAAGTCAATTTCGTGCAAAACCTGGTGCATTACATCAGCCGCGCCTACCGCACCCCGGATTACGGCATATGGGAGCGCGGCGACAAAATGAACCACGGCATCGCCGAGCTGAACGCCAGCTCCATCGGCATGGCCAAGGCGGCCCTGGAAGCCATGTCCGGCTGTAATTTGTTCGCCAACCATGGGCAAACCGCCGTCATCCACGTCATCGCCGACGACATTGCCCGCACCCGCATCGCGCTGGAGTCGCTGCTGCCGCGTGAATCCTTGTCCAAGGAAATCGACTCCGCCCTGCTTAGCATCACCGGTTTCCCGGCCTTCGCCATCGACAATCAGGAACTGCGCGCCCGCACCCAAGGTTTGATCGTGTCTAAGCTGCAAGGCCGTTACGGTTGCAAGCGGTTCTTGCTGGACGGTCATCAAACCGTGCTGGAGGATCATCACCGCCTGCATTATGAAGAGCATGAATTGAAACAGTTCATGCACATCGAATGCGAATGGCCGTTGTTTTTCAGTTATCTGTGGCTGAACCACCAATTCGCCGGCGACACGGCGGCGGCCAAGGATTATCAACAATTACTCAAGCAAGTGCTGGTCGAGAAAAACGGCCAACGCCTGTTACCCGAACTTTACATCGTGCCGCGCGAGGCGGTGGAAGCCGAAAAACGGCAACCGCATAGCCAGACCCGCATCCCCAACGAGAATATTCCGCTGGTCTGGGCGCAAAGCCTGTACATACTCGGCGGACTTCTGTCCGACGGCTTGATCTCCAGTCACGACATTGACCCGCTAGAACGCCATAAACCCAAACCGGCGGCGGCCCGGCAAATCCTCGTCGCGTTGCTGGCCGAGGATGACGCGGTGCAACAGCAATTAAAAGCGCACGGCGCGCCGGCGCAAACCCGCGCCGAAATCGCCCCCATTCAAATCCGGGACGCCAGTGAATTAGCCGAAGCCTACACCCAAGTTGGCCGTAACGACCGCATAGGCCTCGGCGGCCGGCCATTGCGCATGCTGCGGCCGCTTGCCACCTCGCGTCTATACCGGCTGTCCGGGCAGCCGACCTTGTTCCTGCCGCAATTCATGGACCAAAAAGGGTTCTACATTGCCCTGGACAACCGCTTGATTATTCAACGCCTGCGCTTGGAGCTGAATTACATCAAAAATCATTGGGACAGCCCCATGCCGCCGCTGCTGGTGATACCGGTCAAACCCAATATGCTGCAAGGCGACAACCGGCAAGTGCTGCTGGACTTCATCGCCGAACTGCAACGCAACAATCTGCCCGGCCTGAACATTGAACTCGGCTTGATCGAACAGGCGGCGGAGCGGGCATGCACTGAAAAAATAGACTACTTGCACGACTTTAGTTTCCGCGCGCCGGAACAAGGCCTGTCGCTACGCCAATCAAACCTGCCGCCGGCCGACGCTGCCACGCAACCGATAGACACCGCGCAACTGACCGCCTGGGAAATCGGCGGCGACAGCGCCTTGCTAGCGGAATTAAAGCAAAACGGCAATTTGTACGCGCAAATGGAATTATTAATCCTGCTGTGCCAGCGCCACGGATCGAACCATGAAATCCGTCTCGGCGACGATTTGCCGCCCTGCCGGGTGGGCGACTTGCTGGAAGAGGTCTACCAGCGCGCCGGCGACCGCCACATTTGGCAAATCCTGCGCCGCACCGCCGGCAAGCTGGAAAAATACGACATCAACCTGGAGCAATCGGCTACGGAAATCCTGGTGCGGCAACACGGCTTGACCGTCGGCCACGCTTATAGCGGCAAGGCCACCCTGCGCCGCCCCACCGACTCCTGGGAGATATTAAAAACCATCCGCGACTTCAATCCGGACATTGCTCAGCACATCATCTTTCAAGAGCTGATCATTTACCTCGGCATGTTGATCAAAACCCAGCCGGAATTATTCACCGATCTGCAAACCATACGCATAGGCCATATTCTGCAATTGATTATCGCCCGCCAAAAACGCCGTACCGGCAGCCAGCTGGATCAGGCATTCAATGAAATCCTGGCGCTGGCCCCGCACCAATTGGCCGAATTGACCTTGGAAACCTTGAGCAACTTCAGCCAAGACCAAACCCAATTAGGCGATTTGGAAAGCCTGCATTACGAAGGCCCGCGACGGCAACTGGAAGCGGCGCGGTTTCCGCTCAGCCTCAATCCCAAGGATCGCGGCCTGGCCGACGATTGGCACGAATGGCGCGAGCAGCAAGGCGGCGTGGGGCGCGAGAACGAAGCGTTTTACAGCGGCGTGTGGACCTTGTTGCAACGCAGTCACGGCATCATCATCGGTGAAAAAACCAATAGCAAACGCCGCCTGGACAGCGAAAGCATACTGGCCAAAATGACCCCCGGCGAGCAGAGCTTTAAAATCCTGGTCAATCACTTGTTGAACAAAATCGAAGCGCCGATTTACCGGCAATTGACGGTAGAGGCCTTGCGCGCCGTGGCGCTGATATTTCAGGACAACCCTGAATTGCACTTGAACGACGCCATTTACATAGACGTGTTGATCGGACACGCGGTGCGCCAACATTGGCTGCACATGTATCCCGAGCATCATTCTCATTACGGCGATTACGTGTCCCTGGCTTGGCAGGCGTTTTACCAATTGCCGCCGCACGCGGTGGCCAACAGTATTTTGGATGCTTTGATATACTTACTTAAACAATCCACCCCGGCATAACTTGATATGATTTTAGCAGGAGACATCGGCGGCACCAAAACCGTGCTGGCCGTGATTGAACAAAATACCGACGGCACGCTCCGGATTTTATCCGAACAAACCTACGCCAGTAGCGAATTCTCCAGTCTGGAAGAGGTGCTGGACTTGTTTCTGGAAAACGGGCAGCGCATCCACGCCGCCTGTTTCGGCATTGCCGGGCCGGTGATCGGGCAACGCTGCCAGACCGTCAATCTGCCGTGGACCATAGACGCGGAAATATTGCAAGACAAACTGGGCGCGCGCCGAGTCAAGTTGTTGAACGATCTGGAGGCCATGGCGCTAGGCATGTTGGGCTTGCCGCCGGAGGATTTTGTCGATCTAAACCCAAACGCTAAGGACATAGACGGCAATATCGCCGTCATCGCCGCCGGCACCGGCCTGGGCGAGGCCATGCTGTATTGGGACGGCCAACGCCACCACGCCATCGGCGGTGAAGGCGGCCATACCGATTTCGCGCCGCTGACCGCGCAACAAGATCAATTATTGGCTTATTTGCGGCAACACTTTCCGCAACACGTCAGTTATGAACGCATTTTGTCCGGCAACGGCTTCGGCATGCTGTACGACTTTCTGGTCGATAGCAGCCAAGGGAGCGCCTGCCCGGCGGTGCCTAGCCCGGAACAAGCCGCCGAACTGGGCGTGGACCGCAATGCCGTGATCTCCCGTCTCGGCGTCGGCGGCGAAAACGAAACCTGCGCCGCCGCGGTGGAGTTATTCGTGGAAATTTATGGCGCGGAGGCCGGCAATCTGGCCTTGAAAACCCTGGCCACAGGCGGCCTGTACATCGGCGGCGGCATCGGGCCTAAAATTAAGGACGCCTTGTGTGACGGCCGCTTTCTGCGGGCTTTTTTGCTAAAAGGCCGCTTGCAACCCATGCTGCGCGACATTCCCGTGAAACTGGCCTTGAATCCGCGCGCGCCGTTGATCGGGGCCATGCATTATTTCACCAACTGAATGACATAACTTAAACCCGCTTGAAGTTCATTCACGCCGCCGACATTCATCTCGACAGCCCGTTGACCGGCCTGGGGGCATACGGTCAGGCGGCGGAACGCCCGCGCAACGCCACCCGAGAGGCGTTCGCCAATCTGATAGACGCCGCGCTGGAACGGGAAGCCGATTTTCTGATCATCGCCGGCGATCTGTACGACGGCCCCTGGAAGGATTACAACACCGGGGTTTATTTTTGCCGGCACATGGGCCGCCTGCATCAGGCCGGCATTCCGGTGTTCCTGCTGTTCGGCAATCACGACGCCGAAAGCGAAATGACCAAAAAACTGGAACTGCCCCCCAATGTGCACATATTTGACGCCCGCAAGCCCGCGACCTTTAAGTTGGACGGCTTAAAAACCGCGCTGCACGGCCAAAGCTTCCGCCAAAAGGAAATCACCGCCAACCTGGCCGCCGGCTACCCGCCGCCGGTTCCCGGCTTCTATAACATCGGCGTGCTGCATACCGCTCTCGGCGGCTACGCCCGGCACGCCAACTACGCCCCCTGCGCGCTAGCCGAATTGCAAGCCAAGGGTTACGATTACTGGGCGCTAGGCCATGTGCACGAGCGGCAAATCTGGCCTGGCCCGCCGGCGGTGGCCTTTCCCGGCAATTTGCAAGGCCGCCACGCGCGCGAACCCGGTCCGCGCGGCGCGCTGTGGGTGGAGCTGGACGACGCCGGCGCGGCGCGCATATCGAATTTAGAGGTGGACGTATTGCGCTGGGGCTTGCTCGGCATAGACGTTGCCGAATGCCGGCGTTTCGCCGACGTGATTAATCTAATCCGCGCCCGACTGGAGGCAACCTTGGCCGCCGACGACTCCGGCAAGCCGTTGGCGCTTAGAATCGAACTTCACGGCGCAACCCCCGCCCACGGCGAGCTATTCGGCTTGGAAGCGCAGTTGCGCGCCGAGGCGCAGGCCGCGGCCGAGTCCCTAAATCCTGACCGGCTGTGGCTGGAAAAAGTCAAAATCCGCACCGCAAGCCCGAACGCCGACGCGGCGATTGCGGCGCGCGCCGACGCCTTGAGCGATATGCAGGAATTGTTAATCGCCGCCGAATCCGACCCGGAATTCGTGGCTGGCCTGCAAGCTGAATTGTTGAAACTGGTCAACAAAGCGCCGCTGGAATTGCAAACCGAAGCCGCCTATTTTCAAGACGTCCGCGCCGGCCAGCTGGCCGCGCTCATCGGCGAGGCGCGCTCGGGTTTGCTGGCGCATCTGGCCGCCGCGGAATAAGCTCCCATGCGTTTTCAGCGGCTGGAACTGATCAAATACGGCAAATTCAGCGGGCTGAACCTGAATTTTCCGGCCGCGGCGGCGGATTTTCACCTCATCGTCGGCGCCAACGAGGCCGGCAAATCCACCTTGCGCTGCGCCATCGCCGATTTATTGTTCGGCATACCGCACCGCTCCCCATTCGGCTTTCTGCATCCCTTGAACGAGTTGCGGCTGGGCGCGGAAATCGCCGCCGGTGGCGAAAGCCTGTATTTTCAGCGCGCCAAGGCGCAAAAGCAAACCCTGCGCGCGCTGGACGATAGCCCGTTGCCGGACGGCGCGCTGCATGGCTTTCTAGGCGACATAGACAAAAACTTTTTCGAGCAAATGTTCGGTCTGGATCACGACCGGCTGGTCGCCGGCGGCAACAGCATATTGCAAGCCGAAAACGACGTCGGGCAAATCCTGTTTCAATCCGCCGCCGGCATTACCAGCCTGAAGGCCATTCGAGAGCAATACAAAGCCGAGGCGGACAAGCTGTGGGGTCCTAACAAAGCCGCCGGCCGCGCCTATTACAGCGCCCACGAACAATTCAAGCTGGCGGAGGCGGCCTTGAAGCAACATCTGGTTAGCGCCAAAGCTTGGGAGGAAGCGCGGCGCGAGGCCGAAGATTTGCAGACGCGGCTGGAGTTGCAAAACCTGCTTTACCGGCAAGCGGAAACCCGGCGCGGCGAGTTGGAGCGGGTGCGGCGGCTTGCGCCGTTCGCCGCCGCGATACGCGACGCCGAACACAAAATCGCCGCCCTAGGGCCTTGCGCCGAGCTGCCGGCCGACGCCGCCGAACAACTACAAACAGCCGAGCGCGAGCTGGCCGTCGCCGCGCATCGTTTGCGGGAACGGCAAGCCGAAAGCGTAGAACTCAAGCGCGAATTGGCGCAAACCGAACTGGATGCGGACATATTGCCCCGCGCGGCAAGCGTAAACAGCCTAGCCGAACAAAGTATACGCTGCGGCGCATATGCCAGTGAAATTAGCAAGTTGCAATATGAAGTCAACCTGCTATGGCAAGATTGCCGCGCCCTGTGCGCGCAATTGGGTTGGCCGGCGGCCGACGCCGACGCGCTGGAACAACGGCTGCCGAATCCTTTGCAACAACGCGAACTGCGCGAGCTGCTGCGCCGCCACAGCCAAGCCAGCCAGGCGCTAAGCGCGGCCGAACAAGCGGCGCGCGCCAAGCAAATCGACATTGAAGCGCTGGAACAACGCCTAGCGCCATTGCAACGCCGCGAAATTAATCCGCTATTGCCCGCCGCCCTAGGGCAAGCCAAGGCCTTGGGCGACGCCGAAGCCCTGTTGCGCAAGCTGATCGCCGCGCAAGAGACGGCGAATGCGGAACTGACGCAAGCCTTGGCGCGGCTGGGTCCGGCGCGCGCGCTGCCGCTAGCCGAGTTAATCGCGTTGGACGCGCCTAGCGCGGACAGCGTCAACCGGCTGCTGCAACAGCAACAGGAACGCGCCGCCAAGCTAGCCGTGGAAGACCACCACTTACAACAAGCGGAACAGGAACTGGCCCGGCTGGAACTGCTCATTCAGCAATACGCCGAGCGGCATCAACCGATTAGCCTTGCGCAAGTGCTGCAAGCGCGGGAACGGCGCGACGCGCTGTGGCAGGCCGTCAAACGCCAACCCGAAACTTTGGCCTCCCAAGCCGCGGATTTTGAATCCGCGACCGCCGCCGCCGACCAAATCGCCGACAAACGCTTCGCCGACGCCGCCCACGCCGCCGAATTTCAAAGCCTAAACCAGCAACTGGAGCGCGAGCGGCAAACATTGGAACAAATCCGGCAACGCCGCGCCGAGCTGCAACAAGAGCTGGAGCGGCCGCGGCAAGATTGGGAGGCGCGGATGCGCGCACTGAAATTGGACGGCCTGCCGCTGGAGGAATACGGCGCCTGGCTTATGCGGCGCGAGCAAGTCGTAACCGCCCAGCAGCGGCAGCAACAAGCTTTGCGCGAGCTGGCGGAAACCCAGCAAAACATCGTCATGGCGCAAAATAAGCTATTGCACGCCATGCACTTGTCGGGCATAAACCCGGCCGCCGCCGCGTCGCTAAGCGAACTGGCCGCCGTGGCCGAGCGCGCTTGTCAAGACATAGATACCGTTAACCGGCAGCTGGATGAACTCAAGCTGCAACAACAAGCCGCCGTCGGTCAACGACAACAATTACGCCAAAACCTGGAACAAGCCGCCGCTGACTTCGCCGACTGGCAAACGCAATGGCGGCGTGCGCTGTTGAGCGCCGGCCTGCCGCCGGACAGCGCCATCACGGCCATGGATGGCATACTGGAAACGATTACCCAGCTGACGGAAAAACTAACCAACGTCAAACGCATCCAGGAGCGGGAAATCGCGCCGCGGCAGACTGAACTACAAGCCTTCACCGCCCTAGCCCAGCGTCTAGCCGCCGAACTGCAGCCGGAACTGTCCGCGCACCCGCCGGAACGCATCAGCGCCGCGCTGAGCGCCCGTCTGGAAACCGCGCAACAAACGGCGCGGCGGCGGGAACAATGGCTGCAAAGCCTGGAGCAAAACCAGAGCCAAGCGCGGGCGGCGGAAGAAGCCGGCAAACTGGCCCTGGCCGCTATAAGCCCGTTGCAGCATAAAGCCCAAACCGAGGATTTAAGTCAGCTGGCGGCCGCCATCGCTCGTTCAGACGCTTTGCGACAATATCAAACGCAAATCGCCGCCGCCGAGCAACAATTATTGAACAACGGCGACGGCCTGGACAGAGCGCGCATCGAGGCCGAAATCGCCGCCGCCGATTTGAGTCAGCTGGAAGCCGAATTGCAAATCGTCAGCGCCGAACTCAGCGACGCCCTGAGTCAAGTAGAAACCTTATCCGCCCAACGCAACGACGCGCAACGCCGGCTGCAAGCCATCGCCGGCGACGACGACGCCGCGCGCGCCGAAGCGCGACGCCAAGCGGCATTGGCCGATATGGCCGAAGCCGCCGAACGCTATATCAAACTAACCACCGCCGAACGCTTGCTGCGCTGGGCCATGGAACGCTACCGCGCGGAAAAACAAGGCCCGCTACTGCAACGCGCCGGCGCCATCTTCGCCGCCCTTACGCTAGGCAACTTTAGCAAACTGGTGGTGGAATTTGAATCCAACACCCTGGAAGGCATGCGCGCCGAAGGCAAGCTAGTCGGCGTCTCCGGCATGAGCGACGGCGCCCGCGACCAACTTTACCTAGCCCTGCGCCTAGCCGCGCTGGAACTGCATCTAGCGCAAAGCAAACCCCTGCCCTTCATCGCCGACGATTTATTTATCAACTATGACGACCATAGGGCTTTGGCTGGGTTTAAGGCCTTGTACGATTTGGCGGGGAGGACGCAAGTGATTTACTTGACCCACCACGCGCATTTGGTCCCGTTGGTTAGAGAGGCGTTTGGGGATGGAGTTAATGTGGTTTGGTTGGGGTAGTTGAGGGCAGGTATGACTTGCGGCCATTGTAACAACCCGTAGCCGCGATTAGCGTCAACGTAATCGCGGGAATAGTAAGCATTCACCCCCCCTAAATAGTGGATAGATAGTCAAGCCGTTAACATTCGGGCATTTCGAAAAACCTCATTCAATAATTCGTCCTCAAATATAGACAATACTTGCATAAAGCTAGCCTCCGGCTCAGCCTTCAAATGCAATATTTCACCGGAGACCGGGTGCGGGAAGCTCAGCTCCGTGGCCGCCAACATCAGCCGCCCCAGCCCGAAGCGCTCCGCGAAATAGCGGTTATGTCGGCCGCGGCCGTAGTTGGCGTCGCCGATAATGGGGTGGTTAATATGCTTCATATGCCGGCGTAATTGGTGTTTACGCCCTGTTTCAGGATACAAGGCCGCCAGGCTGTAGCGGCTCGTCGGGTGGCCTTCAATTTCCACCGGAATTTCCGTGATCGCCAGACGACAATATCGCGTGCAAGCCTCTCGCACCGGTTGCGGCTCATGTTTAAGCCTTCTATCCTCCGGCTCATCCCTTAACGGGTAATCAATTAGGCCTTGTTCCGGCAACCACCCGCGCACCATGGCAAGATAGGTTTTACTAAAGTGTCCCGCCATCAAATATTTACCCAATATACTGGCTGAAAAAGGATCGCGGGCGAATACCAGCAAGCCGGAGGTAGGTCGGTCCAGACGATGTACCGGGTAAACATGCTCTCCGCCATTCATTGCGCGCGCGTATTGCAAGGCGAATTCGGTTTCATGCCGGTCTATGGGACTGCGATGCATCAATAAACCGGCCGGCTTATGCACCGCTAATAGCCACTGATCTCGATAAATTTCAGTCAGCGGATTGCTGGCCGGCGATTGCATTGAATGAAAAAATTTTCAGGTGTTTTTATACGCGAGAGTTTGTGAAAATGAATAATTATAGCATCATTAGGGAACCTCTGATTAAATCCGTTTTTCAGGCAAACCCTGGCCTCAAGCCATTGATTTCAAAAGCACTGAATTTTGAAGCAACGAATTAATCAGAGGCTCCTTAACAGCTTAATTGGAATCTGAAATTTGCGGTTTTGCAAGCGTCAATCAAGATTCTTTGCTAGGTTTAATCCAATCTTCAGGTCTATCAGCGTACCAATCGGCAAAGGCGCTTTCAAGATCGTATTTGAATTGATAACCGTTATCTAATAAAAATTGAGGCACAACCGGTGATGATACAACCAGTTTTTTTATTCTGATTGGATCGAATGGATGTTTTATGCCGAACAATTTGCCAAACAGAAACATTACGAGAGACAAATTATAAATTAAACTAAACGGCACGCTAGGAACAAATCTTTTGATGTTTACCGTCTTGCAAATAGTGTTTACGTAATCCTGCATGGTAGGCGGATTAGGCATCGAAAAATTATACCGTATGTAATTTTGCTTACCTTGCGCCACCAAATCAATAGTCCAAATCATCGTGTTAGCCAACTCCTTGACATACCCGCCAGCCTTGGAGGTATTGCGATTTCCGGTAAAAATGAAATAGCGCCCCACGACAGCTTTGATAAGTCTCGGCACATTGCCGTCTTCGGCGGGACCGTAGACAACACCCGGCCTGACGATAATTAAGCGTTTATTATTTGGATCGGCCTTAAACCAACCCTCGTGTATTTTCTCGGCAACCAACTTAGAACCGCCATAGGCCGTGATAGGTACGGGCAATGAATTTTCGTAGCGCGGCAGAGGAGAGGTGCCGTAAGGAGAGATACTGCTAGTAAACAGGATAAGCCTACATTGAATTTGATCAGCCCAAGCGCAAACGTTTTCCGCGCCGGCAATGTTGGTTTCGTAGTATTCCCACGGCTCGTGACCTGGTTCGCGATGTACCGCCGCAAAATTAGCGATTAAGTTCATTTGCTGAGGTAATTTTGAATATTCTTCAATATTCCGCACGTCCAATTGTATAAATTTGACAATACCCGCTGCTTCGGCGTCATGCACCCGTTGGGACCAGGCATATCGTTTTGGGTCTCGTATATCGGCTAGATACAGCTCGCCAACGACATTGTTGGCAAGCAACGCGTCCGCGAAAAAAGCAGCTATATAGCCGCCGCCGCCAAAAATAACTGCATTTTGATAAAAGTTCATGAGATGATTCCAGATTTAAAACTAGTTGCGATTTTTGCGATTGTCAGATAACAAATTCAAAATCTCATTAGAAATGCTATCTTTAAAGTGGTCTTCTCCAAACTTTCTGGCATGGTTTCGCAAAAAAACAGGGTCAAATTCATTTTGAATAGTATCGAAATACTGGATTTTCTCAATTAAAGCATCAACGTTTTGTTGGTGAAAAAACAACCCAGTACTTTTGGATACGTCTGATTCATTTTCCAAGACAGTCTCTAAGGCGCCTCCCTTTCCGTAAGCAATTACGGGTACGCCATGAGCCATCACTTCTAGCGGAATCATCCCAAAATCTTCTTCGCCAGGAAACAATAATGCTTTTGCTCCCAAAATATATTCTTGTATTTGCTTGTCAGGTAATGCGCCGAGAAATTGAATATTAGAATTCGCCTTGGCTTCCAGGCGCTTTCGTTCGCTGCCCTCACCTATGACAACCAGCTTTTTGCCGTTAGCATTGAAGGCATCAACCAGCAAGCCAATGGCTTTATAAGGAGTAATGGCGCCAAAAGACAAATAGTATTCACGGTCGGATGATTTGCTCTGAGCTAAATTATCATCTCTAAACAAATTTAATGAAATGGGCGGATAAATAACCGATGCGTCACGGTGATAAAAATCCTTAACTCGCTTGGCAACGTTATTTGAGTTAGCGACAAACTTGTCGACGCCTTTCACCGTAGTTTCGTCATACCGGCGTAGATTTTCAAATCCCAGCTTGGCAAACGGACGTATGCGGCCGGGCAAGACATCAAGGTAATCTTGCGTGAACCCCCAGCAATAGCGCATTGGCGTGTGGATGTAGCACAAGTGCGGTATGTGATTGGGGTTAGCGATACCTTTAATAGGACCGGACTCGGATGAAATGATCAAGTCATAATCATCATTAAGTTTTAATGATTTTACGCCAATGGGATAAAGAGGAAATATCTTTTGATATTTTTTTCTAAGGAATGGCTTGTCTAAGATAGAACTATAAACTTTGTGATTGCCTATGTGCTCGCCACAAGTGGCCGGTTCGTAAAACAAAGTGTAGATGTCGGCATTTGGAAACAAATCCAGGATAGCTTTTACAACTTTCTCTCCGCCTCTCCAGGTTACAAACCAATAGTGAGCAATCGCAACCTTAATATTTTTATTCGTTATAATTTCATTCATCATTAATACCAAGCACCAATGAAGGTTTGTCCATTAAAAAAGTTTTTTGCAATTACTATAATACATGTTTCATACAACAAGAGCTACTATTATTACCTACTCTCTCAAAATTTTTCAACTAAAGCTTTCATTTCGACTCGCCAAGCTGCACATTGATTTGTCTTTTTAGGATAGCTCCGCGTTGAAGGTATTATTTTAACGCGGCTTGAGCAAGTAATAAGGTTTTTAAAACATGATCTACTATTTTTGACGAACAATACATTAACGTTTTATCAAGCAAGGGGATGCGAACTTTTTACAGAACAATGTTTCATCTCTTGATCATCATTGCTTTAATGTAATGTTATTTTTGTTATATTGATACTTGTTATTTATCAATCGTTTTGATGGTGGTCTAAGCAGTTGCGCATCGCTAGATTTTTCACCTATCTTCTACTGCACGTACCGCCGTTTTTCAAGAATAACATAAAAAATAAATTTAGAGAACTAAATTTCCGCCTATTGCGACTGAAGAAGCCGGCTAAGATTTCTCGCCGCGCCCGGCAGGGGATATAACGCTATTTCACACTAAGGGCCAGTAACTTGACTATTCGACTGTGGACTTATAGTTGACCAAACAGCCATGCGAATCAGCAATTTACTTGCAACCCCTCTAAAAAGCCCGGGATGGATATTTTTCAAAACGTTTCCGTCGAACGCTAACAGATTGATTGCTTGTTAAATCCAATGCCTTGATTTTTTTGCATTCTATTTATATGGTTGATGTTTGTCAAGAAAATTGTCTTTTTTTTAGAGCTGCTTGCAAATCATCTATAGAACAAGACCGGTCAAGCGGCGGCGGCTAACCTAAGGAAACTCTGATTAATTCGTTGCTTCAAAATTCAGTGATATTAAAATCAATGACTTGAGACCAAGGTTTGCTTGAAAAACTGATTTAATCAGAGGCTCCCTAAATTAATCTTAAATCCGGTTTTCAAAAAATTTGATTCGATTTTTTTATTATCTGGTTTCAGTCAATTACCCTACGTTTAACCTCTTTAATTTTAAATGATTAATTGCGACAACTGAATGGCTAAGCGCCAATAAGCCGAACATCCGGCGGTTGATCGGTTTCAATTGACTGTTGCCCCCCTACTTACCTGAGTCTCGGTCGAGACGCGCAATCAGCCCTACAAGCCCCAGGTTATTGCGCTATTTGGTAAAATCCTTACAGCTTGGTAAAATAACGACAAGTTCGCAACAAATAGCCGTAGGTTTTTGCTTTTTCCTACCAAAACATACTGCGATAAATCTCAGCGGTTCTTTTTATAATGATGATTGTTGCAGTCCGACAGACTACTCGACAGACTAATAGGTACACAATTTGATACATATGCTTCTCTTCGCAACCGCGATCCTAGCAATAGGCCTGCTAATCGGCGGCGCCTTAAAACCCTGGAAAGCCAAGCTTTTTCCTAAGGAAAACAACACGGTTTATTATCTGCTCTGGGCTTTTGTTTGGCCAGCCATTCTTTGTCATATAGTCTTTAAAGCCATGGCTGCCGGCGTTAGCGCCCTAAGACGCTATTTTGCCGCCCAGCCCAGGTGACCAACGCCAGCCGATTCGCGGGTCTTTAATTCGCTTAACCGCCTTCAATCTCCTGCTCTAAGAGGGTCCGCAAGTTTTGCGGCATTTCCAGCGTCTCCGGGTCCCAGCCTTCTATAATCAGCACCTCCCGCAGGCAATCCTCCATGATGCGGTGCGCGGCCAATGTCGCCTCGGCGATACGCTCGTGCACCTTAGTTTGCACCTCGCTACGGGTGCGTTCGGCGCAATTGGCCTGGTACTCGTAAAGCTTGCGTAAACTATCAATTTGCATGCCTACTTGCGACGGGCAGGAACACAAATACAAAATCGATTGCATGTTAATGCGACGTAATTGCGCATTACTAAACTTTAATTCCAAACTCACGACAGCCTCAAGGTAAATGTTGGTATTCGGAGAACGTTAAATCTATTCTACACCCGCAAGCATAAAATCCAAATACCTTAAATCAAAACCGTGAAATCTGCTTTCAATGCGCGATACCGGCCAAGTTTAAGCCGGCGCGCGCATGGCCTTGTTGTAAAACGTATCCAGGCAATCGATCAATTCAAAATTATCGGGTAGCGCCTCCCTATCCTCCAACCATCCGTAAACCCCTTCGCCTCCAAGCCAGATCCTCATTTTTTTGCCCGCGACGCCGGAAATAATATTCTCCATTTCCCGAGCCGTTTCCGGTTCAATCGGAAATTTGGTCAAGCTTAGCACCACTATTTCGCAATTCAATGCCGCGGCGGCCTGAAGAATGTCCATTGCCGGGGTGTCCGCGCCCAGCAGATAGGTATTGTAGTTTTGCTCGGCAGCCAACAGGCAGCACATCAATATGCCAAACTCGTGCGGTTCGCCGCTAGGGGTGGCGAACAACATGCCGGGCTGATTTGTGGAATAGCTATGCAAGGTGTTGATCATGCCAAGCAAGATGCGTTTTACCGCCGCCGAGAAAATATGTTCTTGCCCGATGCTCAATTTATGCTCATGCCACATTGTGCCTACCAGATGCAAAGTCGGAGTCAATATGTCTCTAAGATAAGTCAAGGGTTCGTTGGCGATTAAAGCCTTTTTCAATAACTGCTCGCAACGATGAATGTGATAATGCCGCAAGGCATCGACTATTTGTTCACTAAAACTCAACAGTTGAGCCTGTTCCACCCGTCCGGCATTCAACAACTCCATTAATTCCTTGTCATTTAAACCGGAAATCTTGCCTATGCCATGCCCTTGGCGGGTTAGCTTGGCAAGCAATGTAAGCCGCTCGCGGTCCTGTTGAGAATAATAGCGTCTGCCGTTCACCTCTCGCCTGGGAACTATCGCTTGATACCTGCGTTCCCATGCGCGAATAGTTTCGGCTCCAAGCCCCGTCAACGAGGCAATCGTTTTGATGGGATACATAAGAAGTCCTGTACAGAGTTATTCTTGACAAACATTGTACATCGAACATCAAAGCCATGCTGAATAAATTATTAGCCTCAAGTTCTACCGCGCCATCGCCACAGCAATCCCAAACCGCAGAGCATTAGCCCAGCGGCCGAAGGCGCGGGCAATTCAAATTGATCGGCTATGTCCATGCCGGCGGGAGTCAATTGCCAACCCACGGCATTCAGCGCAATCAATTCATTAACCCCGAGATTCGGATAAATGTCGGAAATTCCTCCCGCCGCATCTTGCACTTGCGGCGGATTGTTACTGTCCCCGCCGTCTGGACTGCCCCAATCGCCAAAATCCTCGCCATCGGTATTATTCGTTTGATTGAAATACACTATTTCAGTGTAACCGCCATCTATGGAAAAATAAGCCGATTCATTGGTATCGTTGCTAAAACTTCTCACGCCGGGCTGGCTATACCGATACAAATCCATGCTCCCGACATCCGCGGGTAAAGCGCCTTCCACAATCGCGGAACCCCAGCCGCCTATGCCCAGAACTTCGTCAATCTCATGCTCTACCGTGGATTGCAAGTCGGCTTCGCCAGACGCGTTAGCCAAATTCACGCTAATTGAACCGTCGTATCCACTGTTGTCGGCGATGGCGATCTTGGAATCCTTGGTATCGCCGATGGCGGCCAAGTTAGCCGCTGTCAGCATCACATCCGACGCGTTATTGTTGATGCCGGTATCCGGCCCCGCCGGCAGGCTGGCGAAGGCCTCTGATTGAAAGGGTGATTTATCGGGTAAAGCCTGCAAATAAGCCTTATAGCTTTTATAAGGCAAATCAAGCGGCGCAAGCGAAGAGGAACCTAGATCATTCGGGTCCTTAGTCAAACTAAAATCAATACTGACTTTCACGGAGGATTTTGCGCTAACATCGGTTTCAAAAAGTGTAATGGCGTTATCCACCGCGCTCTTCACTAACCCGGCTTGCGAATTTTTTGTAATACTTTTCTCAAAAGTGGGCGTTATTACCAGATTCGACGCATAAGCCGGCATAAGCGCCAACCACGCAAGCAAGAAAATAATATTTTTCATCAATGTAAACCCTCCTCTGTTCATGACAATTTATCGGCCAAGCGCTTTTTCAATTCCCGGTTGCCAAGGCCTAAGGAACCTCTGATTAATTCGTTGCTTCAAAATTCAGTTCTATTAAAATCAATTACTTGAGACCAATGTTTGCTTGGAAAACTGATTTAATCAGAGGTTCACTAAGGAATTTGGTTTAGCTTTTCAGATTTTCCCGCCCCGACTGGCGGCTTATTTCGCAATCGTGATACTCGGCACGCCGGTGCGCGGCAATTCCGTCACCGTCATTTGATAAATTTGCGACAATACCCTAAACGCGGTCTGGTTCCAGGCCGTATCATCTCCGGCGTCCAGTGAATAATACTTATCCCGGTAATAGGCCGAAACCTCCGCGCCCGTAGGCTTCAAGTCCGTTTCCCTAACCGCCAGCACGGAAACTGGATTCCGTTTTACCGTGGGCGTGCGCGGGTCCGGGCTTACCATGAATTCCGGCTCCGTGCTAATACCGCGCCCGATGAAATACATAATATTGCTGAAACTGCGTAACCTGAATTTTCCGTGGATCGGATATTTCCCGCCCGGATAATCCGCGCGGATATCCACCAACAAATCATTTTGGGAATTTTTTTCCGCCTCCTCGTTCAAATTCATGCGTTCCTGGTTGCTCAAAACTGACGGATCATAATTGGTCAATAGCATGCGTCCCGTCACTTGCTTGGTCAGAACGCACGCGTTATCCTTAGCGTTAAGATGAATCGAAAACTCCTTCTGCAAGGATTGAAACGCCTTGGCGCTGATTTTCTCAAGCGGCAAAGTCCATTGTTTCTCAAAAATCAAAGGCTCGGCGTATAACTGGTCGCTATGCTGTATCGACGCCAAATGCAAGCCTATGCGCCGGAATTCAGAATAATCCTCCACGTTGCGCGGACGGTTGTGAAACACGTTGCCATCGTTGGTGCGAAACTCCAGCGCCACCAAGCGCAGCAATAAATCAACGTCCAGATTTTGCCGCAACAACAACGTCAATTTATCGTCAGCCAACGGCGTCAACATGCGCTGGGTAAATTCCTCGCCCTCGATAGGCACAATGCTAATCGTCGGATTCTCCGACACAGACCCGCCCAGGGAGGGCAACAGCATGGCGCCGTTAGTCCCGGCCAAGGCCGGCGTCATCCCGGCATTGGCCTGAAAATTCATGGTCGCGGCGATGTTGGAAATCCCCGCGAACTGAATGGGCTGGTTATACCGGGCGCGGGCAATGTTCAGCAATAATTGCTCGGACATCACGTTAGCCACGGCCTCGTTATAGGCAATCGCCACATGATCCAAAGCCGCGGGCGACAAACAACCGCCAAACGGAACGGCCATGGCAATAAACAAAAATCCGCAGACAAAACGCCCGCAAGCGCGGGATATTCGCCCGAACGCGCCCAAATTCATCCTCCCAGCCATCAAAAAGCGCATGCCATCCCTCTTGGTTTTCAACAATCATCGGTTTTCAACAGCCCGCTTAATCATACCGCTAAGCTCGCCGGTCCGCCAAAATGACGCGGCAAAACTTTCGCGCAAACATGAAAACAGACTAGCATAACAGCTTAATGTTCCAATACTTGCCAAATACACCGTGAACAACCTATACTTGGCCAATGCGACCCCTCATCTTGCTATTATCACTATTTATCAGCCTCGCATTGCCGCTGCAAAGCATGGCAGGCTTGCTAGCGCCGCTTGCCGCCTGTCCGGCCGCCGCGCAAGACGCGCAAGCGGCGCATTGTTGCCAAAAAAATGCCGGCGGCTTTATCAACAAGGCTATCAAACACTGCAAGGCCGACCAAGGCTGTGAGAATTTCAGCCCTTTGCCCGCGCAAAGCCCGGCCGCGACCCTAAATTACACGCCTAATCGCACCCGGCTGCCGGGCCCGGCATTGGCCGCCCTGCCTTTAACCGCCTATCCCGCCTGGCGTCCGCCCGAAAATTCGATTTAATCCGTTATACCCGGCCTTAGCTGCATAGGCGGCGAGCTAGTCTCGCGCACCCCGCCGTGATGGCTTAATGATTAAATACCGAAATAAATCTATGATTACAAAGAGAATTATACTCAGAGGAATCTGGCTGGCGTTCAGCCTGCTCCGGCAGGGATCCGCGTTCGGCCTGTCCTTCGACCAGGCCCAGGCATTGGCATTGCAGCAAGCCCCGCAAATCAGCGCCAGCAGTGCGCGCATAGAAGCCGCGCGCCAACAAGCCATTCCCGCCGGCTCTCTGCCGGACCCGCAACTGGCGTTGGGCGTGGACAATCTGCCCATTCAAGGCTCGGAAAGTTTCAGCCTCGGCCGCGACTTCATGACCATGCAACGCATAGGTCTCAGCCAAACCCTGCCAAACCCGGGCAAGCTGGAAGCGCAAACGGAAGCCGCCTCCCAGCAACTTGCGCTGGCCGAAGCGGAAAGCCGCCTCGCCCGCCTGCAAATTCAACAAGAAACCGCCGTGGCCTGGATTAACCGCTATCTCATTGAAAAACAACTGACCCGACTCGACGCCTTGCAACAAGAAAATCAAGGCTTCGCTCAGGCCGCCATCGCCCGCTTCGCCGGCGGCGGCCCCGGCGCGGATGCGCTGACGCCGCGTCAAGACCAAGTCTTGCTGGAAGAACGCCGGGACGAACTGCAAACCCGGCTCGGCCAAGCGGTGGTCCAACTCAAACGCTGGGTGGGCGATCAAGCCGGGCAAATGCTGATTGGCGCGCCGCCGGAGTTTCCGATTTCGGCGCGGGAATTGTCCCACGGCCTGCACCAACACCCTGAGCTCGACGTGTTTGAACCCAAGACCAAATTGCTGTCTGCCGAGGCCCGCGCCGCCGAAGCCGGCAAAATCCCGGATTTTGGCGTGCAACTGGCCTATCAACACCGCGGCCCGGCCTTTGGCGACATGGTATCGTTTCAAGTCAGCGTCGATTTGCCGATCTTCACCGATACCCGCAAGGAACCGCTGGTCGCCGCTAAACTCGCGGAACGCGCCGCCGTAGCCGATCAACGTAAAGCCGCCTTGTTGGAACATCAAAGCATGCTGGAAAGCGATCTGGCCGAACACCAACGCCTGCAACGCGCCATTCAACGCCACCGCGAACAACTGACGCCGTTGGCCAGACAAAAAGCGCAATTGGCGCTAGCCGACTGGCAAAACCGGCAAGGCGAGCTGAGCGCCGTGTTCAACGCCCGCCGAGAATATCTGGAAACCGAACTCAAAACCCTGGACCTGGAAAACCAGCGCCTGCAACTCGCCGCGCGCCTGCATTACAACTACAGCCGCGAAACCTTGCCGGAGGCCGGCCAATGAGCGCCATCCGCTTGCTAGCCTGCCTTGGCGGCGCATTACTGCTGCTCGGCCTCGGCGCGGCGCTCGGCTGGAAACTGGCGCGCACGCCCGCGCCGGAGCCTGCGACGCCCGCTCCGGCGGCGGAGACTAAAACAGAACCCAAAATTCTGTATTGGTATGACCCGATGATGCCGCAACAGCATTTCGACCAGCCCGGCAAATCACCGTTCATGGACATGGAACTGCTCCCCAAATACGCCGGCGAAGCGCTCGGCGGCGGACTGCGCATCGACCCGGAACGCACGCAAAACCTAGGCATGCGCTTGGCCACGGCGCGCAAGCAAACCTTGCGCCGGCAATGGCAAGCCAGCGCCATGCTGGACTACAATCCGCGCGATCAGGCCATCGTACAAGCCAAAACCGCCGGCTTCGTGTCCGCCATGCCGCCGCTGGCCACCGGCGACAAGGTGCGGGCCGGGCAAATCCTGGTCGAACTGACGCTGCCGGAATGGACGGCGGCGCAGCAACAATGGCTGGCGGTCAGCGCCTTGAACGATGCCGAACTCATCCGCGCCGCCGAACAACGCATCATGCTATTGGGCATGCCGGAACCTCTGCTCGGCGAACTTAGACGCACTCAGCGAGCGCAAACCCGTTTTGCCATCCGCGCGCCGCAAACCGGCGTATTACAAAGCGTGGACGTCCGCGGCGGCATGGCCGTCGCCGCCGGGCAAACCTTGTTCCGCATTAACCCCATAGCCAATTTATGGCTGGAAGTCGCCGTCAATGAAGCGCAACTTGGGGGCCTGAGCGCCGGCGACCGCGCCGAGATCAAATTCAGCGCCTATCCAGATCAAATATTTGTCGCAACCGTCGCCGCGATTCTTCCGGCGCTCGACCAAGCTACCCGCGCCGGCACGGCGCGCATCGAACTGCCCAACCCGAAAGGCCGTCTGCACCCCGGTATGTCGGCGCAAGTCACTCTCGAAACTCAAGCCGAACAAACCACGCTCAGCGTGCCCACCGCCGCGCTCATCCGCACCGGCAAGCGCACCCTAGTCATATTGGCCGATGCAGCCGGCCATTACCAAGCGCAAGAAGTGCTGGCCGGGCCGGAAATCGACGACCAAACGCAAATTACCGCCGGCCTGGAGGAAGGCCAAACCGTGGTCGCCAGCGGCCAATTTCTCATCGACTCCGAAGCCAATCTCAACGGCATCCCGATCAAGCCGCTGCCGCAGGGGCAAGTAGCGGAGCCGCAACCATGATAGCCGCCGTCATCCGCTGGTCGGTCAACAACCGGTTTTTAGTGCTGCTGGCGGCCTTGACCCTAGCCGCCTGGGGCGTTTGGGCGGTCAAAACCACGCCCATCGACGCCTTGCCGGATTTATCCGACGTGCAAGTCATCATCCGCGCCAGCTACCCCGGCCAAGCGCCGCAAGTGGTGGAAAATCAGATCACCTTCCCGCTGGCCGCCACCATGCTGTCCACGCCGGGGGCCAAAAGCGTGCGCGGCTTTTCCTTTTTCGGGGACAGCTTCGTCTACGTTTTGTTCGAGGACGGCGTGGACCCGTATTGGGCGCGCTCGCGGGTGCTGGAATACCTGAATCAGGCGCAAGACAAACTCCCCGCCGCCGCCAAACTTAGCCTCGGCCCGGACGCCACCGGCGTCGGCTGGATCTACCAATACGCGCTTGTAGACCGAAGCGGCCGACATGATTTAGCCGAATTGCGCGCCCTGCAAGATTGGTTCTTGAAATATGATCTTAAAACCCTGCCCAATGTGGCCGAAGTCGCCAGTATCGGCGGCATGGCCAAGCAGTACCAAATCCTGCTCGACCCGGTGAAAATGGCCAGTCTCGGCGTCAACGCCGCCCAAGTCGCCGCCGCCGTCAACCAAGCCAACGCGGAAACCGGCGGCGGCGTGCTGGAACTCGGCGAAGCCGAGGTCATGCTGCGCTCCAACGCCTATTTAAAAAATCCGGATGACTTTAAACACATTTTTCTCAAGCTCAGCGGCAACATCCCGCTGCTGCTGCGCGACGTGGCCGACATCCAAATCGGCCCGCAACCCCGGCGCGGCATCGCCGAACTGGACGGTGAAGGAGAAAGCGTCGGCGGCGTCATCATTCTGCGTAGCGGCAAAAACGCGCGCGAAACCATAGCCGCCGTCAAGCAGCGCCTGCACGACCTGCAACCCAGCCTGCCGCCCGGCGTGGACATCATAACCACTTATGACCGCGGGCAGTTGATAGACCGCGCCGTCGGTAATTTAACAGATAAGTTGATTGAGGAATTCATCGTCGTCGCCTTGGTCTGCCTGGCGTTTCTATGGCATTTGCGCTCGGCGCTGGTGGCTATAATCGCCCTGCCGCTAGGCGTATTGGCCGCCTTGGTCATCATGCGCGGCCAAGGCGTCAACGCCAACATCATGTCCCTGGGCGGCATCGCCATCGCCATCGGGGCCATGGTTGACGCCGCCGTGGTGATGATCGAAAACGCGCACAAAAAGGCCGAACATTGGCGCAAGCGGCATCCAGGCGAAACCCTGGCCGGCGCGGAGCATTGGCAAGTCATGACCGACGCCGCGGTGGAAGTGGGGCCGGCCCTGTTTTCCTCGCTACTGATTATCACCCTATCCTTTTTGCCGATTTTCACTCTAGAAGCGCAGGAAGGCCGTTTATTCAGCCCTCTGGCCTTCACCAAAACTTACGCCATGGCCGCCGCCGCCGGCTTGTCGGTGACTTTAGTCCCGATTTTGATGGGCTATTGGATTCGCGGCAAACTCCCCGACGAACACGCCAACCCGCTAAACCGCTGGCTTATCGCCGTCTATACGCCGATCTTGGAACGGGCGCTAGCCAAGCCCGAAATCACGCTGCTGATAGCCGCATTGGCGTTTAGCACCGCCCTGTGGCCATATCACCGGCTAGGCGGCGAATTTCTGCCGCCGCTGGACGAAGGCGACATACTCTACATGCCTAGCGCCCTGCCCGGCCTGTCCGCGCAAAAAGCCGCCGAAATTCTGCAACAATCCGACCGCATGATTAAAACCCTGCCGGAAGTGGCGCACGTATTCGGCAAGGCCGGCCGCGCCGACACCGCCACCGATCCCGCGCCGCTGGAAATGTTTGAAACCACGGTGCAATTCAAGCCGCGCGAGCAATGGCGGCCCGGCATGACCCCGGAAAAACTGGTGGCCGAGCTGGATCAGATGGTCAAGCTTCCCGGTCTGGCCAACGTCTGGATACCGCCGATCCGCAACCGCATCGACATGCTGGCCACCGGCATCAAAAGCCCCATAGGCGTCAAAATCAGCGCCTCGCGCTTGGACAGCATAGACCGGGTAGCGCGGCAAGTCGAACAGGTCGCCAAGCAAGTGTCGGGCGTGTCCTCGGCCCTGGCCGAACGCCTGGGCGGCGGCCGTTATCTGGACATTAACATAGACCGCGCCGCCGCCGCCCGTTACGGCGTCAGCGTCGCCGAACTGCAAACCGTGATCTCCGGCCTCATCGGCGGCGATAACATCGGTGAAACCGTGGAAGGCCTGGCCCGCTTTCCGATCAATCTGCGCTATCCCAGGGAATGGCGCGACAGCCCGGAACACATCCGGCAATTGCCCATCGCCGCCGCCGACGGCCGGCAATTCAGTTTGGGACAAGTGGCCGACGTCCAATTCCATGACGGCCCGGCGATGTTGAAAAGTGAAAACGCCCGCCCCAGCGGCTGGGTGTACATAGACGCCCGCGGCCGCGATCTGGCTTCGGTGGCGGGCGATCTGAAAACCGCCATTCAACAACACGTGACCCTGGAACCGGGCATGACCTTAAGCTACGCCGGCCAATTTGAATTCCTGCAACGCGCCAACGCCCGCCTGGCGCTGGTGGCCCCGATTACCTTGCTGATAATTTTCGTGTTGCTGTATCAAACCTTCGGCAACGCCAGGGAAGCGCTGCTGATCATGTTAACCCTGCCGTTCGCCCTCACCGGCGGCGTCTGGTTTTTATATCTCTTGGGCTACAACCTGTCCGCCGCCACCGGCGTCGGTTTCATCGCCCTGGCCGGCGTCTCCGCCGAATTCGGCGTCATCATGCTGCTGTATTTAAAACAAGCCTGGGCCGAACAACAAGCCGCCGGCCAACACGCCCAAACCGACCTGCTCAACGCCATCCGCATCGGCGCGGCGCAACGCGTACGCCCCAAGGCCATGACCGTGGCCGTCATCATCGCCGGCCTGCTGCCCATTTTCAGCGGCAATGGCGCGGGAGCCGAAATCATGAGCCGCATCGCCGCCCCCATGCTAGGCGGCATGCTCAGCGCGCCGTTGCTGTCCATGCTAGTGCTACCGGCGGCGTTCAACCTATTGTACAAAAACAGGCCATCCATCCAACCCAATACAAACACGTAGGATGCTGCCGTGCAAAGCATGGCGCATCGTTCGAGATTCAGCGGCTACCGGCGGCGTTCAGCCTATTGTACAAACTGATAGGCTTGATCAAGGCAAAAATCCAGCAATTTTTCGTCGTCGGCTCGCATAAGAAGTAATTTAAGTAAATCGGACCAATTCTATAGCCATGAAGTAGGGGCAGCTATCGCTAGCATTACGGTCTTTGCGGCCAAGGCAAAGCATGGGTTCTGATCAACGACGACTTGGTAAATATTGGGTTTATCTCCCAATGTCCCCCTCCATCTTCTCCGCCAAACGCTTCACCGCATGTTCCGACACCTTGCGATGCGTCCCTTTCAACTCAATATCATAACGCGCCACCGCCTTGCCGGTTTTCACGTTCACCAAATAAGCCCCGAAATAACTGAACAAAAAACTAGCCTTTCCATGCTGCGCCACCAGCGTCCAATCCGCCCCATTAGCGCGGCCCAACTCGGCCGCGGCCTCAGGGTTATTAAACAAAAACCCAAAATCGTGATTCGCGGTTTTTTGCGCCGCCGGATCCACATCCACCACCTCCGCGTACCCATCGCTCCGTAACCGGTCCTTCAACAGCGGCGCAAACTCCGCCGTGCGCTTGATCTCCGCCGGCGTATTCGGCATCGCCGTCACATCATTCAACTCAAAATCCAACACCGCGATTTTCTGCTTCGCCGCCGCCGCGCCCAACCAAAAGCTCAAAGCCAGCAACCATAAAATTCTCATATCAACCTCCAATCAATTCTCGCGCCAAACCGGCCACGCCATCCGTCAGCGCGGCGGTAATTAAATTCGCCATCTCATCCCGCTGATCCGCCTGCACCTCGTAACTCACCCGCCAAAGCAACTCGCATTCACCCGCGCCCACGGCGCGCAAACTCACCTCCCCGTGATAATCCGTCACCGGAAACGGCAAACGCTCGCGGAAATAAGACAAACGCCAGGCGGCGGGCTCCAAGGCGGTCAACACATCCACCATTAGTTCGCCATTGCCCAACCTAAGTTCCCGCACCGCGCCAACGCCGGTACCGGTGACCCGGCAAGCATCAATAATGCCGAACCAGCGCTCCAAGCCGCCGAACGCCTCCAGCGCCGGCCACACCCGCTCCGCCGGCGCGGCCAAGGTTTGGGTGACGTCAATAATCTCTTGCATGGGCTTACCCTCCGTTAATAAAGACGCCGTCAGTATATCCAGCGCCATGCCGGCCGGCGACGGCGAATCGCCCCGTAAAACCGGGCAAATTGCCCGCCGCGGCGGTGAAGGTAGGCAAAATGCGGTTAAATTTCTACAATAGCCTCATTTCCCGCCGGGCCGAGACGCCATGAATCTTGCAAACTATTGTCTAACGCGTATTTTGCTGGCCGGGTTCTGCTGCCTGTGTTTAAATCTGCTGTTCGGCATCTACGAATGCCGCCGCCAGCAATTCGCCGCCCTGCAACACATCGCCGCCGCCGTGCACACCCATTTGCAATTTCAACTGGTGCAAGTGAATAGCGGCTACCTGCCGCGCGCCCAATTTCCGGATTTCAGCCTATGGAAGCAAACCAGCCAGACGGAAGGCGTTTGCATCAGCTACACGGCGGACGCCCAAGCCCAACCGCGGCAGCTATGTTCCGGCGGCCCCAGCGCGCTGGAATATCCGCGCTGGTTTGAACTTGCCTATCAACAACTATTCGGCGACGGCATGCAACTATCGCAAGACCTGAACTACAACCGGCAAGCCTACGGCCAAATCAACGCCAGCCTGGATTCGGCCTTTGCCATGCAACAAACCTGGCGCGCCGCCGCCGGCCAAACCCGCTCCGCCGCGCTCATCTTAGGCGTGGTCAGCCTATTGACTTACATACTATTGCGCCGGCAAATGCTGGGCGGCCAACAATTCATACTAGCCACCCAAAAACTGGCGGCCGGAGACCTAAGCCACCGCATTCATGATATACCGCCCTTATGGAACGCCGCCGCCGCCGCGCTCAATCAACTAGCGGCGGCGCAGCAACAACTGCAACAAGAACGCCAAGCCCTGCTCGGCAAACTGATGCAGACCCAGGAACAAGAACTACGCAATCTGGCGCGCGAACTGCACGACGAATTCGGCCAATACCTGACCGCCATACACGCCATCGCCGCCGCCCTGCCACTATGCCCTGAAAGCGAATTGTTGGCTCAGACGCTGCAAGAACTGCAGCAAAGCCTGCAACAACTGCTCAACCGCCTGCGGCCGGCGGAATTGGAGGAACTCGGCTTGAGCGCCGGCCTGCGCCGTTTGATCGCCATCTGGCGGCGCGCCTGCCCGCAAACCCGCTATGAACTAAAAATCAAAGGCGACGAACAACGCTTGACGCCGGAACAAACCATCGCCCTATACCGCATCGCCCAGGAAGCCTTGAGCAACGCCGCCCGGCACGCCGCCGCCGAAAACATAGAACTAGGCCTCGACATTGGCCAAACCGCCGCCAGCCTGCGGATAAACGACGATGGCCAAGCTTGCGCCTTGCCAACCGGCGGCGGCCTGGGCCTAATCGGCATGCGCGAACGCGCCGCGGCCGCCGGCGGCAAGCTGCAACTAAATCTCAACGCGCCGCACGGCCTAGTCGTGCGCGCCGAAATCCCGCTGACCGACCATGACTAAGCCCATCGGCATATTGCTGGTCGACGACCATGCCATCGTCCGCCTCGGCTACCGCGCCCTGTTCGGCAAACAAAGCGACATGCGTCTCTTGGCGGAAGCCGCCGACGCCGACCAGGCCTACCGTCTGTACCAAAGCCTGCAACCCGATATCGTGGTCACCGATTGGAGCCTACCGGAACAAAGCGGCCTGCACTTAATCAGCCGCATCAAACAGCGCGACGCGGACGCCCGCATACTGGTATTCAGCATGCACCAAAACCCGGCCTTCGCCGAAGCCGCCTGCCGCGCCGGCGCTCTGGGTTACGTGACCAAAAACAGCGCGCCGGAAATACTGCTGCAAGGGATACGCGAAATCCGCCAAGGCCGCCGCTTCTTGTCCGCGGACATTGCCCAAGCGCTGGCGCTGGAAAAACTGCAAGCCGCCGCCTCGCCGTTGCAACAGCTGACCGGCCGCGAATTGGAAATTTTCAGGCTATTGACCTCCGGCCGCGGCACAGAGCAAATCGCCGCCCTGCTGCACCTTAGCCAAAAAACCGTCGCCAACCATCATTACGCCATCAAGAAAAAACTCGGCGTCACCAATGATATCGAACTCACCCATTTGGCGCTAAAATGGCGCTTGTTCGATTTACCCTCCGAGCCGAAAGATTAACCCAAACTTTAGCCGACTCACGCATGCCCAACGATTACCCGCCTTTACTCGGTCTGGCCGCCTTTAGCGGCGTCGGTAAAACCACCTTGCTCACCCGCCTGCTGCCGTTGCTGAACGCTCGCGGCCTGCGCGTCGGCGTTATCAAATTCAGCCATCACGACGTAGAAATGGATCATCCCGGCAAGGACAGTTATCTCATCCGCCACGCCGGCGCCAACCCGGTCATGCTAGCCTCGCCCTTCCGGCGCGCGTTGATAACAGAACACAAACCGGCGCAAAACCTAAGCTTGCAACAGGAACTGGAGGCTTTTCCGCGCCACGACGTCGATCTGCTGCTCATCGAAGGCTTCCGCGACGCCGCGATTCCGAAATTGGAACTGCACCGCCCCAGCCTAGGCCACCCACTGCTCTACCCCAACGACCCCAACATCATCGCCATCGCCAGCGACCAAGTTTTGTCCCCGCCGCCTATTCCGTTGCTGGATTTGAATGACCTGGAGCAAATCGTTGAATTTATATCGGCTCTGGCTTAATTAACCGCAAGCTTCGGGTAAACGATGCGCTTCGCTACGCGAAACAGCATCCTACGGCTAGTTGGGCGGAATCAACCAATCACTCGAGGCCTTGGCGGCCGGGAACGGTTGGCGGGGGTGTGGGAGGCTCTCGCTGGAGCGAATTCAAATCGGCGCGGGAGCGCAATGTTCTCCCGCACACTGATTCACTTCTATCGTCACGTGATCCAAATGCACAAACTCCGCCAGCTTCATCCGATAATGATACGGCGGCTGGGGAAAACGAGTCACCAACACCACAATCGCCGCATAGTGCCGCGGACTGACCCGCCAAACGTGCAAATCGCTGACCATACATTCGCCGTCGGCCTCTAACGCCCCCCGTACGGCTTGCAGAAATTCCGGCCCGGCGGTTTGATCCAATAAAATCGGCGCGGTGTCCTTAATCAAACCGCGCGCCCACAGCAAAATCACCGCCGCCCCGACCAAACCCATCACCGCGTCCAGCCAATTCCAACCATAATACTTCCCCGCCAGCAAAGCGACGATAGCCAAAACCGAGGTAAAAGCGTCCGCCAACACATGTAAAAAAGCCGCGCGCAGATTATGGTCTTGATGAACGTTCCGGTCATGATGTTCGTGATGTTCGTGATGGTCATGGTCATGGTCATGATGTCCGTGATCCCGCGTATGCTCATGATGCGCATGCGGCTCGGCATGGTCATGCGCGTCATGGCCGCCATGCGCGTGATGATGTTCGTGATGATGATGCTCGCCGCCCGCCAGCAACAAAGCGCACATTAAATTGACAGCCAAGCCCAGGCCGGCCACCCAAATCGCCTCATCGAAACGGATGATCTCCGGCAGCACCAAGCGCGCCGACGATTCCGCCGCCATCATCACGGCCACCACCGCCAAAGCGATGGAACTGGCAAAGCCGCCTAGCACGCCCACCTTGGCCGGACTAAAAGCGAAAGTCTCGTCGCCGGCATGCACCCGGCCGTAACGGTAAGCGTAAATGGTAATCATGAACGCCAGCGCATGGGTAGCCATGTGCCAGCCGTCCGCCAACAAAGCCATGGAGTGAAAACTCAAACCGGCTCCGATCTCCGCCAACATGGTCAGAAACGTCAGCCACAGCACCCACTTTGAGCGCGCCTCGCCTTTTTCATTGATCCGCGCAAAATCATGCGCATGCCGCCAATTGCCAATGTCATGTTGATGCATGTCGAGTACCCGAAACCCAAGCCGCGATAGCCGTTAATAATAACCGAAACTTGGCCGTCCGTATAATGCGGGGCGCGTTGTTTTCCCAAACCGCTAGCATGGCTTCACATCCCGGCCCGCATGTGTTAACTTTAAAAGAATACGATCCCGCCATTAACCCCGCACCCGCCCATGAAACGCTCACATTTATTGCTCGCCCTTTTCGTCAGCTTGCTGGCTTGGCACGCGCCCGCTCCAGCCGCCGCCGCCACGCCCGCCGGCGCGGACGTGTTGCGGCTGCATACCGGTCTGCCGCAACGCCGTCACGACTCACTCTTCAGCTATAACGTGGAATGGCGCAAAGACCAAGGCGAACTCTACCGCGCCACCGGCATCAGCTTTTTCAATGCCGCCAAAATGGACGCCGACGCTCCGCCGGCCGCCGTCGCCAAAAAACTCGCCATCGCCATGCGCGACGGCCTTATCCCCATGGATCCAGGCTGGCGCGGCCTAACGCTCGACCAACCGGCCGAGCAGCCTCTGCTCACCTTAAGCAACAAAGCCGGCTTCTCGTTCACTAACATCATCGTCCGCGACTACACCAACCAAGCGCTTGGCTTTGACCTGAACGGAGCCGCCTTCAATGCCAAGCGCGTGGAAGCGGCGCTGGATCTCGTATTGGCCGCCGACGTGGAATATCTGGATGGCTTCGCCTCGAAAAAAGGCCTCACCACCAGCCAAGGCGAAATTATTGTCACCTTAGACCAACAACCGCCGCTGCATATTCAAACCGAGGGCAAGTCCACCCAACAATTGGAACAGGAATTGGCGCAACGGATTACAGGCGCGACATTCAGCAACGAATCCCTGGTCCCGATGCTGATCAACCTGGACAAACGCAACAACAAACCCTTCGACGGCGGCGAAGTGCAATTATTGAATAGCGGCGTCAAATCCCTGCGCATGGAAATTACCGACCCCGCCGTGGGCGTGTTAACTAAATTCAAATATCCGGACGAAAACCATACCGTGGAAATTATCGAGCCGCGCTTCATGATGGCGCTTTTGGCCGTGACCGTGTTCGGCGTTATCGGATTTCTTTACTGGAGAAACCGAAAAAATCCGCTTTAGGCTATAATGAAGGAATGAATAAAAACCTAAACCAACCCGTAAACACCATGCAAAAAGATCCCAAAACGCCCTGGTGGGTATACATGGCGCTCTCCAGCATTCAAACCCGCAAGGGAGCAATGTTGTTGATCCTCTCCAACGTCGTTTTTTCCGCCTATTGCATACCTTGGGCCAGCTTATACACCGAAGCCGCCTGGGTGAAAACCTTGTTCCTGATCGAAGACTGGGAATGGTTTGCCTGGACCGCGCCTATGAATATTTGGTACTGGTTCAGCGTGCGCTGGGTGGACAAAAACCGCGGCTGGGAAACGGAAACGGCCAGCCAACAAGCCTAAAACACCCCCCGACGACGCCGGTTAGCGCCGGCGGCGAATTCATGGAGAATCGCCGATGTCCGCCACAGCCGACGCCCAATGCATCGCCCAAAACATCTATATCACCGGTGTAGACGACAGCATTTGCAATAGCGCGCTGATCCTGGCCATCATGGAAATGCTGGCCGGCCATGCCGGCGCTTGCCGGGTATTTCGCCCGATAGCGCCCGCGCACGCCGCCTCCGATGCGCCAACCTGCCTTTTGCAAGGCCGCGAACCCGCCGAGCCTATCCATTACGGCTGCGACAGCGAACAAGCCGGGCAACTCTTGGCCGCCGGCCAGTACCAGGAACTATTGAAACGCATCCTGGAACAATACCGCGACCTGCAAGAACAGCATGAACACATTCTATGCCTGGGCTCCGATTTCGGCGGCGGCAGCCAACAAGCCGAATTTGAATTCAATTCCGATCTAGCCTACCATTTCGGCTGCCTATTGCTGCCGGTCATCTCGGCGCGGGGGCTGGACGCCGAACGGCTGCTTGAGCATCTGGCCAGCTTGAAACACAACCTAGCCGAGCGTAAATGCGAGCTATTGACCTGCGTGGTCAATCAAATTCCGCCGGAACATTACCCGGAACTGCAAACCGCCGCCGCCGCGCTCGGCGACTTTCCGCTGGCGCTGATACCCACGGACCCGAATCTGGAGCATTTGACGCTGGACAACATCGCCCAAGCGCTTGCCGCCACGGTATTAGCCGGCGGCGACGCCTTGCACCGCGAGGCCGGCCCATGCAAAATCGCCGCCATGCAGGCGCCGGAATTTCTGGACCGCCTGGCCGACGGGGATCTGATTATCGCCCCCGGCGACCGCATGGACATCTTGCTCGCTTGCTTGGTCAGCCAAAACGCCAAAAGTTTTCCGCAAATCGCCGGCCTGTTGCTGACCGAACCCGCGCCGGACGCGCCGCGGATTCAAAAACTGCTGCACAGCCTGGAGCAACCCCGCTTCCCGATCCTCGCCGTGGCCGGCGACGCACTGGCCGCCGCCTTGCAAGTCGGCCAAACCCTACCCCGCCTGGACCCCAAAGACCAGCGCAAAACCGCCAAGGCGCTCGGCTTCATTGAAAACCATTTGCACTTGTTTGAACTCAAGCAACGGCTCTGCGCTCCCAGTCGGCCCAAAATGACGCCGCTGATGTTTGAATACGAATTACTGCAACGCGCCAAGGCCAACCCGCGCCACATTGTGCTGCCGGAAGGCGAGGAAGAGCGCATTCTGCGCGCCGCCGAAATATTGCTTTACCGGCGAGCGGTCACGCTCACCCTGCTGGGCGATGAAACCGTCATCCGGCGAAAAATCAAAACCTTAGACTTAAAGCTCAACAACATCGCCATCATAGACCCGCAAACCTCGCCCTGGCGCGACGAATTCGCGGAAATTTACTACCAAGCGCGCAAGCATAAAAATATCAGCCTAGCCTCGGCCTACGATCTAATGGGCGACGTCAGCTACTTCGGCACACTGATGATCCAGCGCGGCTATGCCGACGGCATGGTATCCGGCGCGGTGCATTCCACCCAGCACACTATCCGCCCGGCGTTTGAAATCATCAAAACCCGCCCCGGCGTCAGTCTGGTCTCCAGCGTATTTCTCATGTGCATGCCGGACCGGGTGCTGGTGTTCGGCGACTGCGCCGTCAACCCCAACCCCGACGCCGAACAATTGGCCGACATTGCCATCAGCGCCGCCGCCACCGCGCAAAAATTCAACATAGAACCCAAGATCGCCATGCTCTCTTACGCCACCGGAGACTCCGGCAAGGGCGAGGCGGTGGACAAAGTACGCCTCGCCACCCAAATCGCCAAGCAACTGCGCCCGGACCTCAAAATTGACGGCCCGATACAATACGACGCCGCGGTAGACCGTGACGTGGCTCACACCAAGCTGCCGGATAGCGAAGTCGCCGGCCAGGCCAGCGTGTTCATTTTTCCGGACCTGAACACCGGCAACAACACCTATAAAGCGGTGCAGCGCGCCGCCAACGCGGTCGCCATCGGCCCCATACTGCAAGGCCTAAACAAACCGGTCAACGACCTCAGCCGCGGCTGCACCGTCGCCGATATCGTCAACACCGTCATCATCACCGCCATTCAAGCCCAAGAACACATTAGCCGCGCCGCGCCATGAAAATACTCATCCTCAACGCCGGAAGCTCCTCATTGAAATACAGCCTGTTCGGCCTCCAATCGACCTGTCTGTTGTGTCACGGCTTGATAGAACGCATAGGCGGGGACGCCAGCCACGAATACGCCGCGCCGGACGGCGTGAAACAAACCCTAGCCATCGCCGCCGCCGACCACCAACAAGCATTAAGCGTGGTATTTCAACTCCTGGCCCGCTTGGAGCTTCTAACCGACATAAAATCGCTGGCCGGCGTCGGCCACCGCGTGGTGCATGGCGGCGAGCGCTTCAACCGGCCCACGCTGATTACCGAATCAGTATTGCAACAAATCGACGCCGCCTGCCCGCTGGCTCCGCTGCACAACCCGGCCAACCTGCTCGGCATCCGCGAAGCCATGCGGCAACTGCCCGGCATAGCGCAAGTCGCTGTATTCGACACCGCCTACCACCAAACCCTGCCAGACTACGCCTACCGCTACGCCCTGCCGGGCGAACTCTACCGCGATCACGCCGTGCGCCGTTACGGCTTTCATGGCGTGTCGCATTTTTATGTCGCCAAGCAAGCGGCGGCTTTCCTAGGCAAACCCCTGACTGAATGTAACTTCATCACCCTCCACCTCGGCAACGGGGCCAGCGTCGCCGCCATCGCCGGGGGCAAAAGCGTGGACACCTCCATGGGCCTCACCCCGCTGGAAGGCCTAGTCATGGGCAGCCGCAGCGGCGACCTGGACCCGGCCATCCCCTTCTACCTGCACCGCGCCCTGGGGCTGGACTACCCCGCCATTGAGGAACTGCTGAACAAAAACAGCGGCTGCAAAGGCCTGTGCGGCGACAATGACCTGCGCAACATCCACGCCCGCGCCAACGTCGGCGACGCAGACGCCTGTTTAACCCTGGAAATTTACGCCTACCGAATCAAAAAATACATCGGCGCTTATTTCGCGGTGCTGAATCATGTGGACGGCATCGTCTTCACCGGCGGCGTCGGCGAAAACGACGCCTGGGTACGCGCCCAAAGCTGCGCCGGGCTCAGCGCCCTAGGCATCGGCATAGACGCTAAAACCAACGCCAAACCGGCGCGGCCAATCGGCCAAATCAGCCCGCCGGGCGCACCGACCGCGGTACTGGTCGTCGCCACCGACGAAGAACTGGAGATTGCCTTGCAGACTCAGGCTTGTTTGGAAGCGCTGGATCAAGCTGGCGTTTGATTTTACAAACCATCCGATATGTCATATCTCTTACTGCGACTTGATAAGGTGTTCACCCATTAGCCAGCCGGTGTCAATCTGAAGAAAGGTGTCTTATTCGTTTGTTCCAAAAACTTCCATAACCCCCTTACGGTCAACTTCAGCGAATAAGCCCTTCAAAAATTGCCAAGCATCCTGAAATGCATTATGCGGAATCATAACCCAATTCAATTTGCGCTATGGTGCGCCGTAAATTTCTGTCGATGACCAATTCGGTAATTTTTCGCGCCGCATGCTCAAATACTGGTGCTTTTTTTTATTTGCACGACTTTCGTTTAGTCTACCATATCAACAACCCAACTATAAACGAAAGCTTCGCCGCCGCTCTTCACCTGAACAAACCCCAATCCATCCAACCACTCAAGGCCTTGGCGACCGGGAACTGTTGGCGGGGGTGTGGGAGGCATGGATGCCGACCCCAAGCCTACACGGATGTATTCACGGCGTCCCCCGACAACAGTTCCCGGTCGTCAAGGCCGATTTAGATTCAAAAGCCTTTTACTTTGCCATCAAAATGGTCAGCGGCCGGTCAATGGTTTTAAATTCGTAACATTGATACTCACTAATGCGGCCATCCATCCACAAAAAACCGCCGCAAATACTCCCCGGTAAACGAATTTGGATGGCCGGCCAACTCGCGCGGCGTGCCTTGCGCGATGACTTCGCCGCCGCCGCCGCCGCCCTCCGGCCCCATGTCGATGACCCAATCCGCGGTTTTAATCACATCCAGATTATGCTCTATGATAATCACCGTGTTGCCGTGGTCGCGCAAGGCATGCAATACCGCCAGCAATTGCTTAATGTCGTGAAAATGCAAACCTGTGGTCGGCTCGTCCAATATATATAAAGTGTCGCCGGTGTCGCGCTTAGACAACTCCTTGGCCAGCTTCACCCGCTGCGCCTCGCCGCCGGACAGGGTTACCGCGTTCTGCCCCAGCTTGATATAGCCTAGGCCCACCTGCAACAAGGTTTGCAGCTTACGCGCCAATTGCGGCACCGGCGCGAAAAAGGCGGCGGCGTCTTCCACCGTCATATCCAGCACTTCATGTATGTTTTTACCCTTGTAGCGGATGTCCAAGGTCTCCCGGTTATAACGCTGCCCCGCGCATATATCGCACGGCACGAAAATATCCGCCAGAAAATGCATCTCCACTTTAATCACCCCGTCGCCGGCGCAAGCTTCGCAGCGTCCGCCCTTGACGTTAAAACTAAACCGCCCCGGCGTGTAACCGCGCGCCCGCGCCTCCGGCGTGGCCGCGAACAGCTCGCGCACCGGCGTGAAGATACCGGTATAAGTCGCCGGATTCGAGCGTGGCGTGCGCCCGATAGGGCTTTGGTCTATCGCCACCACCTTATTGAAAAACTGCAAGCCGTCCACCCCGTCGCAAGCCGCCGGCAAACAACTCGCGCCGTTGATCGCCCGCGCCGCGAAGTTATACAAGGTATCATTCACCAAGGTGGACTTGCCCGAGCCGGATACCCCGGTCACGCAGGTCAGCAAACCCACCGGAAAACCGACATTCACGCGCCGCAGATTATTACCGTGCGCGTTGCGCACCGTCAGCATCCGCTCCGGATTCGGCTGGCGGGTCTCGGTTGGCGTCTCAATGCGCAACTCGCCGCGCAAATAGCGCCCGGTCAACGAGGCCGGGTTCGCCATCACCTCATCCGGCGCGCCCTGCGCCACTATCCGCCCGCCGTGCACCCCCGCGCCGGGGCCGATGTCCACCACGTGCTGCGCGGCGCGGATGGCGTCTTCATCATGCTCCACCACAATCACGGTATTGCCCAAATCGCGCAGCCGGAACAAGGTGTTCAACAAGCGTTGATTATCCCGCTGATGCAAGCCTATGGACGGCTCGTCCAACACATACATCACCCCGACCAAACCCGCGCCGATCTGGCTGGCCAGCCGGATGCGCTGCGCCTCGCCGCCGGACAAGGTATCCGCGCTACGGTCCAGGGTCAAATAATCCAGGCCCACGTTCACCAAAAACTCCAACCGCTCCTGTATCTCTTTATTAATCTTGGCCGCGATTTCACCGCGCGAACCCGGCAGGCTTAAGTCGTGAAAAAACTCCCACGCTTTTTTGATCGGCAACGCGGTGAGGCCGGGCAAGGTCCAGTCCGCTACAAATACATTCCGCGCCGCCAGATTCAAGCGCGCGCCGCCGCAAACCGTGCAAGCCTGTTGCGCCAAATACTTGGCCAACTCGTCGCGCACCGTCTGCGAATCCGTTTCCCGGTAGCGCCGCTCCATATTGGCGATGACTCCCTCGAACGGCTGCTGCGTCACCTTGGGCTTGCCCATGCCTAAATTCCAGGTAAAAGTAATCGCCTCCTTGCCGCTGCCGTACAACACCGCATCGCGCGCCTTTTTCGGCAAGCGGGCGAACGGCGTGTCGGGATCAAATCCGTAATGCCGCGCCAAGGCTAAAATCAACTGAAAATAATAGGCATTGCGCCTATCCCAGCCGCGCACCGCGCCGCCGGCCAGGCTTAACTCAGGGTTATGCACCACCAATTGCGGATCGAAATGTTGACTCACCCCCAGCCCGTCGCAACTCGGACACGCCCCTTTCGGATTATTGAACGAAAAAATCCGCGGCTCCAATTCGCTCAAGCTATAACCGCAATGCGGACAAGCATAGCGCTCTGAAAACAATAGCTCGCGCCCGTCCTCCATCGACGCCGCCACCGCCAAACCGTCCGCCAGCCGCAACGCGGTTTCAAACGACTCCGCCAGCCGGGTGCGTATATCATCCCGAATTTTAAACCGGTCGATGATCACGTCTATGCTGTGTTTCTTCTTTAAATCTAGGCTCGGCGGCTCATCCAATTCGTACACTTCACCATCGACCCGCGCACGCAAAAACCCCTGCGCCCTCAGCTCCTGCAACAGGCCCACGTATTCACCCTTGCGCTGCTTCACCACCGGCGCCAACAACATCCAGCGCTCGCCCTCCGCTTGCGCCAACACCTGATCCACCATCTGGCTCACCGTCTGCGCTTGCAAGGAACCGCCATGCTCCGGACAGCGCGGCGTGCCGACCCGCGCGAACAACAAGCGCAAATAATCGTAAATCTCGGTAATCGTGCCCACCGTCGAGCGCGGATTATGCGAAGTGGATTTTTGCTCTATCGAAATCGCCGGCGACAAACCCTCGATATGGTCCACGTCCGGCTTCTCCATCAGCGACAAAAACTGCCGTGCGTAGGCCGACAAAGACTCTACATAGCGCCGTTGGCCCTCGGCGTAAATGGTGTCGAACGCCAGCGAGGACTTGCCGGAGCCCGACAAGCCGGTGATCACGATCAAACTATCCCGTGGCAAATCCAAGTCAATATTTTGCAAATTATGCGTGCGCGCGCCGCGAATGCTGATCGTAGCCACTGCTGATTCCTGTATGCTTGAGAACCTGATAATATACGTCCGATTCGCTTCCAATAGCAAAAAAAGGAGATCATTTTGACCCAGGTTCAGGATATTACCAGTCCGATGACCGCGCTGGAAAAACGGGCCACCGCTTCACTGGCCAGTATCTACGCGCTGAGAATGCTCGGACTGTTCATGCTGTTGCCGGTTTTATCCTTGTTTACCGAACAAATGCCCGGCGCGACCCCGCAACTGGTCGGCCTCACCATGGGCAGCTACGGCCTTAGCCAAGCCATACTGCAAATCCCGTTCGGGCTGATTTCCGACCGCCTGAACCGCAAAACCGTCATCGTCGGCGGCTTGATTCTGTTCGTCATCGGCAGCGTGGCGGCCGCCTTGGCCACGGATATTTACGGCGTGCTGCTCGGCCGCGCCATCCAAGGCTGCGGCGCGGTCTCCGCCGCCGTGATGGCCCTGCTCGCCGACCTGACCCAAGAAGTGCATCGCACCAAGGCCATGGCCGTCATCGGCGGCAGCATCGCCCTGTCCTTCGGCGTCGCCATGACCACCGGCCCCATCATCGCCCAATATTTTGGCCTCGGCGGCATATTCTGGCTCATCGCCCTGCTCGCCAGCCTAGCCATACCGATGGTGCTGTTCGTGGTTCCCAACCCCGGCCGCGTCAAAATCCACCGTGACGCCGAATACATACCCACCGAAGTCGGCTCCGTCATTGCCAACAAGGAGCTGTTGCGCCTGAATTACGGCATTTTCGCCTTGCACCTGATCCTGATGGCCAGCTTCGTGGTCGTACCGTTACGCCTGCGCGACGCCGGCCTGGACAGCGGCCAGCACTGGCTGGTCTACCTGCCGATTTTGGTTACCTCCATGGCGGCCATCATCCCGTTCATCATCGTCGCCGAAAAAAAGCGGCGCATGAAACCGGTATTCCTGGCCGCCATCGGCGTGATCATCCTGGCCAACATCGGTCTGCTGCTGCTAAACAAGCAACTGGCCGGATTGATCGCCTGCCTGTGGCTGTTTTTCGGCGGCTTTAATTTATTGGAAGCCACCCTGCCCTCGCTGATCTCCAAAACCGCCCCCGGCGATTTGAAAGGCACCGCCATGGGGATATACTCCAGCGCCCAATTCATCGGCGCCTTTCTCGGCGGAGCCAGCGGCGGCTGGCTGTACGGCGCTTACGGCCCGGAAGCCGTATTCGCCTTCTCCGCCGCCGTCGCCGCCAGCTGGCTGCTGGTAGCCTGCTTCATGCGACCGCCGCGTTACTGGGCCAACCTGCTGCTGTCGCTGCAAAACATCCGCCCCGAACAACTGGAAGCCTTTTCCGCCGAACTGCTGGCCGAGCCGGGGGTGGAAGAAGTGCGCCTGCATCCGGAAGAGAATACCGCCTACCTCAAAGTAGACAGCCACAGCCTGGACAAAGCCGCGCTAAACCAATTATTAAACCGCTGGCAATGAAGGCCGGCGCACAGTTATCCACACCAAGGGAGCAAAAATGCTAAATAGAGTCATGCTAATCGGCCGCCTAGGCTTCGACCCCGAAGTCCGCTACCTGCCCAGCGGCGACGCCATTACCAACATTCGTATGGCCACCAGCCGCCGCTGGAAGGACAAAAACGGCGAACGCAAGGAAGACACTGAATGGCACCGCGTAGTGTTCTTCGGCGGCCTAGGCAAAATAGCCGGTGAATACCTAAAAAAAGGCTCGCTTGTCTACGTCGCCGGTCGCATCCGCACCAACCAATGGGAAAAAGACGGCGTTAAGCACTACACCACGGAAATCATCGCCGAGGAAATGCAAATGCTAGACAGCAAAAGCGGCGGCACAACCAGCTATGGCGATGCCGGCGCGCCGCCGGTCAGCAGCTATGAAAACCAAGGCGGCCCGGCCCCCGGCGGCGGCGCGGCGGGCGGGTTTGATGATTTTGATGATGATATTCCGTTCTAAACCGAGCTCTTCGGCCCACATACAGCGGGTTCAATACGCCATTCCCGCGTAAGCGGGAATCCAGGTATCGAAGACATTGGCTATTTAGTTTTTAAAACAGATGTCACCGTTTACTTTACACGTTGAAGTCTCTAGAATACAAACGCGGAAACCGATGGCATCACGAAAGCATCTAACCTCCTGCCAGTCAACCAGCGCGTATAGGTGTACTTACAAAACAACTCATAAATATGGAAACAAACATGACTGATCAAGTTTTGAAAGATAGGAATGGAAATAAGATAGGTACGATATCCACAGATAGTCACGGCGTACAAACAATTAAAGATAAAAACGGAAATAAGAAGGGAAGTTTCGATCCGAAATATAACGCTACAAAAGATAAAAATGGAAATAAAGTTGGTACCGGTAATCTTTTAACGACACTTCTCTTTCCCTAAAGGCCCATGAAATAGCGGGCTTTGACGCACAAACAGACATTTTTATCCCAAAATCGGCTTTTTGTAATCCATTGATTTTTTATTAATCTAAAAAAGTTGTATGTAAATTTGTGTGTAATGGTATGTCTTAAGCCGAGACAACCCTAAGATCACCAATCACTTGAGGTCTTGGCAGGCGAGGAAGGCTAGTAGCGAGTGTTGCACGCATGGATGCGGGCATCAAGCCCCCATGGAGGGGTTTACGGCGTCTCGCGGATAGCCTTCCTCGCCTGCCAAGAACGTATAGGCAGCCAACAACCTAAACTGTGATTCCATGACAAAAAACAAACTGTTCCGGCTTAAGTTGGAAGCTAGTTGGGACATTGAAAAGGTAGCGTTTTCGTTAGGAGCACGGACTTACCGCCGAATTCTCCCAAAGATTAACAATCACCCCCAAACCTTAACAAAAAACCCAACCAACAAAATAGAAAACCCGCCAATCTCCGCCGCCGAAAGCAAATTCAAAATAAAATAATCCTTATTCCGATCCGCCGAATCCCGAATACTATTATTAGTATCCGTAGTGCGGCCAAGATTGATATAGTGCAAAATAGCAATGGCGAAAAACGCCAACGGCAAAACCACCCCCACGGTGTTCAACCAATCCGGAAACGCGCTTAAGGCGGCGAACACCGCCAGCAACTGCGCGGCGAAGGCGTACATCAACGCCGCCCGGTGGGCGATATTGACGTAATGCGGCGCTATCGCGTCCGGATGCTTGCGAATACACAAATATTTCCACAAACCGGTCAACAGGCCGGCCATAAAAAACACGCCCGCCGCACTCAGCGCAATTTTAGGGGCGGTGGAAGATAACAAAAATTCCATACTTTTTTCTCCTCATAAAAGTTAATCAATCGCTTGAATTTATTGCAACCTGGGCCTTATCAAGACATTATCTCCACCCTAGGTCACGGCTGAAACTCTCCAAATTTTTACCTCATTGCCAAGCCAACCACCGAGGCCTTGGCGGCCCTCCTTAAGCCGTCTAATCATAAGCGATTTTCCATCCAGCGCGCGCGCGCGACGCAAGATCAGGCATTTTTCCTAGGCAATCTCAGGAACAAAGCCCGGATAAGTCCGGCCCTAACCCACTCTAACAAAAAACGCTTGATTTTATCTTTCTAGAAAGATAAAATTCAATCAACCCATAGCAATGCCGCCTCTATGACGAAAAATAAAATCAACGCCATCCTGGCGGCGCGCGACAGCCACTGGCCGGATTCGGTCACGCCGGTTTCGCGTTTAATGATGAGTATTTTACGCTGCGGCCATTTATTGCAGAACGGCGCGGCCCGTTTGGTAGCCGATCATGCGATTAGCTTCACCGAATTTGAAGTATTGGCGGCTTTAAGAAGCCAACCCGCGCCGCACGCCCTGCAGCCGACGGAAATGTACTCGGCCCTCCTGATTTCTTCCGGCGGCCTGACCAAGGTAGTGAATGCGCTGCAAACCAAAGGCTTGGTGACGCGATTAACCAGTAACAAAGACCGACGCGGCAAACCGGTGGCGCTGACCTCCGCCGGCAAGGCGCTGATCGAGCAAGCGCTGGCGGAAATATTGGCCCATGACGGCCAACTGCTCGCGACCGCCATGACGGAAAAAGAATCCAGGCAACTGATTATTTTAATTGAAAAATTTCTTAACGCAATCGACACCTTCAAGGAACCGGCGCTATGAAAACACTCCGCCCATGGGCCACGCCATTAACCATCGGACTGTTCACCTTGATGAGCGTGACCGGCCTGTTAATGTTTTTTCATCTTGCCACCTGGCTAGGCAAAACAATGCACGAATGGGGCGGCTGGATCATGGTCGTGGCGGTTGTGGCTCATGCGGCGCTCAATTGGACCTCCTTCAAACGCTATCTTAGCAACGGCATACTGGGAAGAAGCATTATCGGCTTATCTCTGCTGGCATTGGCCGGCTCATTTATACCGTTCTCGAATCAAAATAACGGCCCGCCGCCGATGCTGGCATTCAAAGCCATTTTGCGCGCCCCCTTGACCAGCGTGGCGCCGCTCACCGGCCTTTCCATAGAACAAGCTAGCGCGAAGCTGACACAAGCCGGCATTGCCATTACCAATCCGGCTCAAAGCCTGGAAGCCGCGACCCAAGGCAATGAAAAATTGCAGGGCAAAGCCATATCAATTTTGTTCGCCCAAAAATAATAATTTTTATTACCATTACTGAACTTTTAGTACTCTTAACAATCTCAAGGTATACGGACCGTTCCGTCTAAATTTAACCGTCGTTTTTCGTGGCTTACCCAGTTACCAACCAACTTGAAAAGACCATTGATGTGGAACACCTGCCAGCCGAATAACCGGCCATTTAAAATTACGCAGCGGCGTTTATCGCGTTTCTTGCCGCTCATCATCGGCCTGTCCGGCTGCGCCCATGTCGGCCCCAACTACGAGCCGGCGCAAGTTGACGTCGCCGCGCAATGGCTGGACGCAGAGGACGAACACCTGAAAACCAGCCAACCCAGCGGCAATGATTGGTGGACGGTATTCAACGACCCCACCATCAACCGACTGGTGGAACAAGCCTATAAAGAAAATCTCACGCTCCGCGTCGCCGGGGCGCGGGTATTGGAAGCGCGCGCCCAACTCGGCGGCGCGATAGGCGCGTTGTATCCGCAAACCCAGCAAGTCACCGGCAACCTAATTAACAATCATCTCAGCCAACGGGCTTATCAAGCGGCGTTCGCGCATTTTTTCGATTACACGCAAACCCAAATGGGCCTCACCGCCAGCTGGGAAATAGACTTCTGGGGTAAATACCGCCGCGCCATTGAAGCCTCCGACGCCACGCTGCAAGGCGCGGTTGCCGATTACGACAATGCCCTGGTCAGCCTGATCGGCGACGTGGCGCAAACCTATATTCGCATCCGCGCCTATGAAAGACGTTTGGCCATAGCCCGGCAAAACGTGGAAACTCAAAAAGAAAGCCTGAACATCGCGGAAATCCGCTACCAAGGCGGCACCACCTCCGAGCGCGACGTCGAGCAAGCCAGAACCGAATTGGCCAACACCCAGGCCTCTATCCCCAACCTGGAAATCTCGCTCCGCCAAAGCTTGAACGCCCTGAGCGTATTATTGGGCAAACCGCCGCAAAAAGCCGAGGATCTACTCGGCGGCGACAGCCAAATCCCGGCCCCGCCGATGCAAGTCGCGGTCGGCATACCGGCCGAACTGCTGCGCCGGCGGCCGGACGTGCGCAAAGCGGAATATCAGGCCGCCGCCCAGTCGGCCAACATCGGCATGACCAAGGCGCAACTGTATCCCGCGCTGTCGCTCTCCGGCAGCTTCGGCTTGCTGTCTAGCGACGTCGGCGCTTTCTCGCTTGGCGACGCGTTTCAATGGCGCAGCCGCACCACCGCTTTCGGCCCGACCTTGCAATGGAATATTTTCAACTATGGCATCATCACCAATCAGGTCAGGGTGCAAGACGCCCGCCTGCAAGCGCAATTGATCAATTACCAAAACACCGTGCTAAACGCGCAACGCGAGGTCGAGGACAATCTGGTCGCCTATCTGCGCTCCCACGAACGCGCCGGGTCCCTGGCCGACAGCACCGCCGCCGCTAAACGTTCGCTGGATCTGGCCATCCTGCAATACCGCGAGGGGACCACCGATTTCACCACCGTGTTGACGGCGCAACAAGCGCTGTTAAGCGAACAAGACAATCTGGCCAGCACCCTGGGCGACATCGCGTTCAATCTGGTCGGCGTTTATCGCGCCCTAGGCGGCGGCTGGCAAATCCGCGAAGGCCAAGACTTTGTACCCGAAGAAATCAAGCAACAAATGGCTAAACGCACCAATTGGGGTGATTTACTGAATACCGCGAGCCAACCGAAGCCGGAGCCCATCGGCACGCCGGCCGGCTTTCGCGCGCCAGTGTGGTAAGGAGAACAGCAAACCATGAACAAACATTATTTAGCCGCACTGACCTGCCTACTGCTGGCCGCCGGTTGTTCGGAAAAAAACGCCTACGTACCCCCGCCGCCGGCCAAGGTGGAGGTCAGCCAACCGGTTGAACAACAGGTCGCCGAATATTTAGACCTCACCGGCAATACCCAAGCGATCAAAAGCGTGCAATTGGTGGCGCGGGTGCAAGGCTATTTGCAAAACGTGTTTTTTCATGACGGCGACAAGGTCAAAAAAGGCCAACCGCTGTTTCTAATTCAACAAGACACCTACAAGGCGCGGCTGGAGCAAGCCGAGGCGCAAATATTGCAGCAACAAGCCAGCTTGCAACACGCCGAAACCGAATTCCACCGCTTCACCGAACTGGTGCGGCAACACGCGGCGGCGCAAACCGATTTGTCCAATTGGCGTTACCAGGTAGACAATGCCAAGGCCGCCGTGACCGCGGCCAAGGCCAACCGCGATCTCGCCCTGCTTGACCTCGGCTATACCGAGGTCACCGCGCCGTTCGACGGCCGCATAGACCGGCGGAACAAAGACCCAGGCAACCTAGTCGGGGCCGGCGAATTCACGCCTTTGGCGCAAATCAATCAAATCGACCCGATCTACGTCTATTTCACCATCAATGAAATAGACTTGATGAAAGTCATCAAACGCAGCCAACTGGGGTCCGGCGAAGCCGAAAAAATGAAGATACCCGCCCTGCTCGGCTTGTCCGGCGATGAAGGCTATCCGCACCCCGGAAATCTGGACTTTACCGCCATATCCGTTACCCCCACCACCGGCACCTTGTTGATGCGGGCGGTGTTTCCCAACGCGCACGGAAGCATATTGCCCGGCCTCTTCGCCCGCGTCCGGGTAGAAGTGCCGAATTCCGCTAAAAATTCGCTGCTGATTCCCGACGCGGCGGTGGGTTACGACCAGCTGGGCTCCTTCGTGCTGCTGGCCAACGCCGACAACGTGGTCGAGCGGCGCGGGGTCAAGCTGGGCGCGCAAGTCGACGACCGCCGGGTCGTCACCGAAGGCCTTGGCCGCGAGGACTGGGTCATCGTCAACGGCCTGATGCGGGCGATACCCGGCAATAAAGTCAATCCGGTCCGACTTGGATCCGGTTCTGAAACCGCAACCCAATCGGTAGCGCCGTGATCTCGGAATTTTTCATACATCGGCCGATCTTCGCCAACGTCATCGCCATCATCACCATCATTATCGGTGCGGTGTGCTTCATGAATCTGCCGGTGTCGCAGTACCCGCCGGTAGTGCCGCCCACTATTCAGGTCACCGCCCGCTACCCCGGCGCCAGCGCCGAAATCGTGGCCAGTACGATAGGCATACCCATCGAACAAGCCGTCAATGGCGTGGAAAACTCGCTTTACATGTCCTCCACCAGCTCCAGCGACGGCAGCTACGCCCTGACCATCACCTTTAAAGTCGGCACCGACCTGAACACCTCGGTGGCCTTGGTGCAAAACCTGGTCAACACCGCTTTGCCGCAGCTTCCGGCCCCGGTGCAACCGCAAGGCGTGAACGTTAAAAAGGTGTCGACCGACATTTTGCTGGTGATTTCACTGTTCGCCGAGGACGACCGCTACGACGAAACCTATTTGTCGAATTACGCCGTCATCAACCTGCAAAACCCGTTGGCCCGGCTGCCGGGCGTCGGGCAAATCGCCGTGCGCGGCGCGGGTTCCTATAGTATGCGGGTCTGGTTGAATCCGGAAAAAATGCGTTATTACAGCATTTCCTCGCAAGAAGTGATTAACGCCATTCAAAGCCAGAATTTGCAAGTAGCCGCCGGACAACTGGGCGGGCCGCCCGCGCCGGACGGCCAGTCATTTCAATTCACCGTCAACGCCCTGGGCCGTTTGACCGACGCCGCGCAATTTGAAAGCATCGTACTCAAGACCGCGCGCGGCCAATCGGCTGAAATCGTGCGCCTGCGCGACGTGGCGCGGGTCGAACTTAGCCGGCAAGCCTTCAGCAACTTCGCGGCGGCCCGCGGCCACCGGGCGGCGGTGCTGCCGGTGTTCACCCTGCCCGGCGCCAACGCCTTGGACGTGGCCGACGAGGTCAAGCAAGCCATGGTCAACATGAGCAAGGAATTTCCGCCGGGCCTGGGCTACGAAATCCGTTACGACACTACTAAATTCGTCAGCAGCGCCATTCACGACGTCTATGAAACCCTGTTCGAGGCCGGCATTCTGGTGCTGGTGGTGATTGTGGTGTTTCTGCAAAACTGGCGCGCCACGCTGGTGCCGGCCACTACCGTGCCGGTGACCATCATCGGCAGTTTCGCCGCCATGGCCATGCTGGGCTTCGGCATCAATCTGCTGACGCTGTTCGCCTTGATTCTGGCGGTCGGCATCGTGGTCGACGACGCCATCGTCATCGTCGAAAACGCCTCCTATCACATAGAGCAAGGCATGGAACCCAAGGCGGCCACCATTAAGGCGATGCGCGAAATCACCGGCCCGGTGATGGGCATCACCCTGGTGCTGAGCGCCGTATTCCTGCCGGCGGCATTTTTGCCCGGCATCACCGGGCAGCTGTTTCGCCAGTTCGCCCTGGTCATCGCGTCCACCGCCATCATCAGCGCCATCAACGCCCTGACCCTTAAACCGGTGCAATGTTCGCTGTGGCTGCGGCCCATGGACCCCAGCCGACGGCCGAACCGTTTTTTCCGCATTTTCAACCGCGGTTACGGCTGGGTGGAGCATGTCTATGTGCGCTTGGTGCATTGGATGGTGACGCGCCCCTGGCGCATGCTAGGCGTGTTCCTCGTCATTATCGTCGCCGCCTTATGGCGGTTCTCCATCCACCCGACCGGCTTTTTGCCCACCGAGGACCAAGGCTACGCCATTGTGGTCACCAAACTGCCGGACGCCTCCGCCCAGCCCAGGGTGGAAAAAGTCTCGGATAAAGTGGACGACATTCTGCAAAAAACCCCCGGCGTCAGCGCCTGGGTCACCATCGGCGGCTTTTCGGTTCTGGACGGGGCCAACGTGTCCAATTTTTTCACCACCTTCGTGGTTTATGAGGACTGGGACAAACGCGGTCAGGAATTAAGCCAAGACAACGTGGTAGCCAGCTTGCGCAAAGGCCTAGGCGCGATTGAGGAATCTTTCTCCATCGTGCTGGTGCCGCCGCCCATCCGCGGACTCGGCCAAGGCGGCGGCTTTCAAATGATGATCGAAGACCGCCAAGACCTGGGCCTGGCGCAGCTGCAAAAAATCGTCAATGAAGTGATCCACGACGGCAACTCGCAATCGGCCTTGCGCAACCTGACCACCACGTTTAGCGCCAAAAGCCCGCAGATTTATCTGGACGTGGACCGCACCAAGGTTGAATCCTTGAACATTCCGCTGAGCAATGTATTCTCGGCCTTACAATCTTACCTGGGTTCCAGCTACGTCAACTTGTTCAACAAATTCAATCAAGTGTTCCAGGTTTACGTGCAAGCCGACGCGCCTTACCGCTTGGACGCGGACGACATCAAAAACCTGTACGTCAAAAACCTGCAAGGCGAAATGGTCCCCTTGGGCACCTTGTTGCAGGTCAAACGCACCCTAGGCGCGGAAGTCGTGACCCGCTATAACTTGTATCCGGCGGCGCAAATTTACGGCGCCGCCGCGCCCGGCTTCAGTTCCGGCGAGGCCCTGAAATTAATGGACCAATTGGCGCAAAACGTGCTGCCTAAAGGCAGCGGCTATGATTGGACCGCCACTTCGTTTCAGGAGAAATTGGTCGGCAACCAAGCCTATTTCATCTATGCGCTGTCCATCACCTTGGTATTCATGGTCTTGGCGGCGCTATACGAAAGCTGGAGCAGCCCGCTGGCGGTGGTGCTAGTGGTGCCGCTGGCGCTGGTCGGCGTGCTGCTGGCCTTGATGCTGCGCGGCTTTGATAATAATCTGTATACCCAAGTCGGGTTGATATTAATGATAGGCCTGGCCTGCAAGAACGCGATTCTGATCGTGGAATTCGCCCGTCATTTGCAGCAAGAAGGCATGCCGCTGATTGATGCCGCCGTGGAAGCCACCCGCCGCCGCTTCCGGCCCATCATCATGACCTCGTTCGCCTTCATCCTTGGCGTCATGCCTTTGCTTTACGCCAACGGGGCCGGCTCCGCCAGCCAACAAGCCATAGGCACCGTCGTATTCGGCGGCATGCTATCCTCAACCCTGCTCGCCATCCCCTTCGTCCCGGTGCTGTACGTCATCACCCAAGGCTACGGCTGGCGCAAGTCCAAAACGAAACCCTAGAGACACAACAGCGGCACGGTAGCACGGCAGGTACGATTAGTTTACAGTTGAAAGAGTTTATCAATCGGCGCAAGCAATTGTAAGTTATTGACTTATTTGGTAAACTTGATCCTGACCAGGATTATGACTACAAGCAGGGACGAGTTTCTTGAAAGGTTATATCACCCCCGCACTTCAACCGGCAAGGAATACGTCCTAACCCCGCCGTAATGGCTTTTCAACTCTTCGAATTCGTCATTCAATTCCGCCGGGCATTCCACGCGTTTTTTAAAATCAAAAACATAACGATACTCTAATTCATGCCGCGCCATATACTTATCCGGCGCATAACTTTGATCCAAGACTATCGCGCTTTTCGGAAAACACAGCATATACGGGCCCACATGCGCCGATAAAGCCTGCACCGGCTCTATCACCCCTATCACATCCCCCGTCTTTAAATAATTTTCCCGTTCCGCCACCCAATAATCCACATCCAAGGCGTTGACAAAGCGCAAGCCCTGATCCTGTTTCATGGCCCGGTAATACTCAGCATCCCCCACCAAACCCTCGGCATGGAAAAATCTAAAATCCCCGCCCAGGAAAAAACCCAAGGAGCCGGCCCTGTCGCCCATCGCAAAAAAAGTGTTTTTCGGCAAGCCTTGTAGCCGCGCCCAGTCCGCTAATTTAACGTTTTGCCGGCCAAAACTGATATGACTGTCCCGCGGCGGTTCCGACAACAATCCCAACTGCCCTTCCATGGTTTGTATCGAGCTCTTCACCGTATAGGCCATGCTCAATAACAACAAAGCAATGCCCATAATATCTCTTTTACTGCTGGCCGGCCACAAGCTGCGCAGCTCGCGCCAGGACTCCAGCAGCAAATAATAAATCAGCAACACCGACGGCCAATAATACCAATGCCATACCGGCCACCCGGATAATAGGCCGTAATAGGCGGCGTAGACCAAGGCCGTTAAGGTTAAAACAAAAATTTCCTCGGCATACGCAAAGCGCCACGACCTGGCGGTTTGCAATAACACCGCCGCGCCTAGGCAAAAAAACAAGCGCACGCTGGTTTTTAAAGTAAGCAAATAAGCCAAGCCGGTTTGCCAGTTCTCGCCTAAAACCATGCCGACAGACTTTTGTAAGCCGGACACCGGAACCGGAATACCGAACAAAGCATAATTCAGCGCTAAGTACAGCGCAACCAGCGGCAGCAGAATATAATAATGCCGCAAACAATATTCCCGCTTGAACAACACCCGATAGACGTCGCGGGCGAAAACTACCGCCAAGGCGTCAATCCGGGTTAAAAACAACAAGCAGGCGTAAATCCCGCGACCGCGCCAGCCTTTGGCCTGCATGAACAACAAAAAAAACGCCGGCATCATCGCCGACTCCATGCCGTTTAACAGCGAAATCGCATACGAAACCACCGCGATCACCGCCGGAAACGCCGCACCATGCCAACGCCTGGACATTAATATAAACGCCAGAATAAACCCGTAATTCAGCGTGTAAGCCTGCAACACCAATTCCCGCGTTCCAGTGCCGAACACGAAAGCCTGTAAGCTCAATAACCAAAGCCATAACGGCTGATAACCATTGGTAGCGAACGGCGGCGCAAAACTGCTAGTCTGACGTTCCACCATACTCCGCGCCACGCCCAAATAATAATAGGCGTCGTCATGGATAATATCCACCCAGGTATAAGGCGATAAATTTAGCAGGGCATAAACCCCGATAAAAAATAGAAGCGCAAAGCCGGATATAAATACAGCATCCAACCAAAAAGCGGCGGAAATAAGACTAATTCCCTTTATCATAAGTAATCACAGTTAACCATTAATACCGAACATTTATTGAATGCCGAGCTAAAACCCGTAGGATGCCGGTGAGCAAAGCGAACCGCATCAGTCACCTTACATTACGTCTTGCAAGTTTTGGAATATATTGGAACCAGTATTTAGCCTAAAGAATCTTGACCACCCCAACCCGCCATTAAACGATTAACGGATTCAACAATTTGAGTAACCCAGGTTAGATCAATTGATTCATTGCCGCCGTGCGCTATCCGGTTGCGCTTAAGCATAAATTCGCGCAGCAGATCAATATCGTTAACCGAAACTTCACCTTGTGAATACATATGATTAAGCAGCATTGCGGCGGGCAGCCGCTCAACGGGGATATTTTGCTCAATTGCCCGCTTTCTTAGCGCCGCCTCAAATATGCTCCAAAGATACAGCAGCGCGGGTTCAATAGCGCCTTCTGCAATCAGAGCCCGCGCTTGGCGTAGTTTTGTCTCCAGTTGCGGCCAAGCAGGTAATTCATGGCTGGTCGTCGGAGTCCAGGACGAATCGACGTCTTCTAATGTCACCAGCAAAAAACGCCACCCCGGATGCGTTGAAATCTCCCACGCAAGAGACAGAAAGCGGTCAACGGAAATCCGCGACGCCGATGTCTTGACCTCAATAATTAGACCGGTATCTCCCTTGGTGGCCAACAGGTCCGGTCTGTAACCGCCAAGATCAAACGGCAATTCCTTAGGCGATGGCTCTCTCAGCACGGCAAACCCTTGTTGCGCGTTGAGGCCAGCGAATTGATCTTCTCGTCGTGCGCGGCTAATGTCGTGCTATTCATAAATAACTCCCAAGGTCTTGCGCATCGCTGACTCTAACATAAACACATTCTTCTCCCGCGGCAACCCCAATTTGCAGAAATGGCGGCAACCTTGTAATATCAATGGGTTAAGTTAAGAATCGACGGTAGCTGTCGACATCGGACACCAAAAAGTCATCCTCAAAAATCAAACCCGCCAGAGCATCTTGGATTGGTTTAATGATGTTTAATTATTCATGCGCCAAAAAACTTCAGGTAATCAGCATCAAGATTTGCTGGCTTGTCTTCGATGTAACGCCAGTACTCTACCAGACCTTTAACGGTTGATAGAGTCACATGACCAGCATCGTACATAATTTTAAGCAATTCGATAGTTGGCATGACTATTATGTCGTATTCCTTTGCAACTTTTTTCATGTCTTGATCATCGGTGACGACGGGAATATTCAATTCCAGTGCGTAGGCGAGATACAGCGCATCAACGCGTGAAGGCCCTGGTTCTGTCTGGATGTTGCGCCAAATGAAGTCAAAATTCTCTGCAATGGCCTTTTTTTGTTTTTTGCTGATCTTAGGGGAAAATTGCCGATTATCTCTGTACTCCTGCTCTGTTATCCAGGGAAACTTAAGCTGCAGGCGGTGCCGGGCAAGCTCATCATTTAATTCAGGAATGATATACAGGCAATACTGCTGATCGCCAAATGGAACAAACAAAAGAGGTCGCACCGTTTGCGCCAGTCTGAGGTAGGCATTGGTATCGACCAGAATCTTGTTTTGCTTGGGCATCAGGTCAACTCTGCGTAAATGCTCCGAGCATCAAGCAGAGGCATGTCTAAAATGGCCTGGATAATACCGGGGCCTTTGTGATGTTCCTTAATGTATTTGCGGAGTACATCAAAAATGGAGGTGTCGAATGTTTCAGTAATGCAGTGAATATAATCCGCGGCTTTTATTTCTGCGTCAGCATGAAACAACAGCTTACTGACTTTGGGATATTGCTTATTGAAATTGGTTATCGCGCCATCGATTTTTTCTAATTCAAGCAAAGGTTTTGCATGATGCTTAGCATAGGCTTGGAGTTGAAGATGAATGGTATATGGCGATATTGTTTCACGTTCAGCTAATTTTAAAAGTTTGTTGATTCTTTTTGAATGAGTATCCATCGCTGAAATTTCTCGATATGCTAACTCAGATTTCGCTTGAGGAAACAATAAAGCTCCAGCAAAAGCATCAGCAAAGTCCTCGGCTTCTTCACCAGTTAAATTAGGTGTGAGCGAATGCCCCAGCTCATGCGCCATCCAGAATTTAAAATCATGGATATTGACATCCAGGTTCAAATAAACCCATGTGGTTTTTGAATCGGGTAAAAAAATATGCAGGGCATTTTCATGACGTTTTTTATCACCCCAGAGTACTGGAATCAACACTGTTTGCAGCTCATTGAAACGGCGAATTAAATGCTGAAAGTCTACGGTTGCCTCTGCCTCTAAGTTAATATCTTGCCTGACTTTTTGCGCGACTTTTTGCAGATACTCGTAATCATTGACCGGACTTTTGAGAAAGGGCGGCATTTCAAACTGATCAAAAGGTAAAAAGGGTGTCAGATTTTTCAAGAACCGTCCGATTTCCCTGGCTTTTTCTATATGATGATCTTTGGTCTTCGTACCTCTCATTTTACGAAAAGCGACAATTGGTTCCATGCTATCATCCGTGCAGACCAATTCATCATAGCTGAGGGAAAACAGCTTACCAAGTTGCAAAAGTTTGCTCGGGCGAGGGAAAGATTTGTGATTCAGCCATTGTGATACGGCTTCTTTCGATACGCCAAGGGTGTCTGCTAGCGCTGTCTGTGATAGACCGCCTTCAGTCATTTTTTGGTTGATAATGTCTTGTTTAGTCTTTGTTCCATATTGCATATCATACCATTTTGTCAAGTTTAGTCAAGTTTCAATGGTTGATCTATCGCGAGAAAAGAGCTTAATGAGGTGCGGTACGTTGGCAAGATGTCTGTGTAATTCTGGTGTAATCATGCCAAGAAAAGCGGCGTTTTTGATAGAACTTTGGGGAAGAGTCAGTCAGCTGACTTGTATAAAATTTCTATAAAAATCAACTGACTGAGATGTTTTTGGAAAATTGTGGAAAAC